>NZ_SZWU01000044.1:0-44702 GCF_005280935.1 Citrobacter sp. wls757 | reverse complement strand
GCGGGGAGTTCTTCGGCTGCCAGTCGGAACCAGCACCGGCATCCCAGCGGGAGATTGGCACGTCGTTGAGCATGCTCGCCAGCGTCAGACCTTTATCCATTGCGGCGGTATACAGGAATGGCTTGATGTTGGAGCCCACCTGGCGTAACGCCTGGGTTGCACGGTTAAACTTGCTCTGGTTGAAGTCAAAACCACCAACCAGCGCCAGCACCGCGCCGTTTTGCGGATTGATGGAGACCAGGGCGGAGTTGACGTCCGGCACTTGCGCCAGCCACCAGGCATCTCCCACCTGGCGTACCCAGATTTGCTGGCCAGTCTGTACTACGTCAGTCACTTTACGCGGCGTTGGGCCTTGTTGAGTATCCGAACGGTAAGGACGCGCCCAGCGCATACCATCCATCCGTAATGACACTGATGTACCATCCGCCAGCGCGGCAATGGCTTCCTGTGGATTGGCGCTGGTAACAACCGCCGGCAGCAGGGGGCCATAAGTCGGCAGCGCTTTCAGCGTATCGGTAATTTTCTTGCTGTCCCAACTGCTTTCGCCCACTTTCCATAGCACGTTCGACGGGCCGCGGTAGCCGTGGCGCATGTCGTAATCCATCACGTTGTTACGTACTGCCTGCTGAGCTGCCTGCTGTACTTTGCGCGTAATGGTGGTGGTGATGCGATACCCGTCTTCATAGGCTTTCTCGCCATAACGGTTATACATCTCCTGGCGCACCATTTCAGACAGATACGGTGCAGAGAAAGCGATTTCCGGCGCGTGGTAGTTAGCGTCAATGGCCTCGCCGCGCGCCTGATCGTACTGGGCTTGCGTGATGTAGTTTTCGCTCAACATACGCGACAGTACAACGTTACGTCGCGCGGTTGCACGGTCCATCGAATAGAGCGGGTTGAAGGTTGACGGCGCTTTTGGCAGACCGGCAATCACCGCAATTTCACTTAAGCTGAGTTGATCCACCGTCTTACCGAAATAGACCTGCGCGGCAGCACCCACGCCATAGGCGCGATACCCCAGATAGATCTTGTTTAGATACAGTTCGAGGATCTCATCTTTACTCAGCAGTTGTTCAATGCGGATCGCCAGGAACACTTCTTTGATCTTACGCATCAGCGTACGTTCCGGGCTCAGGAAGAAGTTTCTCGCCAACTGTTGGGTAATGGTACTCGCCCCTTGCGACGCGTGACCAGAGAACAATGCGACGCTGGCCGCACGGAAGATCCCCACCGGGTCTACCCCATGGTGCTCATAAAAGCGGCTGTCTTCTGTGGCGATAAAGGCTTTAACCATTACCGGCGGCATCTGATCCAGCGTGACCGGGATTCGACGTTTCTCGCCATATTGCGCGATTAGCTCGCCGTCAGCGCTGTAAACCTGCATCGGGATCTGTAAACGCACATCTTTGAGCGTCGCGACGTCAGGCAATTGCGGCTCGATATAGCGATAAAGGCCATAAATCGAGCCTGCTCCCAGCAGGATGCAACATACTGCAAGGATTAATAAATACTTTACGAACTTCACTGGAGATTTCCCATTTAGTGGCATTTGGGCAGTTTATAAACAAACGCGCGGTAGTATAAAGGCAAGCCAGACGCATTGATATACCCGTTAAAGCGACGGGTGATAAGGAGATCATCAGCAATGGCTTTCAATATCTGGAAAATTGGTCTGCATATTCAGCAACATGAAGTGCTGGCTGTCGCTATCGTTCGCGAAGCATCAGGTTGGTATCTGCAACGCTGGTGGCGTATACCGCTGACGCCTCAGGTTATCGTCGATGGCCACATTCGCGAGCCTGAACAACTGGTCGCCGCGCTGCTGCCGTGGAGCCGGGAGCTTCCTCGCCGACACCATATTCATCTCTCTTTTCCCGCCAACAGGACGTTACAAAAAAAGTTTCCTCGTCCGACAATGACGTTACGCGAGCCAGAGCAAACCGCATGGTTGTCCGGTTCGATGGCGCGTGAACTCGATATGGCGCCGGATGCGCTGCATTTTGATTATAGCGAAGACACGTTGAGCCCGGCGTTTAACGTCACTGCTGCGCAAAGCAAAGAGATTTCAGCGCTTCTGACGCTTATCCAAACCCTGAAGGTGCAGGTTACGGCGATTACACCGGATGCCAGCGCGTTACAGCGATTTATTCCCTTCTTGCCAGAACATCAGCAGTGTCTGGTATGGCGTGATGACCCTCAGTGGTTATGGGCGACCCGTTCGGCATGGGGACGTAAATCAACGGGCGATATTGGCAGTATCGATGAGCTTGCCACGACATTATCTCTGCCCACGACAGCCATTGCGCAATGCTCCCCTGGCGGCTTCGACCCTTTGAGCGCCGTGTCTGTACGCCAGCCGCCCATTCCAACGCAAAGCCATCACTTCGCCATTGCGCTGGGACTCGCTATGGGAGGCGCGTACTGATGATAGCGACCATTAATCTTCTGCCCTGGCGTCAGACTCGGCGTTACGCTTGCCTGCGCTTCTGGGGCATCTTATTTAGCGCTTCGCTACTGCTTAGTATTGGCGTGTTGTTGCGCTATTACAGCGTGTTGAGTGTAGAAAATCGGGCTGAATTGTTGCTGACAGATGCCGAAAAGACGCGTGTCGAGGCCTTAATGGCGCTAAAGCCGCGTATGCAGCAGCGCCAGCAACGATGGCAACAGGTGCAGGCACGGAACAAACAGCGTGAGCAGACCCGAAGCTGGCAGTCGGTTTTGCAAGAGCTGGCGGAATTACTGCCTGAGCAGGCGTGGTTAACAAAAATGACCTGGCAGCAGGGCACGCTGGAACTGACGGGAAACACGCTGAACTTTGCCGCGCTGAAGACTCTGGAAACGCAATTACGCCAGCAGCCATTATTTCAGTTGAGCAGCCCCGGTGAAACGCAGCAGGATGCGCAGGGACGCTGGCAATTCCACTATCGACTGACACGGAGCGGTGCGCATGATAACGCTCTGTGATGTCTGGTTAGCGCAGTCGCCGCGCTTTCGACTCATCTGCTGGTGCGGCTGGATGTTGGGGCTACTCATACTGGTGACGTTATGTCTTTATCCCGTAGCGCGGGAGCGGACGATGCAACGCGAGACGCTGGTCCAGCAACGGGCAGCTATTCAGATGCAATGGCGAGATGTCTATCTGTTAGCGGCATCACCAGCAGAGCCGGAAGAGAAACTGACCCTGTTCTCTCCACTACTGTTTCAGACTTCACTTACTCGTCTTATCCACTGGCAACCCTCTGCGCAAGGCGGAGAGATGGCGCTGATATCGGCCTGGGATGCTATCCCGCAGACGTTTGTCCAGTTGGCGGATCAGGGGATGAACGTCAGCCGATTTTCGCTTAGCGCAGAAGACACGGAGCTGCTGCTAACGCTACAGCTGGAGCGCCTGAATGACGGTTGAACGCTGGCTGTTGGCATGTATGAGCGTACTGATGCTCACCGGTATGCGTAATCCCTTCCTGCCGCCGGAGGACCGTTGCCAAATTGCTGAGCTGTCGACATGGCGTTTTCAGGGCATGGTGAGCCAGGGCACGCGACCCATCGGCATCGTTCAGGATAGCCAGAAAAAATGGCGGCGGGTTAAGCCAAATGACGTCCTGAAAAACGGTTGGACGATTACGCAGATAACGGCCCAGAACATAACCCTCGACACAGAAAAAAACTGCGAACCGCCGCGGTGGCAGTGGCAACGACAAGGAGCGGTAAATGAAGCGATGGATAGCGTGGATAGTAATAGCGCTGGCGGTCGGGATAACGAGCGCGCTGGCGACGAAACCGCAAAACGTGACGCTGGTGGTCGATGATGTGCCGATTACTCAGGTATTGCAGGCGCTGGCTGAACAGGAACAGAAAAACCTGGTGGTTTCGCCAGATGTCAGCGGTGTGCTGTCGCTGCATTTGACGGATGTCCCCTGGAAGCAGGCATTGCAGACGGTGGTAAAAAGTGCCGGACTGGTATTACGCCAGGAGGGAAACATCCTGCATGTACATTCTGTTCAATGGCAGAGTGAAAATGCGGCCCGCCAGGACAATGAACAGGCGCGGATTCAGGCCAGTATGCCGCTGGAGCAGCGCAGCATTATTTTGCACTATGCCGATGCTGCCGAGCTGGCAAAAGCAGGAGAAAAGCTGCTCAGTGCCAAGGGAAGCATGACGGTGGATAAACGGACCAACCGCTTACTGCTGCGTGATAATAGCGTTACGCTTAACACCCTGGAAAAGTGGGTATCGCAAATGGATTTGCCGGTGGCCCAGGTCGAACTGGCGGCGCATATCGTCACCATAAATGAAAAAAGTTTGCGCGAGCTGGGGGTGAAGTGGTCGCTGGCTGACGCACAACAATCGGGGGCGGTTGGGAATGTCACGACGCTCGCCAGCGACCTTTCTGTAGCCACCGCCACATCCCGTGTGGGATTTAATATTGGCCGCATTAACGGTCGTTTACTGGAACTGGAGTTGTCTGCGCTGGAGCAAAAACAGCAGTTGGATATCATCGCCAGCCCACGATTACTGGCATCTCACCTGCAACCTGCCAGTATTAAGCAGGGCAGTGAGATCCCTTATCAGGTCTCCAGCGGTGAAAGCGGTGCGACATCCGTCGAGTTCAAGGAAGCGGTACTGGGGATGGAGGTAACACCAACGGTGTTGCAGAAAGGGAGAATCAGGCTGAAACTGCATATCAGCCAGAATGTTCCCGGACAGGTTCTACAGCAGGCAGATGGCGAAGTGCTGGCTATCGACAAGCAGGAGATTGAAACGCAGGTCGAGGTAAAAAGCGGCGAGACGATTGCGCTTGGCGGGATTTTTTCACATAAGAATAAATCCGCAGCCGACAGCGTGCCGCTATTAGGCGACATTCCCTGGCTTGGCTCTCTTTTTCGCCATGATGGTAAAGAAGACGAACGGCGCGAATTAGTGGTCTTTATTACGCCCAGACTGGTTTCAACGGAATAACTTATGCATGAAAAGCCGTTGTTTTTGCACTGAACACGTTTCAGGGATTTGACGTGAGGGTGTATTTAGCATACAAGGAGTACCGATTTGAGCGTCGGTACTTTTCTTTACTTATGCGGCAGTGAATACGCTTTGCCTTTCCGGTGGTGTGCCATAGGCTTATTGGGTGTCATTTGACTGCGCGATACGTCGCCAGGTCTGATGTTTGCAGGGTAGCATGCCTGCCACGACCAGAAATGCGTTAGGTTTGGTGATTTATTCAGTTGCCAAACCCGCTTGAGTATTGAGATAATTTTCAGTCTGACTCTCGCAATATCTTATGAGGTTTCAGTTCATGTCCTGCTGCGCTGGGTGTCTGCGAAGCGGGTTTACCATTAACGAATAGTCTTAGTAGTACCGAAAAAATGGCAGAGAAACGCAATATCTTTCTGGTTGGGCCTATGGGTGCCGGAAAAAGCACTATTGGGCGCCAGTTAGCTCAACAACTCAATATGGAATTTTACGATTCTGATCAAGAGATTGAGAAACGAACCGGAGCTGATGTGGGCTGGGTCTTCGATGTAGAAGGTGAAGACGGCTTCCGTGATCGCGAAGAAAAAGTCATCAACGAGTTGACGGAAAAACAGGGTATTGTGCTGGCAACTGGCGGTGGCTCTGTAAAATCACGTGAAACACGTAACCGTCTTTCCGCGCGTGGCGTCGTGGTCTATCTTGAAACGACAATTGAAAAACAACTTGCACGTACTCAACGTGACAAGAAACGCCCGCTGCTGCAGGTAGAATCACCGCCTCGTGAAGTTCTGGAAGCGTTGGCTGACGAACGCAATCCTCTGTACGAAGAGATTGCTGACGTGACCATTCGCACCGACGATCAGAGCGCAAAAGTCGTAGCAAACCAGATTATTCATATGTTGGAAAGCAACTAATTCTGGCTGAATACACACTCGTCTGCGGGTACAAGTAACTAAGGTGGATGTCGCGTAATGGAGAGGATCACAGTCACTCTCGGGGAACGTAGTTACCCTATCACCATCGCGGCTGGTTTGTTCAATGAGCCAGCTTCATTCTTACCGCTGAAATCGGGCGATCAGGTTATGTTGGTGACCAACGAAACCCTGGCTCCCCTTTATCTCGATAAGGTTCGCGGCGTACTTGAACAGGCGGGTGTTAACGTTGATAGCGTTATCCTTCCCGATGGCGAGCAGTATAAAAGCCTGACGGTTCTGGATACGGTTTTCACCGCGTTACTGCAAAAACCGCATGGTCGTGATACCACGTTAGTTGCCCTTGGCGGCGGCGTGATTGGCGATCTGACCGGTTTTGCGGCAGCCAGCTATCAACGTGGTGTTCGTTTTATTCAAGTCCCGACAACTCTGTTGTCGCAGGTCGACTCCTCCGTTGGCGGCAAAACCGCCGTAAACCATCCCCTCGGTAAAAACATGATTGGCGCGTTTTACCAACCGGCCTCCGTGGTGGTGGATCTCGATTGTCTGAAAACGCTTCCTGCGCGTGAGCTGGCATCGGGGCTGGCGGAAGTGATCAAATACGGCATCATTCTTGACGGCGAATTTTTCAGCTGGCTGGAAGACAATCTGGATGCGTTACTGCGTCTGGATGGTCCGGCAATGGCGTACTGTATCCGTCGTTGTTGTGAGCTGAAAGCAGAAGTTGTCGCAGCAGACGAGCGTGAAATGGGCTTACGTGCTTTACTGAATCTGGGACACACGTTTGGCCATGCGATCGAAGCTGAAATGGGTTATGGCAATTGGTTACATGGTGAAGCAGTCGCAGCAGGTATGGTAATGGCTGCCCGTACGTCAGAACGTTTGGGTCAGTTTACCTCCGCTGATACGCAGCGCATCATTACGCTGTTACAGCGAGCAGGCTTACCGGTGAATGGGCCGCGTGAAATGTCCACCGAGGCTTATCTGCCGCACATGCTGCGAGATAAAAAAGTGTTAGCGGGAGAGATTCGTTTGGTGCTTCCGCGAGCGATAGGGAAGAGTGAAGTGCGCGGCGGAGTGTCGCACGAGGTGGTTCTTAACGCTATTGCTGATTGCCAGCAGGCGTAACAACAAGAAAGGTCAGGCTTACGTTGCGAAACGTAGGTCTTTTAGCTTCAGGTTATGTGCAAAGTCGTAAGCATTAACCTTTGAGTGGGGTGTTAAATGGATGAATTCAAACCAGAAGACGAGCTGAAACCCGATCCCAGCGATCGTCGTACTGGTCGTTCTCGTCAATCGTCTGAACGCGATAATGAGCCGCAAATCAATTTTGATGATGTTGATCTGGATGCTGACGATCGCCGTCCTGCACGTGCACGCAAAGAGCGTGAAGAAGAGCAGGACATTGAAGAAGAGTATGAATCTGATGACGATGCCGTGGATGAAGAGCGTGTAGAACGTCGTCCGCGCAAGCGTAAGAAAGCCGCCAGCAAGCCTGCCTCCCGCCAATATATGATGATGGGTGTGGGTGTTCTGGTACTGCTGCTGCTGATTATCGGCATTGGTTCTGCGCTGAAAGCCCCCTCATCTTCTTCCAATGAGCAGGCAGCATCTGGTGAGAAGAGCATCGATCTTTCTGGCAGCAATGCAACGGATCAGGCGAGCGCAACGGCTTCTGCAACGGGCACTGAGCAGACCGCTGGCAATACCCAGCAGGATGTTTCCCTGCCACCGATTTCCTCTACCCCGACTCAAGGTCAGGCACCTGCGGCAACCGAAGGCCAGCAGCGTGTTGAAGTGCAGGGCGATTTGAACAATGCTCTGACACAACCGCAGGGTCAGGAGCAGGTTAACAACGCCGTGGTTAACTCTACGCTGCCGACCGAACCTGCGACCGTTGCGCCGATGCGTAATGGTAATGCTGCGCGCCAGACGGCGAAAACGGAAACGACTGAGCGTCCTGCTGCTACGCGCCAGGAACGTAAACAGGCCGTTATTGAGCCGAAGAGCAAACCGCAAACTACGGTGAAAGCGACGCCGACAGAGCCGAAACCTGTTGCTCAGGCAAAACCAACCGTAACTGCTACCGCGCCGACCACCACAACTAAAGCACCTGTGGTAACCGCTACGCCGAAAGCGACCGCTGAGCCGAAAGCAACTGCGACGCCAACGCAGACCGCAACGCCTGCGCCAACGGCGACAGCAACAACGACAACGCCTGTTGCTGGCGGAGCGAAAAGCGCAGGTAATGTTGGAGCGTTAAAATCTGCGCCGTCCAGCCATTACACGCTGCAGCTCAGCAGTTCTTCTAACTACGACAACCTGAACGGTTGGGCGAAGAAAGAAAACCTGAAGAACTACGTGGTGTACCAGACGACGCGTAACGGTCAACCGTGGTATGTTCTGGTGACAGGCGTGTATGCGTCTAAAGAAGACGCGAAACGTGCAGTGTCTACGTTACCCGCTGATATTCAGGCGAAAAACCCGTGGGCAAAACCGCTGCATCAGGTTCAGGCCGATTTGAAGTAAGATAGGATATGTTCTGCAATGGTTTGATGTTTCGCCCAATTGCGGGACAAAGACTAAAGCGCAGGATGCTGTCGGAGCTTTCTCCACAGCCGGAGAAGGTGTAATTAGTTAGTCAGCATGAAAAAAAATCGCGCTTTTTTGAAATGGGCAGGGGGGAAATACCCCCTGCTTGATGATATCAAACGGCATTTACCTCAGGGTGAGTGCCTGATTGAACCTTTCGTGGGTGCCGGGTCGGTGTTTCTCAACACCGACTTTTCTCGTTATATTCTTGCCGATATCAACAGCGACCTTATCAGTCTCTATAACATCGTGAAGACGCGTACCGATGAGTATGTGCAGGCTTCGCGTGAGCTGTTTATGCCTGAAACCAATCAGGCTGAGGTGTACTATCGGTTCAGAGAAGAATTTAATGCCAGCGAGGATCCGTTCCGCAGAGCAGTACTGTTCTTGTATCTGAACCGCTTTGGTTACAACGGATTGTGCCGTTATAACCTGCGCGGCGAGTTTAACGTCCCGTTTGGGCGTTATAAAAAACCTTACTTCCCGGAAGCCGAGTTGTACCATTTTGCTGAGAAAGCGCAGAATGCGGAGTTCCATTGCCTCTCCTATGAAGAGTGCATGAACCGTGCGGATAGCAACTCTGTGGTCTATTGTGACCCCCCTTATGCACCGCTTTCGGCGACGGCAAATTTCACTGCGTATCACACCAACAGCTTTAGCCCGAAAGAGCAGGCGCATTTGGCCGAGATGGCAGAAAAGCTGGTCAGTAAGCAGATCCCGGTGTTAATTTCGAACCACGATACGCCCGATACCCGTGAATGGTACCGAGCGGCGAAACATTTTCAGGTCAAAGTGCGGCGCAGCATAAGCAGCAATGGCGGCACGCGTAAAAAGGTGAACGAACTGCTGGCACTGTATAAACCAGGAGTCGTAACGCCTGCGAAGAAATAAATCTCAAGGAGAAGCGGATGAAACAGTATTTGATCGCCCCCTCAATTCTGTCGGCTGATTTTGCCCGCCTGGGTGAGGACACCGCGAGAGCGCTGACTGCCGGTGCCGATGTCGTGCACTTCGACGTCATGGACAATCACTACGTACCGAACCTGACCATCGGACCGATGGTACTGAAATCGCTGCGTAAATATGGCATCACCGCCCCGATTGATGTTCACCTGATGGTGAAACCGGTCGATCGTATTGTCCCGGACTTCGCCGCCGCTGGCGCCAGCATCATTACTTTTCATCCGGAAGCCTCCGAGCATGTCGATCGCACATTACAGCTGATCAAAGAGCATGGCTGTAAAGCGGGCCTGGTGTTCAACCCGGCAACACCGCTGAGCTATCTGGACTACGTCATGGATAAGCTCGATGTGATCCTGCTGATGTCCGTTAACCCAGGCTTTGGCGGACAGTCCTTCATCCCACAAACGCTGGATAAGCTGCGCGAAGTGCGTCGTCGTATTGATGAATCTGGCTACGATATCCGCCTCGAAGTGGACGGTGGCGTCAAAGTGAATAACATTGGTGAAATTGCCGCGGCAGGCGCAGATATGTTTGTTGCAGGCTCCGCCATTTTCGACCAACCAGACTACAAAAAAGTCATTGATGAAATGCGCAATGAACTGGCGAAGGTAAGTCATGGATAAGTTTCAGGATATTCGGGGCGCTGCATTTGACCTCGACGGCACGCTGGTCGACAGCGCGCCGGGATTAGCCGCAGCGGTGGACATGGCGCTGTATGCGCTGGAACTGCCGGTTGCCGGAGAAGAACGCGTTATCACCTGGATTGGTAACGGTGCAGATGTACTGATGGAGCGCGCGCTGGCGTGGTCCCGTCAGGAGCGCGCAACATTACGTAAAACGATGGGTAAACCGCCCGTTGATGATGATATTCCCGCCGAGGAGCAGGTACGTATTTTGCGTAAGCTGTTCGACAGATACTACGGCGATGTCGCAGAAGAGGGGACATTCCTGTTCCCTGATGTTGCCGACACGCTGGGCGCGCTGCATGCGAAAGGATTGCCGCTGGGTCTGGTGACCAACAAACCGACCCCGTTTGTCGCGCCATTGCTCGAAGCATTAGATATCGCCAAGTACTTTAGCGTGGTCATCGGTGGTGACGACGTGCAGAATAAAAAACCGCATCCGGATCCGCTGCTGCTTGTGGCAAGTAAGCTTGGCATCAAGCCTGAGCAAATGCTCTTCGTAGGGGATTCACGCAATGATATTCAGGCGGCAAAAGCTGCTGGCTGTCCGTCCGTTGGCCTGACCTATGGCTACAACTACGGCGAGTCGATCGCGCTGAGCCAGCCCGACGTTATTTACGACCGTATTAATGAACTACTGCCCGCTCTCGGGCTTCCGCATAGCGAAAATCAGGAATCAAAAAATGACTAAGCCCATCGTTTTTAGTGGCGCACAGCCCTCAGGTGAATTGACCATTGGCAACTATATGGGTGCGCTGCGTCAGTGGGTGAGCATGCAGGATGACTACCATTGCATCTACTGCATCGTTGACCAACATGCCATCACCGTTCGTCAGGATGCTCAGCAACTGCGTAAAGCAACGCTCGATACGCTGGCGCTGTATCTGGCATGCGGTATCGATCCTGAAAAAAGCACCATTTTCGTGCAGTCTCACGTACCGGAGCATGCACAGTTAGGTTGGGCGCTGAACTGCTACACCTACTTCGGCGAGCTGAGCCGTATGACCCAGTTCAAAGACAAATCCGCGCGCTATGCGGAGAACATCAACGCTGGTCTGTTTGATTATCCGGTACTGATGGCGGCAGACATCCTGTTGTATCAGACCAACCAGGTACCGGTTGGCGAAGATCAGAAACAGCATCTGGAACTGAGCCGCGATATCGCCCAGCGCTTTAATGCCCTGTATGGCGACATCTTTAAAGTGCCTGAGCCGTTCATTCCTAAATCCGGCGCGCGCGTGATGTCGCTGCTGGAGCCGACGAAGAAAATGTCCAAGTCGGACGACAACCGCAACAACGTGATCGGTCTGCTGGAAGATCCGAAATCTGTGGTTAAGAAAATCAAACGTGCGATGACCGACTCTGAAGAGCCGCCGGTTGTACGCTACGACGTGCAGAACAAAGCGGGTGTTTCCAACCTGCTGGATATTCTCTCCGCTGTCACCGGTAAGAGCATTCCGGAGCTGGAACAGCACTTCGAAGGCAAAATGTATGGTCATCTGAAAGGTGAAGTCGCAGAGGCCGTTTCCGGTATGCTGACCGAGCTTCAGGAACGCTATCACCGTTTCCGTAACGATGAAGCTTTCCTGCAGAAAGTGATGAAAGAAGGTGCGGAAAAAGCCAGCGCCCGCGCATCTGTTACGCTGAAAGCCGTTTACGAAGCGATTGGTTTTGTCGCCAAGCCGTAATGCGCTCTGTGTTGTTAAAAAAACCGGGAAGTTCCCGGTTTTTTTGTATCTGCGCAATCGCTTCTATTACTGATTCGCAGCCGGGCCACAGCCACCAATAATTTTTGAAATCGAAATTGCTGGATGCAGGAAATAATCGTAGCTGCAGTTATTTTTTGTGTTTTCGATATGACCAGTACACGCGGTCAGCGTAGCCAGAACACCAGCAACGATGGTGATTTTTGCAAATTTAAACATGTCAAAATCCTTGTTAGATATCTATTTCTAAATGGATGAAGTCCATTTTTCGCCGGATAAGATATCAACTAACATAAACTTTAAGTAGTCCAGAAAAGGACATGTCGCTTTATATATAAAACATACGATTAGTGAATTGAATTTAAATAAAAAAGCCTGGTATTAATAAATAATACCAGGCTGCGGGTTTAATTAATTAGCGAAATGTTTTTCTGAAATTCAACATAAAGCCTTTATCGCTGATGTTGTCCTCTTTCCACTGGTAAGCGTCCAGATTCAGGCTGGCGTCTTTGGCGCTGTATTTCACACCGACCGTCGCCAGGCCGTTGACGCCTCCGCCTTTTTGGTCGTCGTCTACGCTAAAGGACTGGCCTGTGGCACCTTGCAGTGACGCAGTACGCTGGCTCTTGCTGTAGCTCAGGTTCGGACCGCCTTCCAGCGTGGCGCTGGCGCTCCAGCCATTTTCACCGGTATAGTCGAACTTCATTCCGACAATGGAATCCACAGCGGTTTCGCTGCCAGCGTTCATCGAAAGGTTAAAGTCCCCCGCACTACGCTCTTTATAGCTGCCTTCCAGCGTATGACGGAATTTCACCCCGGCGTACGGCGTGACTTTCAACGTATCGTTGAGCATGGTGAAGGTTTTCGCCCCTTCGCTGCGGAACTCAAGATACTGCTGACGTGCGTTGGAATCCGCCACCTTATTGGTGTCGCCATAAGAGACAGAACGGCTGCTGTCGAGGTTGTGTACGTCATAACGCAGGCTGTTCTTCCACGCCAGACCTTCATTAAACGCCATGCTGTGCTTCAGACCAAAGAACTGGCTGTAGCCGCCGGTCAGGCCGTTGTCGCCCGCGGTCTTCGAACCGTCACCGTCCAGGCGCGCGATACCATACTCCAGCGTCAGATTCTGGCTGGCGGTGAGATCCAACGACTGACGTAATGCCAGCATGTCGTACTGGGTATCGTTGCCCAACTCAGCGCGCGGGTCGCCTTTCGCTACGACGTTGAACGCCAGGCCATCTTTAATTTGCGGCGCGGCATCGGCCAGCATGGTAAAGCGGTTGCTTAGCACGCGGGCTTCACGGAACGCGGTGATAGCCTGACTGCCGCTCACCTGCTTGAGGGCGTTGTTCAGTTCAGCGGTGGAGCCAACGTTGAGGCTGGTGTACAGCTCGTTGTTGGTGTAACCGGCGTCGAGCGCCTGCGCCACGTCACTGACGGAACTATCGGTCGCCACATCGGCATAGGCGTTTTTGGTCATGGTGACGTCAACGTTGCCGCTGGCATCGGTGCTGCCCTGTGCATTCCACACCACGGAGGTGGACTGAATGGCACCTGCGTCGGACAGGTTGCTGCCCTCGACCACGTTGTCAAAGCTGACGGTGGTGTCGGCAGTACCTGCGGTAAAACCGGTGTTAATCTCCACGCCGTTCATGCTGGCATTGCTGACCATCAACTTACCGCTGCTGCCGTCGGCATTGGTACCAACCACGTAGCCGGTCAGGTCGTTGGACGTGGTGCTGGCGACGGTGCTGCTGTCCGGTTCTACCGGCGTTTCCGGCAACGTATAGTCGGCATAATGTACCTCGGAGCTGTTGCCATTATTGCCGTTTGTCCCCTCGACGTTAACGCTGTCACCTTGCTTAATGAGGCCAGAGCCCGTCACGCCATCGTCAATGAAGACCGTGCCGTTATTGACCACATGACCCGCACCTGCAACGCTGAATGCGTAAGAATTATTGGCGTAAATATTAATGGTGCCGTTATTCTCAATGACTGCATCAGCGGTCGCATTTTTATCCAGCGCCATCGCTACCAAGCCAGTGTCTGTGGTACCTTTTGTGCCCAGATTAATTGTGCCGTTGTTGACCAGTTGTGCATTTTTGCCGCCATACATGCCATAAGCGTTATTACCGCTGATATTCATGGTGCCGTCGTTGACTGCCACGTAATTGTTATAGGCGGAGAAATCCACTGCACGGCCATTATCCGCATCGTAGTTGATTATGCCGTTTGACTGGTTCCAGAAAAAAGCGTGCTTATCTGCAGCCGTTCCTGCGCCGCCACCAGCAAAAGCGAGTACTGCGGTGCTGGCATTCACCGTTCCGTCATTGATGAATGCTGCACCTGCGCCCCAATAGTTAATGGCTCCTTTATTGGAGGTTGCCGTCAGCTCCATCGTTCCGGTGTTGTACAGCGTTCCGTTGTTTGCATTCAGGTGAATGGCATTTTTGTTGTTATTAAGGATCAGCGTGCCGGTATTAAAGAATTGCGCGTTATCGTTAATTTCCAGCATTGAGGCATTTTTAGCATCAGCCGCAGAACCAAGATAGAGCGTACCGTCGTTGATGATTGCACTGTTAGCACCAGTGACTTTCGCGCCGGAAGTCATCGTGCCATCGGTGCCATTGGTTAGCGTGCCATTGGTGGTCGTACTGCGGCTATCAATGGTGCCATTGTTCACGATGTCGCCGCCATTTTGCGTCAACGTCCCGTTTATGGTGCCATCATTGATAAGTTTGCCAGAAACGGAAGTATCGGTATTTATAACACCGCCGTCGCTGTTGGTCAGCGTCCCGCTATCCTTGATGGCAATTGGCCCACCGCTGACTTCCCCCGAATTATCAACGTTTCCTATTATCACAGCTTTATTATCAAGCGCAGTGCTTGTTCCCGCGCTGGTAATGGTGTCATCATCGTCATAAATGATTGCAACGCTGCTGTCGGTTGGGTTGTAGTCGTCGCTGCCCTGGCAGTTGCTGTCATAGCAGACCGTACCGTAGTTAAGCACGGTACTTTTGCTGTCAGTCAGGAAAGGCTTACCATAATCTGCGTCGATATTAATAATACCGGTTGTGTCGTTGATGACGGCCCCGCCGTTGAGCGCCGCCATGCCGATCAGTTGGTTATCATCGGTTTTGGTGACGCCCTCATCGGCGGTGAGATTAATGGTGCCCTGGTTAATGGCGGTGCCGCCATTGAGCGCCATCATACCGAACCCGGCGTTATTTACGTTAATGGTGCCGGTATTGGTGGCTGTGGCGTCGCCATTGCCGCTATCGGTTGAGCCTGCGACCATCCCCGAACTGGTGAGATAGAGCGATGACGGATGCCAGTAGCCTGTGCTGGTAATATTGTTTTCGTCATCCAGCGTCGGGACAAAGCCATCCAGATAAATCTCGCCCTCGTTTAACGCCGTTCCTCTACTGGCGGCGACGCCATACACGCCTGCGCCCTGTAAATGGATGGTGGCATCTTTGTCGTTGGTCACGCTGCCATATCCAGAGGACGCCATTGCGTAAAAGGTGTGGGTGTACCACATCAGGGGATATATGGCATAGCCACCACTACTCTGCGGCGTCTGGTCAGATATAATGGTGATGTCGCCGCCCGACTGGTTATGAACAACAGAACCGTTACCGCTGGCCTGAACAATACCGGTGCGATCATCGCTGCCGTTATTGCCTGTTGTATAAACAAGAATATCGCCGCTGTTGCCGATCTTTGCGCCGTTGCTGGCACGCATGATGGAATAGACGCCCTGGCTGGTGATATTCCCTTTATTTTCAATCGATGAGCTTTCCCCGGAGGCCATTAACAGGGCATTTTGGGTATAATATTTCGAGCTTATATATTTTGCAGTAATATCAATAACCGAGTTGTCATCTAAAATCAGTGAACCGCCATTATTGATCTGCGCCAGGACGACATGGCCCCCGAAAATCGTGGTCGTATCCACCGTAGAGTGCCCACTTAGCGTGACCTCACTGTTGCCGCTGATGTCGATGCCATGAACAACTACCTTATCGCCATCGTTACTTTCGCTTTGAGTAATATTAATACCGCCAGCAATCGCCACATTGTTTCCATCACCCGTCACGTTTAAACCGATAACGTCCAGATACTGCCCGCTGACGACGGATTGATCGTTCACATCAATATTAAGCCCACCATCGAGCGTGACATTATTGTTGTTACCGCTAACGGCGACACCGGTTAGCGGGGTATCGCTGGCGATCAGAGAATCCTGTTCGTACTCAGCGCTCATATTCACATTGCCTGTGATATCTACGGTGTTACTGTCGCCGCCCACGTTTACGCCCGTCGCGCCACGGAATACGCCATCGAGGTCCTGCGCGGAAATAACGTTAATATCGCCATCCAGCGTCGCCTGTGACGAGTCGCCACTCATTTTTGCGCCAGTACCATTCAGGCTGACGTCGATATTTCCTTTATTATTAAAGATATTTCTTTCACCATCGATCACAAAACCCACGGAGTTTGCATCGCGCACGGTCGCGTTGCCGGTGTTTTTGATTTCGTTACCCGCCCCGTCAGTGACGATACCCGTCGCGCCGTTGGTGACCAGCATGTCACCTGCCTGAGTCAGGCTATTATCATTTCCATCAATGACTGCAGCGATAGAGCCCACGCCATCCACGGTGATATCACCCGTATTCGCGATTCGGGAATTATCGCCCGCAATGACGGTACCCGTTGCACCCTGCGCAATGGTTTGATCTCCTTCGCCAATAACCAGCGCCTTATTTCCCGCGATGTACAGCCCGGTTGACCCCGCGCCGGAGACCGTTGAGTCGCCGGTGTTATCAATCACCGCACCGTCACCGGTCATTTTAGCTCCGGTCGCGCCGTCGGTAACGTTTAGCTCACCATCGTTAGTAATGCGCGTTTTGTCGCCGGTGATGCTGATACCGATAGAGCCTGCGCCGCTGACATCGGTGGTGCCGATATTATCGAAGGTGGCGCTGTTGCCGTTAATCAGGATGCCCGTTGCGCCGTCGGAAATATCCTGCTTCCCTTCGCTGTTAATGGTTGCGTTGTCGCCGTCAATATATAGCCCGGTAGAACCTGCGCCGCTGGCGGTGGTATCGCCTTTGTTGTCGATGAGGACATCATCACCGGTAATCTTTGCCCCGGTAGCGCCGTCGGCCACATAGAGTTCACCATCGTTGATAACGTGCGAGTTGTCGCCATTGACGATGGAGCCGGTTGAACCTTGACCGCTGATGTTAGAGGTGCCGGTATTCGCCACCGTGGTTTCGTTGCCATCGATCACCATGCCGGTGCCGCCACCTGTGACGTCAATGCCACCGGAAATGCGGGTGGTGGTGCCGTTACCTGAAATCAGTGCGCCGGTTGCGCCGTCGACGGTGCTTTGTCCTGAAATTGTATTGGTGGTGTTGTCACCGGTAATGACGATGCCGACCGCACCATCGCTGACGGAGGAATCACCGCTTAACGCGTTGTTTGTCCGATCGCCGGAGATGATGACGCCGGTTTTACCTTCACCACGGGTATCAACCCCGCGATCGGCAACGTGTGACTCGTCGTCGCCCGTTGCAACGGTGGTTTGATGATCGGCAACGATCAGGTATCCCTGGCTGTCATATTTCCAGTACAGGTCACTTCCTTGCACCGTACCTTCAATGACGGCGGCATTCTCGTCGGTCACTTTCCAGTCGGAAACCAGCAGCGTTTTACCGTCTTGTAACGCGATCTGCCACCGATCGTCCTGTTCGACGTAATTCCATACGGCGCCGCCGAGGTCCGTGCCGCTATCCAGCTTGATGCCGTCAAATGTCAGTGTGTTCAGGCCTTTATCGATGGTGACGCCGTTACTGAAGGTAATAACAGAGGTATCATCAGGTGGTGTAGGTGTTACATCACCGCCATCGTCGTCGGGAGGCGTGGGCGTTACATCACCGCTATCGTCGTCAGGAGGTGTGGGCGTTACATCGCCATTATCTGATGGGGTTGCCGGAGTATCATTATGGTGGGAATGGCCGCCGCCATTGTTATCGATACCTATCGCTACACCAGCTGTTAGCGCAGCGACACCACCTGCGACCCATCCCCAGTGATTGTCTTGTTCTGTATAATCTGCCAGGCAGCGTGCGGAGAGTTTGTTACGTTCGGCTTTTGATAATACGGATATATCAGTAGGGCAATCATTGTCATCGTCGCTACTATCTGCGGCTATCGCCGGGAGATAGTAAGTTTGCAACGCAAGAGCAATACCCACAGCAATGAGTTTTTTCCTTTGCATAATCGACATCCTTAAATAAATACGCACAAAATATGCCATTAAAGGCATAAATTTATTTCGAGGTAATTTATTATTTTGCCACTGAATGACCGTGCTTCGTCAAATTACTCAATGGTCATGTATTATTTAGGATGTGAATTAGATTTATGGGTTGTACGGATATAAATAGGGTATTTTACGTGTTTTTTATAAATTAGAGCGCAGATTCATTTTGTTGGTGAATGAGTTTAGTCTTTCTTAATTCAGGTTTGAGAATAAATCATGAATAATAAACGAGAAAATAAATGCCCTGAGAGTCAGGGCATTTATTTGCATTCAATTAATGGTTTGAGAACCAGTTCAGCTTATCGCGAAGGCCTACCACACGACCAACAATAATTAACGCTGGGCTTTCAACCTGTTGCGCCAACTCTCCTAGCTGAGTCAGCTCGCCATTGACGACACGCTGTTTCACGGAGGTACCGTTTTCTACCAGGGCGACGGGCATATCGGGCTGCATGCCAAATTCGATCAATTTTTCCTGAATCGTGGCCGCCTGGTTCAGCCCCATGTAGAACACCAGCGTTTGTTTCTCTGCTGCCAGGTTTTCCCAGTCCAGCTCACCGCCGGTTTTCAGGTGTCCGGTAACCAGACGCACGCTCTGAGCGTAATCACGATGGGTCAGTGGAATGCCGGAATAGGCAGAACAACCGGAGGCTGCGGTAATACCCGGCACTACAGAGAATGGGATACCGGCATGGCACAGCGTTTCCAGCTCTTCGCCACCGCGGCCAAAGATGAACGGGTCGCCACCTTTCAGTCGAACCACGCGCTTGCCCTGTTGTGCTTCACGCAGCAGGATCTGGTTGATCTCTTCCTGCGGTACGCAGTGATAGCCTGCACGTTTACCGACGAACACTCGGTCTGCATCGCGGCGTACAAGGTTCATGATGTCGTCGGAAACCAGACGGTCATAGACCACGACATCCGCTTGCTGGATCTGCTGTAGCCCTTTCAGCGTCAGCAGGCCGGCATCGCCAGGACCGGCGCCAACCAGCACCACTTCACCACGGTGATCCAGCGGTTCGCTGAGCATTTGCTCAGTGGTTTCCTCGACGGCTTTCAGGTCATTGTTCGCCAACGACTGCGCCAGGCGGTCATTCACGAACAATTTTTCCCAGAAGCGGCGACGTTCACCCATGCTGGCAAACTGTTGCTTCACTCGGGAGCGCAACTTGCCGGCATACTGCGCGACCTGGCCCAGATGCTGAGGCAGTACGGATTCAAGCCTTTCACGCAGCAGACGGGCAAGCACTGGCGATGTCCCGCCGGAGGAGACCGCCACCATCAGCGGTGAGCGGTCGATAATGGAGGGCATGATAAAACTGGCTGCTTTTGGCGCATCGACCACGTTGCAGAAGATACGACGTGATTCTGCGGCGGTGCTGACGCTTTGGTTGACGGCATCATCATCGGTGGCGGCAATAGCCAACCAGCAGGTGTCGAGCAGGGACTCATCGAACGGCCCCTCAACCAGCGTCAGCATGTTTTCATCTGCCCATACTTTGAACTGCGGAATAAACGCCAGCGCATTAACCGTTAAACGGGCGCCCGCTTCCAGCAGTAACCGCGCTTTGCGTTCTGCGACATCACCACCGCCGACGATCAAGCAGTCGCGGTCACGTAGTTGACAAAATATAGGCAAATGATCCACGACATTACCCCTTAATTATTGGCAGCAGCCTCTGGCTGATTGATTTTTGCCGGAGCCGGACGCTCCGATTTTGGCGTAGCATACCAATAACCCAATCCCATGAATACGACACCGGACAAAGTATTACCGAGTGTCACCCACAGCAGGTTATGACCAATTCCTGACAGGGTATAGGCTTCGCTGTGGTGGCCGAACCAGGAGAGGGCAAACAGCGTCATGTTGGCAACGGAGTGCTCGTAGCCGGAAGCGATAAACGCCAGCAGACACCACCAGATAGCGAGGAATTTTGCCGCGCCTTCGGTACGGATTGCCATCCAGATTGCCAGACAAACCAACCAGTTACACAGTGCGCCTTTAAAGAACAAAACCATCGCAGGTGCGGTCGTTTTTGCCAGAGCAACCGAATGGACGATGCTGGTATCGACCGGCAGTAGGCTACCGCCACCCCAGCTGTAAAGCAGGGCGACAAACACGGAACCGACCAGGTTACCCAGCCAGGTTTTTGGCAGGATAGCCCACATCTGACCGTGGCTGATGGTGCCTGCTTTGACGCCGAGTGTCAGAAACATGGTGTGACCGGTAAACAGTTCCGAACCGGCAATAATGACCAGCGTTAAGGCGATACCAAAGGTTGCACCCATCACCAGCGGACGAACGGACGGGTCGAGCAGATTACCGAGGGTGAAAATAAGAATGATGCCGAGACCCACATAGGCTCCCGCCATTGCCGAACTGATCCAGAATCCAAGCGGGTTATTAGCCGACAGGCGTGCGATGCGCGCAGCGTTAGCCGCACACTTATTAATAGTGTCTGTGAACATGTGTTGATTATCCTTGAAGTACAAACAATAAAAAGAAATCGTAACCGTAGGCCGGACAAGGCATTTATGCCGCCATCCGGCAATGTGCCTGTGCAATTGCCTGATGGCGCTACGCTTATCAGGCCTACCATTAAAAGACCTACAAATACGTCAAAAAAGGGGAGGCGTTGCGCCTCCCAAAATTAATTAACCGCGCAGTTGCACCGTGCCGTCTTTCACTCGCGCTTCGTAATGTTTCACGGAGAACTGTTCGTCTTCCATGCACAGACCGTCGCTTAAGCGAAAACGCTGTTTTTTCAGCGGGCTGGCAACCCACAATTCGCCCTGATGTTCAGCAATCAGCCCACGAGAAAGCACGCTGGACTCAAAGAACGGGTCGATGTTGCTGATCGCAAACACCTGGTCGCTGTGATACGGGCGGAAAATCGCAACCTGCTCGTTACCTAACAGGGCGCAGACGCCTGTTGCAGGCAGAATGTCATCGATTTTGCAGATGTTTTTCCACTGGCTCATGCGTTTTCCTCCACCAGAGTCACCGGGATACGCTCATAAGGCGTGGCCGGACGATGTTGTTCACGTTCAGGCACAACCTGGACATTCGGATCGCGTTTTTCGCTGTTGATAAAGTGTTTGAAGCGAACCTGCGCGGATGGGGTGTTAACGGTTTCTGTCCACTCACACACCACAGCTTCACGCAGACGGGCCATCTCTTCTTCAAGATGCTGGTTCAGGCCCAACTTGTCGTCGATGATGACGGACTTCAGATACTCGATACCGCCTTCCAGATTGTCTAACCACGGTGCGGTACGGGTCAGTTTGTCGGCAGTACGGATGTAGAACATCATGAAACGGTCAAGGTACTTGAGCAGCGTTTCGCGATCGATATCCGCTGCCAGCAGGTCTGCATGACGAGGTTTCATCCCGCCGTTACCGCAAACGTACAGGTTCCAGCCTTTCTCAGTGGCGATGATACCCACGTCTTTACCCTGAGCTTCCGCACATTCACGGGTACAGCCGGAGACGCCGAATTTCATTTTGTGCGGGGTACGAATGCCTTTGTAGCGATTTTCCAGCTCCACGCCGAAGCCCACGCTATCGCCGACGCCGTAACGGCACCAGGTGCTGCCTACGCAGGTTTTTGCCATACGCAGCGCTTTGGCATACGCGTGACCGGTTTCAAAACCGGCTTCAATCAGCTGACGCCAGATTTCCGGCAGGTCATCTTTCTGCGCGCCGAACAGGCCGATACGCTGAGAACCGGTAATTTTGGTGTACAGGTTAAATTCACGCGCGATACGGCCCACAGCTACCAGGCCTTCAGGGGTAATTTCGCCACCCGCAGAGCGCGGGATCACGGAATAAGTACCGTCTTTCTGGATGTTCGCCAGGAAGTTGTCGTTGGTGTCCTGCAACGGCGTGTGCTGCGGTTTGAGGATGTACTCATTCCAGCAGGAAGCCAGCAGGGAACCTACGGTAGGTTTACACACTTCGCAGCCGTAACCTTTCCCGTGTTTTGCCAGCAGCTCTTCGAAGGTTTTGATGCCTTCTACGCGGATGAGATGGAACAGTTCCTGACGTGAGTACGGGAAGTGTTCACACAGGTTGTTGTTAACTTCGATACCCTGTTTCGCCAGTTCGGCGTTCAGGACCTGCGTTACCAGCGGGATACACCCGCCGCAGCCGGTACCGGCTTTGGTTTCCGCTTTCAGCGCCGCAACGGTATGGCAACCCTTGTTGATAGCGGCAACCAGCATGCCTTTGGTGACATCGAAGCAGGAGCAAATCTGCGCGCTGTCCGGCAGTTTATCGACACCGATAGACGGCTTACCGCTGCCCGCGTGCGCTGGCAGAATCAGTGAATCCGGGTTTTCCGGCAGTTCGATGGCGTTCAGCACCAGTTGCAGCAGATTGCCGTAATCGCTGGTGTCGCCTACCAGAACCGCGCCGAGCAGGGTTTTGTTATCTTCGCTAACGATCAGGCGTTTGTAGACTTCTTTGCTTTCGTCGAGATAGACGTAGCTACGTGCGCCCGGCGTGCGCGCATGCGCGTCGCCAATACCGCCGACGTCAACGCCGAGCAGCTTCAGCTTGGCGCTCAGGTCTGCGCCTTCAAAGGCGTTTTCAGTTTCGAGAATATGGTCAACGGCAACCTGCGCCATTTTATAGCCTGGAGCGACCAGACCATACACGCGGTTGTTCCAGCTGGCGCATTCGCCGATGGCATAGATGTCCGGGTCAGATGTCTGGCAAGTGTCGTTAATGACGATCCCGCCGCGTGGCGCGACGTCCAGACCGCACTGGGTGGCCAGTTTGTCGCGTGGACGAATACCGGTAGAGAAGACGATGAAATCGACTTCCAGTTCGCTACCGTCGGCAAAACGCATGGTTTTGCGCGCTTCGGTGCCTTCCTGAACGATTTCTTTGGTGTTTTTGCTGGTGTGCACACGCACGCCCATGCTTTCAATTTTGCGACGTAACTGCTCGCCACCCATATGATCCAGCTGTTCAGCCATCAGCATTGGGGCGAATTCAATCACGTGGGTTTCAACGCCGAGGCTTTTCAGCGCACCGGCGGCTTCCAGGCCCAGCAGGCCACCGCCGACCACGGCACCGCGTTTGCTGCGGCGCGCGCAAGACTCAATGGCGTTGAGGTCTTCGATGGTGCGGTAAACGAAGCAGTCCTGGGTTTCCGAACCTTTAATCGGTGGGATCCACGGGTAAGAGCCCGTCGCCATGATCAGCTTATCGTAGTAAACCGTACGACCTGCGCTGGAGTGGATCACCTTCTCCTGGCGGTTAATGGTAATTGCGCGTTCGCCCACTAACACCTTAACGCCGTGCTTCTCGTAGAATCCTTCACGCACCAGAGAAAGCTCTTCGGCGGTGTGGTGGGAGAAGTAGGAAGACAGGTGTACGCGGTCGTACGCTTTGCGGGGTTCTTCACAGAAGACGGTAATATCAAAATTGGCAGCGTCGGATTTATCAAGAAGATCCTCAATAAAGCGATGGCCGACCATACCATTACCGATAATAGCGAGTCTGACTTTGCTCATTTTTGCCTCGATTTCTTTTCTATTACTGCCTACCTTAACGATTCAGCAACCGCGCTTATTGATGCAAATCAAATTCGTCCTTATATACTCCTTAAGAGGTATATAACTGATTTGTCAGCATTTTTATAAGTGACGGAATTATTTGGGTTTTCGTGTTTGTATAAATAGCGTACAAATTAAGGGGTTTTTGTAAGAATTGGCCTACATGACCAGTGAAAGAAGAGGAGGGTGAGAATGTGCCGGATGATGTGGATACCATCCGGCAGTGAGGTTAATGCGTTGCTGGGGCGTTATGCTGGCGATGGCGCGTGACAAACCCAAGAATAAAGCACATCACGAATACAACCGCATACAAGCCGTTAGCTGTTTGCAATGCCGCCTGCGGGCCGCTGTGTGCCACGATAGGGCCGGTGACGACGAAAGTGAGCATGGTGCCGATGGTACCGCAGGTCAGAACGAAGTTAACCAGTTTGGGTGAGGCGACCTTCGTCTGCTGGGAGCCAAGGGTAATGATGGTGGTATAAATCGCACTGGAGAAGAAGCCCAGCGTCATAATAAACCACGGCATATGCTCTGGCGTACCGGTGATAAACAGATACATCAGGACGGTAGCCAGACCCGCCAGTACGGTCAGGATGCGCTGCAAATCGAAGAAACGCAGAATAACGCTAAATGCCCACATGCCAACCATGTAAGACATCCAGAAGTCGCTGACCAGTTTACCCGCATCGTTCAGGCTCATGCCCAGACTTTTGGCGTACTCCGGGACCCAGGAGATAAAACCCAACTGACCGAGGATGTAGCACAGTGCAGCGATCGCCAGAAACAGCACGCCAATCCCCCATTTTTCTTTTACTACCGGCGCGTCTGACTGCTGAGCGTGTTTACCCAGTGCCGGGAATTCACAACCGAAGGTCAGCAGGAAAATGGCGACGTATACGAGGCCGATGCAGGCATAGACCCAATACCATTCGATGCTGCGTGCTAACAGGAACGCGGCAACCATCGGGAAAATCATGCCGGCCATGCTGAAGAAGGAGTCAGTAAACAGCAGGCGGGAACCGCGCTGGCGACCTTCGTACATTTGAGTTACCAGGAACGTACCAATCGACATGGTAATACCGCTCACCAGGCCCAAAACAAACATGGCGGCGGAGAACAAGGCCAGGCTATGGCTGAACATCAGTCCGGCAACGGCCAGTACCATCAGGATAAAGCCGAAGCGCAACTGGGTTTTCAGTGGCACGATTTCCATTAACCATGCATTCAGAAAGATAGAGATCAGAATGCCGGCATTCAGGAAGGTGAAGGTGTTACTCATGCTGGAAACGGGCAAATGGAAGTAATCTGCTATGTTTCCCATCACCATCCCGGTGACAATTACCAACGCACCTGTCAGGGCGTAGGAGAGAAAGCTAATCCATGTGAGCTTGATGCGATTGCTGTTAGTCATGACTGGCCTGTATAGAAGTGTAAGGCGCATTGACTGCGCCGTGAGCGGGCAGATTTTAGGTGCTTTAGTGACGCATTTAAATATTTATCGGTAATAACTTGGTGCGTTACATTTTTCTATGTGATCTTGATCACATTGATACTTGCAGCCATGAGGTTACATTTGTTTCAGGTACGTAAAATTAAGTAAAGGGATGGCCTTGTCCTTGAAGGCTCTTTAGAATCAATTCACTTGCTTCATTTCTGCTCTTGTTAAGGAATTCTCATGCTCAAATCGACTCTGGCGGCTGTTGCAGCTGTTCTCGCTCTTTCTGCTCTCTCCCCCGCAGCACTGGCAGCAAAAGGTGATCCACATGTTCTGCTGACAACCTCTGCTGGTAACATTGAGCTGGAGCTGAACAGTCAGAAAGCCCCGGTTTCAGTGCAAAACTTTGTCGATTATGTCAACAGTGGTTTCTATAACAACACCACGTTCCACCGTGTGATCCCAGGCTTCATGGTGCAGGGCGGCGGTTTTACCGAGCAGATGCAGCAGAAGAAACCTAACCCGCCAATCAAGAATGAAGCCGATAACGGACTGCGTAACACTCGCGGCACGATTGCTATGGCGCGTACAGCGGATAAAGACAGCGCGACCAGCCAGTTCTTTATCAACATTGCAGATAATGCTTTCCTCGATCACGGCCAGCGCGACTTTGGCTACGCTGTTTTCGGTAAAGTTGTGAAAGGTATGGATGTCGCGGATAAGATCTCTCAGGTACAGACCCATGATGTCGGTCCATACCAGAATGTCCCGTCAAAACCGATTGTTATCCTTTCTGCTAAAGTCCTGCCGTAATCGTATCTTGCGCGGGTAGTTCTTGCCCGCGTTCACCCCTCTCTCTGCGTAACCCGAAATTGCTGCTTATACTTGTGGCAAGTGTCGGCTCATTCAGGGAGGTCACGTGAAAAAACTCACCGATAAACAAAAGTCCAGGCTGTGGGAACAACGGCGAAACGCCAATTTCCAGGCCAGCCGACGGCTGGAAGGCGTAGATATTCCACGGGTTACTCTGAGTGCTGAAGACGCCCTGGCGCGTCTTGAAGAGCTGAGGAGGCACTATGAGCGATAAATTCGGTGATGGTCGCGACCCGTATTTATATCCGGGCCTGAATGTCATGCGTAACCGTCTGGGGATTCATCAGGCGCAGCGTTTAGCGCAGGCGGCTTATGAACTGACAGCGCTGCGTGCGGCGACTATCGAATTGGGGCCGCTTAAACGGGGCTTACCGCACCTGTGCGCCATTCATCGCCAGCTGTATCGGGATATTTTTGACTGGGCGGGACACCTGCGTGAAGTCGATATTTACCAGGGCGATACTCGCTTTTGCCACTTCGCCTATATCGAGAAAGAGGGCAATGCGCTGATGCAGGACCTGGAAGATGAGTCCTGGCTGGTGGGATTACCGGAAGACAAGTTTGTCGATCGTCTTGCGCACTATTATTGCGAAATCAATGTGCTGCATCCGTTTCGCATTGGCAGTGGCCTGGCGCAGCGTATTTTCTTCGAACAGTTAGCGATTCATGCCGGGTATATGCTGAGCTGGGATGGCATTCCGGTTGAGGAGTGGAATCAGGCTAATCAGAGCGGGGCGATGGGTGACCTGTCTGCACTGCGGGCGATATTTCGTAAAGTGGTAAGCGAAGCCCCGGAAACTGAGTAGAATAGCGCGGTTCTTATGTACCGGAGCCGCCATGATCCTGCTTATTGATAACTATGATTCTTTTACCTGGAACCTGTACCAATACTTCTGCGAACTGGGCGCTGATGTCCTTGTCCGGCGCAACGACGAGCTGACGCTGGCGCAAATCGACGCGCTGAACCCGCAAAAAATCGTGATTTCCCCTGGACCATGCACGCCGGATGACGCCGGTATCTCACTGGACGTTATTCGTCATTTCGCCGGTAAGCTTCCCTTGTTGGGTGTTTGTCTTGGCCACCAGGCGATGGCGCAGGCCTTTGGCGCGAGCGTGGTTCGGGCGGCTAAAGTGATGCACGGTAAAACCTCGCCGATTACCCATACCGGGCAGGGTGTTTTTCAGGGACTCGCTAACCCATTAACGGTGACGCGCTACCACTCTCTGGTGGTTGCCCCTGAGACGCTTCCCGAGTGCTTTGAGGTGACGGCCTGGAGTGAAACGCAGGAGATTATGGGCATTCGTCACCGCGAGTGGGATATGGAAGGGGTACAGTTTCACCCGGAGAGTATTCTCAGCGAACAGGGGCATCAGCTGCTGGCTAATTTTCTCAATCGCTGATTTGTAGTTGCTATTCAGTGATTTTTTATTCATATTTTGTGATTGTAATTTCACTGGCGTTTCTGCTTAACAGGGTGGTAATGACATGGCAACTGAACAAACTGCAATTACGCGCGCGACATTCGATGAAGTGATTCTGCCGATTTATGCACCGGCTGAGTTTATCCCGGTAAAAGGAAAAGGGAGTCGAGTGTGGGATCAACAGGGCAAAGAGTATGTTGATTTTGCGGGCGGCATTGCAGTGACCGCGTTAGGGCATTGCCATCCGGCATTGGTTGAGGCGTTAAAAACCCAGGGCGAAACCCTGTGGCATACCAGCAACGTATTTACCAACGAACCGGCGTTGCGCTTAGGCCGTAAAATCATTGATGCGACCTTTGCCGAGCGCGTGCTGTTCATGAACTCCGGTACTGAAGCCAACGAAACCGCCTTTAAGCTGGCGCGCCATTATGCCTGCGTGCGTCATAGTCCGTTCAAAACCAAAATCATTGCCTTCCATAATGCGTTTCACGGCCGTTCGCTGTTTACCGTGTCCGTTGGTGGGCAGCCGAAATACTCCGACGGCTTTGGGCCAAAACCGGCGGATATCATCCATGTCCCGTTTAACGATCTGCATGCGGTCAAAGCGGTGATGGACGATCACACCTGCGCGGTGGTCGTTGAGCCTATTCAGGGAGAGGGCGGCGTCACTGCGGCAACGCCGGAATTCCTGCAAGGTTTGCGTGAACTTTGTGACCAGCACCAGGCGCTGTTGGTATTTGATGAAGTGCAGAGCGGGATGGGGCGTACCGGCGATTTGTTTGCCTATATGCACTACGGCGTGACGCCGGATATCCTCACCAGCGCGAAGGCGCTCGGTGGCGGCTTCCCGGTAAGCGCGGTGTTGACCACTCAGGAGATTGCCTCCGCGTTCCACGTGGGTTCGCACGGCTCCACCTACGGCGGTAACCCGCTGGCCTGCGCGGTAGCGGGGGCAGCGTTTGATATCATCAACACGCCGGACGTGCTGGGAGGCATTCAGGCCCGGCGTCAGGCGTTTGTCCAGCATTTGCACAAGATTGATCAACAGTTCGACATTTTCAGCGATATTCGCGGGATGGGGCTGCTGATTGGCGCTGAGCTGAAGCCGCAGTTTAAAGGCCGGGCGCGCGATTTCCTCTATGCCGCCGCGCACGAAGGGGTGATGGTGCTGAACGCCGGGCCGGACGTAATGCGTTTCGCGCCGTCGCTGGTAGTAGAGCAGGCGGATATCGATGAAGGGATGCAGCGCTTCGCGCAGGCGGTAGCGAAGGTGGTGGGCTGATTGCCGGATAGCGGCGCGAGCGCCTTATCCGGCTTACAGGGTAAGGTGTGATTCGTTGGCCGGATAAGCGTAGCGCATCCGGCAAATCTCTTAACCTTTCATGTCCCGTAGTCGGCGGCTCAGCCAGATCCCGTGGTGCGGTCGCTGACGCCATGCTACCGACGAAATGGTATGCATGGTGTTCAGATGCCCAAGAACCCGCTGCAGATGCTGCTCAAGGGTGCTTAACGGACCATGGGACAGCATCTCTGGCGCTTCGAGTATATTCACATCTCCCGAGCTTCCCGGCCCATCATATTCCAGCCGCTGTTGACAGCGCTGGAGTGCAATTTCACAGGACTCCAGATACCGCTGTGCCAAATCCGGCGTCAGCATCGTATGTTCCCTTGCCAGCGTCGTCATCGCGTTGATGTGTTCAACGATGAACTGGCTGTGCGTAACCCACAGTTTCATGTCTGCAAGGTAGTGCGAGTTAAATCCCGGCTCCTGCATTGCCTGGTTCAGCGAGTTGAACAGCGTGTTTTGCGTCTGGTTGACGCGCATGCGTTGATACGCCAGCGGCGTGGCCTGTGGATCGTTGCTGAGGATCAGACGAATGGCCTCCTGGTCGGCTTCTAACGCATCGTGGGCGTTTTTACGCAGCAGACCGCTCTGCCACTGTGGCCACAGCCAGAGCGTGCCGCCAAAGGCGATTAAGCAGCCAATGACCGTATCGACAAACCGCGGCACGATAAACTCTTCCCCGTTTAGCGTCAGCAGTTGCAGGGTGTATACCGCCGTTACCGTAAAACCGACGGTAGCCCAGCCGTAGTTTTTACGGATGATCAGATAGCTCACCAGGGTGATCAGCAGCATGGCCGCCAGCGTGAAACCTTCGGGAATATGAAAGTGCAACGTGACGCCGGCAATAACCAGTCCAACGAGCGTACCTACGGAACGGTGTAAGATGCGCACCCGGGTCGCCCCGTAGCCATTTTGCGTAACAAACAGGACTGTCATCAAAATCCAGTAAGGCTTTGGCAGGTGTAAGGCGCTGCCCATCAGGCTGGCGATACTCAACATAACGCTGATGCGTCCGGCATTGCGCAGCGCTGGGGATTTCAACGACAGGTAGTTTTTCAGGGCAGGGATCAGCGGCAATCGACGCTGCTTGTCAGCCATTAAGTCACGGGCATACAGCGGACGCTGGGTCCGTAGCACGCGGGCAATACGGCTGAAGTGCCAGTAGCAAAATTGCCCCACCGGATTGTCCGGATGCTGCCTGGCGATTTTCTCCAGCGTGCCAATCTGCTTTTCCATCGAGAAACGGGTCGGCAAGCGGTGATACAAAATATCATCGGCCAGTACCCGAAGGCGTTCGGCGACGGTTCGCGCGTTCCAGCGAATTACCTGCTCCGCGTGGCTACGCTCAACCAGTTTTTGCACTTCTTCTGGCTGGTGGAGGCTAACGGAAATATGCTCCTGTAAATCCAGCGCCTCCTGAAAGGCACGCAGCAGGCGTTTGTATTCGTTGTTGTGGTGTGCCGACAGCATATGCATTTGCTGATAGCACTGGGTAATCAGATCCACCGCCTTTTGTTGGCGAACCAGCAGGGGAGGCAGCGCTTTTTCTGGGTCGGCATGCTGGGTCAGCATGCTGTACTTGGCTTCACAGTAATCGGCTAATTCACGGTACAGCAAGCTGAGCGATTCGCGGAGCGGTTGCTCGCGCCACATCCAGAACCAGAACCAGTTGAACAGGCCGTACCATAACGTGCCCAGCGCGTAGATCAGCAGCGGCTCCCAGACGGGCATATTCCCGGCCAGGCTGAGCGTGAAAATCGCCGCGATAAGCGAGGCTGGCAGTAATCGCGCATGCAAGGGGCTTAGCTCGGCGGTTACGCCAAGAATGAGCGTCAGGCCGGTGAGGATCAATGGTAGCGGTATAGTTTGCGCAAGCAGTAGCTGCATGATCAAGCTGCACCCGGCAAACAGCGATGCACCAATGACTAAGCGTTTGAAAAAGCGCTTGTGCGGGGTATCAAGACCGGCAATGTTGCAGCAGGCAGGGACGAGGGAAAAGAGAAGCCCCAAATGAAGCTGACCGATGATCAGACCAACAGCCACAGGTAAACATAGCACCAGCGTTTGTCGTAGTGCGTAGTTGATCTCTGGGTGGTATATCAGTCTTCGCCACATCGGAGTAAACAAAAGTGGCGCATTACTGGGTAACGCGCCACTTCGATGGGGTTAACGCGTGCCGTAGACGACGATGGTCTTACCGTGTGCGGAGATCAGGTTCTGATCTTCCAGCATCTTCAGAATACGACCGACGGTCTCACGGGAGCAGCCAACGATCTGGCCGATTTCCTGACGGGTGATTTTAATCTGCATGCCGTCCGGGTGGGTCATCGCATCAGGCTGTTTCGCCAGATTCAGCAGAGTCTGCGCGATACGACCGGTTACGTCGAGGAAGGCAAGGTTGCCCACTTTTTCAGACGTGACCTGCAGACGACGAGCCATCTGAGAAGACAGGCGCATCAGAATATCCGGGTTGACCTGGATTAATTGGCGAAATTTTTTGTAGGAAATTTCAGCGACTTCACATGCGGTTTTGGCACGTACCCAGGCGCTACGTTCCTGACCTTCTTCGAAGAGGCCTAATTCACCAATAAAATCGCCCTGATTCAGATAAGAAAGGATCATTTCTTTCCCTTCTTCATCTTTGATCAGCACTGCCACGGAGCCTTTAACGATGTAATACAACGTTTCCGCTTTTTCACCCTGGTGAATCAGCGTGCTCTTCGATGGGTACTTATGAATATGGCAATGAGACAAGAACCATTCGAGAGTCGGGTCTGTTTGCGGTTTGCCAAGCACCATGCGCGGTTATCCTCTGTTATAAGCTGTCTCCAGAGCCAGAAAACGACGCTGCCTCTGGGTTTGCAAAAATATGCTTCCCGCTACCTGGGAAAGGGGCTGTCAAAAATATACTGCAGCCTGTAATGTGATGTCCTCTGCATACATGCAGTACGTCAATGTATTACTGTAGCATCCCGTCTGTTTTAGCATAGCTTTCGCCGTGTGTCTCCTGGTGTCTCGCTTCAGCATGACGCAGGTCGCCTTCCGTTGCGAGAATTGTTATGTGCGCGTAATCTGTCAGGAAAATTGAAACATTGGAGTTACGAAATATGCAAGCGCGTGTAAAGTGGGTTGAGGGGTTAACCTTCCTCGGTGAGTCCGCCTCTGGCCACCAAATTTTGATGGACGGTAACTCCGGTGATAAAGCGCCGAGCCCGATGGAAATGGTATTAATGGCTGCTGGCGGTTGTAGCGCAATTGATGTGGTATCGATCCTGCAAAAGGGTCGTCAGGATGTGACCAACTGCGAAGTGAAGCTGACTTCAGAGCGTCGTGATGAAGCGCCGCGCCTGTTTACCCACATCAACCTGCATTTCATCGTAACGGGTAACGATCTCAAAGATGCGTCTGTCTCCCGCGCCGTCGATCTTTCCGCGGAAAAATACTGCTCCGTGGCGTTGATGCTGGAAAAGGCGGTGAACATTACCCATTCCTATGAAGTGGTTGCTGCTGCGTGATGCCATGCCTGATGGCGTTACACTTATCAGGCCTACAGGATATAAACGCGTAGGCCGGATAAGGCATCAACCGCCATCCGGCAAAAGACCACATCACTCGATCTTCTTACCTTCCATCAGTCGCTGTACCAGTGGCAGCATAATCAATTCCATCGCCAGACCCATCTTGCCGCCAGGTACGACTAACGTATTGATATGGGAAATGAATGAGCCCTGCAGCATGGCCAGTAACCAGGGATAATCGATCCCTTCCAGGTTACGAAAATGAATCACGACAAAGCTTTCATCCAGTGATGGAATGCTCTTAGCGGCAAAGGGGTTGGAGGTATCGACGGTCGGTACGCGCTGGAAGTTAATATGCGTCCGGGAAAACTGCGGTGTGATGTAATTGATGTAATCGTCCATTGAACGTACCACCGAGTCCATCACCGCTTCACGCGAATGTCCACGCTCGCTGGTATCGCGGGTCAGCTTCTGGATCCATTCCAGGTTTACGATCGGCACCACGCCAACCAGCAGATCGACATGCCGGGCCACGTTTTGCTGTGGGGTGACGACACCGCCGTGCAGCCCTTCGTAGAACAGTACATCCGTCGGTTCAGGCAGCGGCTGCCAGGGCGTGAATGTCCCCGGAACCTGGTTCCATGGTACGGCCTCATCGTAAGTGTGCAGATATTTTCGCGACTGGCCTTTGCCCGTCAGACCGTATTCGATGAAGGTTTGTTCCAGCAAGCCGAAGTCATTAGCTTCGGGGCCAAAATAGCTGATATGCCGTCCGGCATCGCGCGCTTTGCGAATCGCCATGTCCATTTCCGGACGGGTATAGCGATGAAAACTGTCACCTTCCACCTCGGCGGCGCGCAGATTTAACTGCGCGAAAATTTTACGAAACGCGAGGCTGGTGGTAGTGGTCCCCGCGCCGCTGGATCCTGTTACCGCAATCACCGGATGTTTGGCAGACATAACAACTCCATGAAATGGTTGTAATTATAGTAAAGTCGGCCGGCGGCTACGGATTACTCGTGAATCTGCTTCCTCGGCATAATGTTGACCGTTTCATGCAGTTCAGACCACACCAGCACGGCCTCACCTGATTGTAGTTGGCGTTTGACGTCGGCGACTTTTTGTTCGAGCGAGCGTTCATGTTCACCATAATCGGTGCCTTCGCGCAAGACAAAGCTTTCAAGCAAATTGTCCAGCGCGTCCGGGGAGATATCTTGCCATGGGATAATCATGATGATGCCTCCAGATACGTTGTCAGCCAGTCCGGGATTCTTGATTCCAGCCACATCTCAGGACGGCGCACCGTGCCACCTATAAATCCGACGTGGCCGCCGTGTTCAGTAAGCTGGTACTCCACCTGTGAGGGCAGATTTTCCGGTTTCGGAATCACATGATGATCCATAAACGGATCGTCTTTCGCATGGATAATCAGCGTTGGTTTGGCGATCCGATTGAGCAACGGCATGGCGCTGCACTGGCGATAATAGTCTATAGCATCGGCGAAACCGTGAATTTTGGCGGTGATTAGATCGTCAAAATCGCGAATGCGGCGCAAAGATTTCAACTGGGCCAGACTCACCGGCAGCGAACTTGGATAAGCTTCAAGCTTACGTGAGGCATTGGCTTTCAACAGATTGAGCAGGTAGCGCTGGTAGACCCGGGAGAAGCCCTTGTCCATATGGTAACTACAGGCTTCCAGCACGAAAGGCGCAGAAACGATAACCGCCGCATCTATCGGAATATCGTTGCCTTCTTTTGCCAGCAGGCAAGCCAGCATATTTCCACCGAGTGAATAACCTACCGCCGCGGTCGGTACGCGACCGAACTCACGCTCCAGCCAGTGTAAAAACCAGGTGCCATCTTCTGTTTCACCGGAGTGATAAATACGGTTCAGACGATTGGGTTCGCCGCTGCAACCGCGAAAATGCATTACCACACCCAGCCAGCCGCGCTTTTGTGCTGCTTCAATCAGGCCATGTGCGTAGGGGCTGTTCAGACTGCCTTCCAGACCGTGAAAAACCACCAGGCGCGGTTTGTGTTTCGCCTGTTGCGGATCTTCACTCCACGCCAGATCGACGAAATCACCGTCGGGCAATTCCAGACGCTGCCAGTGGGCGTCGAACTTCACCTTGCGGCGAATTAAACGCGGCAGCATCGTCTGCAGATGGCGGTTACTGATACCGCGCATCGGGCGGAATTCTCGCGAATCGTCGGTAGGTGGGGTCATTTCTGTGGACGTGATTTCAACCATAACACCGGAGCAATTAATAATCGGAAAGAATAACTATACCGCGCACAGCGCGTGCGGGTTAGCCAATATGTGATTTTGTCGCTAGTCAGTCAGCAGGTTACGCGAGAAAAGATGAAAATCGACGTTGGGTTTACGTCGCCACAGGCGGGCTTTACGCGTCCCTGTCGCCACGCTTTCTCCGGTATCTTCAAACATTCCTGACGCTTCAAAGCGACGAATCAGACTTTTACGCTGGATCGACTGGCCGAGGATCACCTCAGTGGCTTCGAGCAGTTGCCCATGGGTAAATGTTTCCGGCAAGCAGTATACGGGCAGGAGCGAGTACATCGTTTTTTGCCGTAAGCGGTGTAGCGCCGCGGTAATGATTTTCTCGTGATCAAACGCGAGTGAATAGTTTTTCAGTTCATCAACCGGCACCCAACGGGCATTGCTGACGCTGGCGATATGGGGCGCGCAGTCTACCCAGGCGATTAGTGCAAACCAGGTGACCGTCAGGCTCCAGCCGCGCGGGTCACGATCAGGGCCGGAAAAGGTATCCAGTTGTTCCAGCCACGAAGGCGAAACGCCTGTTTTTTCGGTGAGTTTGCGCAGCGCGGTGGCGCGGGTTGAATCATCGTTTTCGATATCAATAAAGCCGCCGGGTAATCCCCAACGCCCTTTTTGCGGCTGGTTTGCCCGCTCGACCAGTAATACGCACAGCGCCTGCTGATGCAGGGTAAATAACACGCTATCTACCGTCACCAGAGGTGAAGGGAAGCGGCTGGCGTCGTACTGATTCAGGTAGTCGGCTTCGGTGGTCATAAGGTACTCACGATGATTTGTAACGCTGACAAGTGTACCAGCCCGACACCGGGGGGCAAGGTTCGTTTTTTCTCATTGCTTATCAGTGGATTAGCTCACGGCTTAAAAATAATTCATTTTATGCTTGCTTAATATGTGTCACAGGGACATTATTAATTGTGTCGAAGGGACACAATTAAGAGGTGAGCGCGATGAACATAAAATTGACACTAACTTTGGACGACCAGACCTATGCCGTTGCCAGCGGTGTTTTTCCTGATGGTGCTGTCTGGTTAAAAGTCACCGATGCGTTGCCAACCTTTGCTCGCCTGATGCGCATCCGTGCCACGGCTATGCGCGATATGAACGATTTTATGCTGCTGGCGCAACTGGTTGAGGCGGTACGTCATCAGACCGATGTACTGGTCAGCCATCTCGAACTCCCCTGGCTGCCGTGGGCGCGTCAGGACAGACATATGGTATCGGGTGACAGCTTTGCGCTGAAAGTCTTCGCTAGTCAGCTCAATACGTTGAAATTTGACAAGGTCAACGTGCTCGACCCGCACAGCGATGCGGCGGCGGCTGCAATCGACAACTTTGTGGCGATCCCCCAGGAGGTCTGCCTGATGCAAAGCGCGTCATTATCGCGGCTGTTTCAGCAACACGCGCTGATGCTGGTTGCTCCCGATGCAGGATCGCTGAAGAAGATTGATGCTGTAGCCAGAGCCGCCGGTGTGGAGCAGTACGCCATCCTGAGTAAAAAACGTGATGTGGCAAGCGGCAGCCTGACGGGATTTGCGTTATTGGCCGGAGATGTCAGGGGTAGGGATCTGCTGATTGTTGACGATCTGTGTGATGCAGGCGGTACGTTTATAGGCTCTGCACAAGTATTACGTGATGCTGGCGCCCGCAGTGTCAGCCTGTATGTCACCCACGGTATCTTTTCTAAGGGCGTTGATCACCTGTTTGCAAACGGTATTGACGCTATCTACACCACCACCTCTTTAGCTGCCCCAGCGTTGGTACATCCGCAGCTTGAGCTTATCGATATTGACGCGATTTACCGCGCCTGAGGGAGAGACTGATTATGAAAATGAACCCGATTCTGGCTATCGACGGCTACAAAGTTTCTCATCGCGTACAGTATCCGCAGGGTACCCATCGCGTGTATTCCAACTTTACCCCGCGCAGCGATCGCTTTTTCTCCTCGCCGTTGGCGGATGGCAAACTGGTATTCTTCGGCCTGCAGGGTTTTATGCAGTGGTTTTTAGTCGACCTGTTTAATGAGGCGTTCTTTGCCCGCCCGGAAGACGAGGTGGTCAGCGAATACAAACAGGTCATGGACAGCTATCTGGGCAAAGATGCGGTGGCGGTGGACCATATTCGTGCACTGCATCAGTTGGGCTATCTGCCGTTGCACATCAAGGCGCTGGATGAAGGCAGCAAAGTCCCGATGGCGGTACCGGTTTTAACTATCATCAACACCCAACCCGAGTTTTTCTGGCTGGTGAATTACCTGGAGACCGTGCTGTCGGCGGAGCTGTGGAAGGCGTCAACAAATGCCACGATAGCTCACCACTACCGCAAAATCTGCGCTCGCTGGGCAGAGCAAACCTGTAGCGACCTGACGCACCTTGACTTCCAGTGCCATGACTTTTCCTTTCGCGGTATGTCCGGATTACAGGACACCATGCAGGCGGGCAGTGGGCATTTGTTGAGCTTTAAAGGGACCGACAGTATTCCATCTCTGCTGTACGTCCGCGATTACTACACCGACGGCGAGCCCTATTTTATCGGCGCCAGCATTCCGGCTACCGAACACAGCGTGATGTGTATGGGCGAGCGCGAGCATGAGATTGAAACCTTCCGCCGCCTGATTGCCGATCTCTACCCGCAAGGATTTGTATCGATAGTCTCTGATACCTGGGACTACTGGCAGGTGCTGACGGAATATACCCGCGAACTGAAGAACATCATTCTGGCGCGTGAAGGTCGGGTGGTATTCCGTCCGGATAGCGGCAACCCGGTTGAGATCCTGTGTGGTACTGGTGCAGATGAGGATACCCGCAGCGATCGTACCGCTCAGGAGAAAGGGTCCGTGGAAGTGCTGTGGGAGATTTTTGGCGGCACGATTAACGCCAAAGGTTACAAGGTGCTCGACCCGCATGTCGGACTGATTTATGGCGACTCCATCACCCTTGAGCGAGCGAATGAGATCCTGCGTCGTCTGGAAGCGAAAGGATTTTCCAGTTCAAACGTCGTGTTTGGCGTTGGTTCTTTTACTTATCAATACAACACACGTGACACCTTTGGTTTTGCGATGAAAGCGACGTGGGGAGAAGTCGACGGCAAAGGCCGGACGGTTTTTAAAGAACCGAAAACTGATAATGGTCTGAAACGTTCAGCCCGTGGTCTGCTTCGCGTCACACGTGATGAGCAAGGGGAACTGCGTCTGCATGACGAACAGACCTGGGAGCAAGAGCAGGAAGGGGAGCTGAAAACTCGTTTTCTCAACGGCAAGCTGTTTAACCGCGAGCATTTCGAAGAAATCCGCCAGCGTCTGGCGACACAGGGATAATTCAACAAAAATGCCGGATGAGACGTGTTGGCGTCGGATCCGGCAATGATGACTACTCGGCCAACATCTGCTCAAGCTGTTCCTGAGCCTCCAGCCAGGCCATTTCACACTCTTCCAGCCCGGATTTCGCACTGGCCTGCTGCTGCAAACAGGCGGTAAGTTCGGCTTTGCGACTTTGGTCGTACAGTTCGCTGTCTCCGAGTTTTTCTTCCGCCTGCGCCAGTTGTGCGTGCAGTTTCTCCATCTCTTTTTCCAGACGGGTAATCTCTTTACGCAGCGGCTGCGTCAGGGAGCGCAGTTCCGCTTCGCGGCGCTTCTGGTCTTTACGCGCCTGGGCGCTGTTAACGCTCTCTTTCGCCGGTTCGTCGCCCTGGTTTTCCTGTTTCTGGACATCGCTCAGCCACTGCTGATAATCCTCCAGATCGCCATCAAACGGCTCGACTTTCTTGTCGTGTACCAGATAGAGGTCGTCGGTGGTGGAGCGGATCAGGTGACGGTCGTGCGAGACGACAACCAGCGCGCCTTCAAAATCGATTAGCGCCTCGGTCAGCGCCTGACGCATATCCAAGTCCAGGTGGTTGGTTGGTTCATCGAGCAGCAGCAGGTTAGGGCGCTGCCAGACGATCAACGCCAGTACCAGACGCGCTTTTTCGCCACCGGAGAAGCGGCGTGTCTCTTCGCTGACTTTATCGCCCTGGAAGCCGAATCCACCCAGGTAGTCACGCAGTTTCTGCTCCAGTTCCTGCGGCGCCATGCGTGCCAGATGCTGAATGGGTGATTCATCGGCGCGTAAAAACTCCAGCTGGTGCTGCGCGAAGTAGCCCAGTTTGATGCCTTTCGCCAGGCCAATCTCACCGCTGATTGGGGCCAGTTCGCCGGCCAGCAGCTTAATCAGCGTCGATTTACCCGCGCCGTTGCGACCGAGCAGGCCGATGCGGGAACCCGGCACCAGATTCAGTTTGATCGAATCGAGAATGACGCGATCGCCGTAGCCAGCGCTAACCTTTTCCATCTTCAGCAGCGGGTTTGGCAGGCTTTCCGGCTCACGGAAGCTGAAGTGGAACGGGTTGTCCACGTGCGCTGGGGCAATCAGCTCCATGCGTTCCAGCATTTTGATACGGCTCTGTGCCTGCTTCGCTTTCGTTGCTTTAGCGCGGAAACGATCGATATAGCTTTGCAGATGCGCCACGCGCTCCTGCTGGCTTTCGTACATTGCCTGTTGCTGTGCGAGGCGGGTCGCACGCTGGATTTCAAACGCGCTGTAGTTGCCGGTGTACTCGAACATGGTTTGCTGTTCGATATGAATAATTTTATCCACCACCGGATCGAGAAAGTCGCGATCGTGGGAGATCAAAATCAGCGTGCCCTGATAGCTTTTCAGCCATCTTTCCAGCCAGATCACCGCGTCGAGATCGAGGTGGTTGGTGGGTTCATCGAGCAGCAGTAGGTCTGAACGGCAAATCAGCGCCTGGGCCAGGTTGAGACGCATACGCCAGCCACCGGAGAAGTCGCTGACCGGGCGCTCAAGCTGTTCGTTGGAGAAGCCGAGGCCATGCAGCAGGCTGGCGGCGCGTGAGCGCACGGTCCAGGCGTCGATGGCATCCAGCTTGCCATGGACGGTGGCAATGGCATGTCCATCGTTACGTTCGTTGGCGTCGTTCAACTGCGCTTCCAGTTGACGATACTCGCGGTCGCCGTCAATGACGTACTCCAGCGCGGGCTGTGGCAACGCAGGCGTTTCCTGATTCACCCACGCGAGCTGCCAGTTTCCCGGATAGGTAAATCCTCCAGCGTCGGCGCTGAGTTCATTTTTCAGCAATGCCAGCAGGGTAGATTTACCGCAGCCATTTTTACCCACCAGGCCAACCTTCTGCCCTGGATTAATGGTGGCCGTGGCATTGTCCAGCAAGACGCGCACGCCGCGACGAATTTGTAACGATGAGAAAACAATCATAAGGCGCCGTATGTTCAGACTATGTTAATTTATCATTATGATAATGTAATGTGCGGGCCGTTTGCCGCACCGAGGCGCAATGGTAGCCCAAAACGTCGAAAATAGACAAAAGACAAAACCGGGAGGGGGATGATGTTCCAGCCAGCGAAAGTCTTGCTGCTGTATGCCCATCCGGAATCTCAGGACTCGGTCGCGAACCGTGTTCTGCTTAAACCGGCCATGCAGCTCAGCAATGTTACCGTGCACGACCTTTATGCGCACTATCCTGATTTTTTTATCGATATTCCGCATGAACAGGCGCTGCTGCGTGAGCATGATGTGATTGTTTTTCAGCACCCACTCTATACCTATAGCTGTCCGGCGCTGTTAAAGGAATGGCTTGACCGCGTACTGAGCCGCGGATTTGCCAGCGGTCCCGGAGGGAATCAACTGGCGGGAAAGTACTGGCGTAGCGTTATCACTACCGGAGAACCGGAAAGTGCCTACCGCTATGACGCGCTAAACCGTTATCCAATGAGCGATGTGCTGCGCCCTTTCGAGCTAACGGCCGGTATGTGCCGCATGCACTGGATGAGCCCAATTATTGTTTACTGGGCCAGACGGCAAACGAAGAAGGAGCTGGACAGCCATGCGAAAGCGTATGGTGACTGGCTGGCGAATCCGATCCCTGTGGGAGGCCGCTGATGGAAGGTTCTGATTTATTGACTGCGGGAGTGTTGTTCCTCTTCGCGGCGGTGGCCGCAGTTCCCCTGGCCTCAAAGCTGGGTATCGGTCCGGTGCTGGGTTACTTGCTGGCGGGTATTGCTATCGGCCCGTGGGGATTAGGATTTATCAGCGATGTGGATGAAATCCTGCATTTTTCCGAGCTGGGCGTAGTCTTTCTGATGTTCATCATTGGGCTGGAACTTAATCCCGCCAAACTGTGGCAACTGCGGCGTTCAATTTTTGGCGTCGGTGCCGCGCAGGTGATGCTGAGCGCGGTGGTGCTGGCCGGATTATTGATGCTCACTGCGTTCTCCTGGCAGGCGGCAGTGGTTGGCGGCATTGGTCTGGCGATGTCATCGACCGCTATGGCGCTACAGTTGATGCGCGAAAAAGGCATGAACCGCAGTGAATCCGGACAACTGGGTTTTTCGGTACTGCTGTTTCAGGATCTGGCGGTGATCCCCGCGCTGGCACTGGTTCCGCTGCTGGCGGGTTCTGCTGACGAACATTTTGACTGGATCAAAGTGGGAATGAAGGTGCTGGCCTTTGCCGGCATGCTGATTGGCGGTCGCTATTTGCTGCGTCCGGTTTTCCGCTTTATTGCGGATTCTGGCGTGCGGGAAGTGTTCACCGCTGCCACGCTCCTGTTGGTGCTGGGTTCTGCTTTATTTATGGATGCGCTGGGGCTGTCAATGGCGCTGGGAACGTTTATCGCGGGCGTGCTGCTGGCGGAAAGCGAATACCGACATGAGCTGGAAACGGCAATCGATCCGTTTAAAGGCCTGTTGCTCGGGCTGTTTTTTATCTCCGTTGGCATGTCGCTCAACCTCGGCGTGCTCTACACCCATATTCTGTGGGTGGCAGCGAGCGTGATCGTGCTGGTGGTCGTAAAAATGCTGGTGCTATATGTGCTGGCGCGTCTTAACGGCATGAGAAGCTCTGAACGGATGCAATTTGCCGGGGTTTTAAGTCAGGGTGGTGAATTCGCTTTCGTGCTGTTTTCAACGGCATCCTCGCAACGGCTGTTTCAGGGCGACCAAATGGCGTTGCTGCTGGTGACCGTCACACTGTCGATGATGACCACGCCGCTGGTGATGAAGCTGATTGATAAATGGCTCTCCCGCCAGTTTAACTGCACGGATGAGGAAGATGAAAAACCCTGGGTGGAAGATGATAAACCGCAGGTGATTGTGGTGGGGTTTGGGCGTTTTGGTCAGGTTATTGGTCGCCTGTTGATGGCCAATAAAATGCGCATTACCGTTCTGGAGCGGGATATCAGCGCGGTGAATCTGATGCGTAAATATGGCTATAAGGTTTATTACGGTGATGCCACGCAGGTGGAACTGTTGCGCTCCGCAGGGGCAGAGGCGGCTCAGTCTATTGTTATTACCTGTAATGAGCCTGAAGACACTATGAAACTGGTGGAACTGTGCCAACAGTATTTTCCGCATTTGCATATTCTTGCGCGAGCGCGCGGACGTGTAGAGGCGCATGAGTTATTACAGGCTGGTGTGACGCAGTTTTCCCGCGAAACGTTCTCCAGTGCGCTGGAGTTGGGGCGTAAAACGCTGGTTACACTGGGAATGCATCCGCACCAGGCTCAGCGTGCTCAGCTGCATTTTCGGCGGCTGGATATGCGCATGCTGCGGGAACTGATCCCCATGCATACAGATACGGTACAAATCTCTCGAGCCAGGGAAGCCCGGCGCGAGCTGGAGGAAATTTTCCAACGAGAGATGCAGCAAGAGCGACGTCAGCTGGATGGCTGGGATGAATTTGAGTAGAGGATAACCATGGCAATTCGTAAACGTTTTATCGCAGGTGCAAAATGTCCGTCCTGCCAGTCGCAGGATACGCTGGCGATGTGGCGCGAAAATAATATCGATATTGTTGAGTGTGTTAAGTGCGGTCATCAGATGCGGGAAGCCGATAAAGAGGCGCGCGAGCACGTTCGCAAAGAAGAGCAAGTGATCGGGATTTTTCATCCGGACTAGCGATATGGCGCAGCTTTTTTTAAGCTAGAGGGTACACGGGTGCAGAATTCCGCTACAATCTGCGCCACTATTCTTTCCATGCTCAGGAGATATCATGAAAGTAGCAAAGGACCTGGTGGTCAGCCTGGCCTATCAGGTACGTACAGAAGACGGTGTGTTGGTTGATGAGTCTCCGGTGAGTGCACCGCTGGACTACCTGCATGGTCACGGTTCCCTGATTTCTGGCCTGGAAACAGCGCTGGACGGTCATGAGGTTGGCGACAAATTTGATGTTGCTGTTGGCGCAAACGACGCATACGGTCAGTACGACGAAAACCTGGTGCAGCGCGTTCCTAAAGACGTCTTCATGGGCGTTGACGAACTGCAGGTTGGCATGCGTTTCCTGGCTGAAACTGACCAGGGTCCAGTACCGGTAGAAATTACCGAAGTGGAAGACGACCACGTTGTGGTTGACGGTAACCACATGCTGGCTGGCCAGAATCTGAAATTCAACGTAGAAGTTGTTGCTATCCGCGAAGCGACCGAAGAAGAACTGGCTCACGGCCACGTTCACGGTGCGCACGGTCACGACCACGATCATGACCACGGTCATGACGGTTGCTGCGGTGGTCACGGCCACGGTCACGACCATGGTCACGAGCACGGCGGCGAAGGCTGCTGCGGCGGTGGCGGTAAAGGTAACGGCGGCGGCTGCGGTTGCCACTGATCGGTATGATTGCCTGATGGCGCTACGCTTATCAGGCCTACCGTAGGCCGGATAAGACGTTTACGTCGTCATCCGGCACAAAAAAGCGGGGATATCCCCGCTTTTTTTACGTCTCAATAATGTGGCGGCGGGGTCTCTTCAGACTGCGACGCAATGTGGGACGGCTGCGTTGCTTTGAGCTTTTCCGTCAGCAGACGCAGATGGTCGCGCAGTTTGGCCATTTCCAGTTCATGCACGGTCACCGTCACGTTGAGCTCTTCAATGGTGATCTCCTGAAATGCCAGGCGACTTTCCAGTTCAGCCAGGCGAGTTTCCATTGTTGTATCCTGCATGATTCACCTCTTTCTTTTTTCTCCGGCAGATCGCGGACTGCGGCGAATTCTACTTAACTTTGCCTGTTTGCACAGCACTCAATCTTCGGTAACGAAACTAATTTAAACAAAAAGAGTCTGAAAAGTGGTGATAATAGGGCGTGCCTGTATGTTGATTTGTTCTGCAACGCTTTATAGTACATTTTTATGTTAGCTAACCCTGGGGTGAGATGCCCCGGCCCTGGAGATATGGATGAAATCACTGTTTAAAGTAACGCTGCTGGCGACCACAATGGCTGTTGCTCTGCATGCCCCGATCACCTTCGCTGCTGATGCTGCGAAACCAGCCGCTACTGCTGACAGCAAAGCAGCATTCAAGAATGACGACCAAAAAGCCGCTTACGCGCTGGGCGCGTCCCTGGGTCGTTATATGGAAAACTCTCTGAAAGAGCAGGAAAAACTGGGCATCAAACTGGATAAAGATCAGCTGATCGCTGGTGTTCAGGATGCATTTGCAGACAAGAGCAAACTGTCTGACCAGGAAATCGAACAAACTCTGCAGGCGTTTGAAGCGCGCGTGAAGAGCTCCGCTCAGGCGAAAATGGAAAAAGACGCGGCTGACAACGAAGCCAAAGGTAAAGTTTACCGCGAGAAATTTGCTAAAGAGAAAGGCGTTAAAACCTCTTCTACTGGCCTGGTCTACAAAGTAGAGAAAGAAGGTACTGGCGCTGCACCGAAAGACAGCGATACCGTGGTAGTTAACTACAAAGGTACGCTGATCGATGGTAAAGAGTTTGATAACTCCTACACCCGTGGTGAGCCGCTGTCTTTCCGTCTTGACGGTGTCATCCCTGGCTGGACTGAAGGCCTGAAAAACATCAAGAAAGGCGGCAAAATCCAGCTGGTTATCCCACCGGATCTGGCTTACGGCAAAACGGGCGTCCCGGGTATTCCGGCCAACTCTACGCTGGTCTTTGATGTTGAACTGTTAGACATCAAACCGGCACCGAAAGCTGACGCGCAGCCAGATGCTGCACCGGCAGATAAAGCTGCAGACAGCAGCAAAAAATAAGCTAACAAAAACCGCC
>NZ_SZWU01000002.1:0-11446 GCF_005280935.1 Citrobacter sp. wls757 | reverse complement strand
GTCGCTGTTACCAGCGCCCGCCTTCTGTAAGAGGAAACGTCAGAGGTTAAACGCCGGATACAATGCCCGGCGTGATTGTGTATTAACGGTGCAGCCAGGCCGGCAGCCAGTCGCCGTGAGACGCGATCAGGTCGTCCACCAGCGCATAAATCTCTTCAATCCCCAGTACCGCGGCGGTATGCGGATCCATCATCGCCGCGTGATAAACGCGATCGCGATTCTCCGTCAGGATGGCTTCCGTTAGCAGGGTCTGAACATTGATATTGGTTTGCATCATGGCCGCCAAATGTGACGGGAGAGTCCCGACTTTCGTTGGCTGAATACCATTTGCATCGATCAGACAAGCGACTTCAACGCAGCAGCCTTGCGGCAGGTTATCGATCAGATTGTCATTGCGAACGTTGCCATACACGACGCTCGGTTCACCGGTCCAAATAGCGTTCATGATAGTGCTGGCATATTCGCGCGACGGTTTAATGTCGATCCGCTCAGCCGTTTTGTACTCTTCAAGCTCTTTTTTCCAGTTCGCTAACTGTTCCACACAACGTTTCGGATATTCATCCAATGGCACCTTATAGCGCTCAATCAGATCTTCACGCCCCGGTTTGATAAACCACGGCGTATATTCGGCGAAGTGCTCCGACGATTCGGTGACGAAATACCCCAGTTTTTTGAACATTTCATAACGCACAATGTTCTGGCAACGGGTATTACCGTGAATATTCGGTTTCGGCGCCTGACCGGATTCATAGGCCGCCAGCAGCTCCGGGTAGAGATTCACATAGGCACCGTCCGCCGTTTTGCGCTCCAGCTCCAGATAAAACGCCATATGGTTGATCCCGGCACTGCGATAGCGCAAAGAAGCAGGGTCGATGTTCAGATCGCGGGCCAACTCCTCCGCCGTCCCCTGCACCGAATGACACAACCCAACCTGCTTAATATGCGGATAACGTGCATACATTGCCCAGGTGTTCATTGCCATCGGGTTAACGTAGTTAAGCATTGTGGCCTGCGGACAGACTTCGGTCATATCCTCACAAATCTGCCATAAATGCGGGATGGTGCGCAGCGCGCGCATAATGCCGCCCGGCCCCAGCGTGTCGGCAATCGTCTGCTCCAGACCATGGTGTTTACACACCGTAAAATCGGTGACGGTACAAGGTTCATAGCCGCCAATCTGGAAAGCGACCACCACAAAATCAGCATCCTGTAATGCTGCTTTTTGATCGGTATAGCAGGTGATTCGTCCAGACGCGCCCGCAGAATCCATCAACTTGCGCACAACAACGTGTGATTCTTCCAGACGCGTAGGATCGAGATCCATCAAGGCGATATGCGCAGATTTAAGCGCATCGCGGTGAAAGACGTCCCCAAGAATATTTTTGACGAAAATCGTGGAACCGGCGCCGATAAAGGTAATTTTGGGTGCAGACATCATGACTCTCCAGAACATTAGTGAACACAGTCATGGTGGCACAGCGCATAGATGAAAACCTCCGACTTCCCTGCTGAGCATTCCCATAAACTCAGATCATCACTCTGCGCCCTATTGGATCTGAGTTTATGGGACAAAATCACCCAAAAAGCAGAGTATGCGGCCGCAAAATGTCGCTATGCTCAATGGTAACGGTCCAATTTGTGTCCTGATTCTCAGCCTTAATACGTGTTAAATGACATGATTCTGATAATTCAGGAAATGGAGCAACCATGAGTACATTACCGACATCGCCTCTCCCTCCCGATCCGCACATGTGCAGTAGCGATGAAGAACAAACCCGCAGCCCGCTATCGCTGTACTCAGAATATCAACGGATGGATATCGAGTTGCGCTCACCGCATGCTATGCCTGCCAGCCACTGGCATGGGCAGGTGGAGATCAATGTTCCGTTTGATGGTGACGTCGAATACCTTATCAACAATGAAGTCGTGCAGATAAAACAGGGACACATCACGCTATTCTGGGCCTGTACACCGCATCAGCTCACGCGTCCGGGTAGCTGCCAAAGTATGGCTATCTTCAATTTACCGATGCACCTTTTCCTCTCCTGGCCGCTGGATCGCGAGCTGATCAACCATGTTACCCATGGAATGGTCATCAAATCGCTGGCGTCGCAGCAGTTGAGCACCTTTGAGGTTCAGCGCTGGCAACAGGAACTGAGCAACCCGAACGAACAAATTCGCCAGCTCGCCATTGATGAAATTGGTCTGATGCTCAAACGGTTTAGCCTTTCCGGCTGGCAGCCTATCCTGGTCAATAAAACCTCGCGGACCCACAAAAACAGCGTGTCGCGGCACGCCCAGTTTTACGTCAGCCAAATGCTGAGCTTTATTGCCGACAACTACGATCAGGCGCTCACCATCAACGACGTCGCGGAACACGTGAAGCTCAACGCCAACTACGCGATGGGGATTTTCCAACGCGTAATGCAACTCACCCTGAAGCAGTACATCACGGCAATGCGGATCAATCACGTCCGCGCATTGCTTAGCGATACCGATAAAACCATTCTCGACGTTGCGTTGACCGCCGGATTCCGATCCAGCAGCCGTTTTTATGACACCTTCAGCAAGTTTGTCGGCATGTCGCCGCAGCAGTACCGCAAACTAAGCCAGCAGCATCGGCAAACAATCGCTGGTTGATATCATTCGGCAATATCAGTATCAGCCAAAAAAATATTCCCCCTGTCGATAAACGGCGGTGAAAAACCGCCAACAAGCAAACATAACCTACTGTTTAAAAACAAATTAAACACAAATCAGCCTATTTTTTACCCGCTTTACAGCCCATTTTGACAGGATAATACTTGCCTGCGTCACATTCATACGGTGTGTCTGCAATTCATAGATTGCAACCTTTCCACAACCGGGTAAAAGATGATGAAAGTATTAATTGTTGAAAGTGAGTTTCTGCATCAGGACACCTGGGTCGGTAGCGCTGTCGAACGTCTGGCTGACGCATTAAGCCGCCAAAATGTTACCGTCATTAAGTCCACCTCATTCGACGATGGTTACGCAATCCTCGCCGCCAATGAAGCCATTGATTGCCTGATGTTCAGCTATCAAATGGAACAACAAGACGAGCACCTGAACGTCAGGCAATTGATCGGCAAGCTCCACGAGCGCCAGCAAAACGTACCTGTTTTCCTGCTGGGCGATCGCGAAAAAGCCACCGCATCGCTGGATCGCGACCTGCTGGAGCTTGTCGATGAATTCGCCTGGATTCTGGAAGATACCGCAGACTTTATCGCCGGTCGCGCCGTTGCGGCGATGACCCGCTACCGCCAACAACTTCTGCCACCGCTGTTCAGCGCACTGATGAAGTACGGCGACATCCATGAATACTCCTGGGCAGCACCGGGTCACCAGGGCGGCGTCGGATTCACCAAAACGCCAGCCGGTCGTTTCTATCATGATTACTACGGTGAAAACTTATTCCGTAGTGACATGGGTATTGAACGTGCATCGCTCGGCTCGCTGCTGGATCATACCGGCGCGTTTGGCGAGAGCGAAAAATATGCCGCCCGCGTGTTTGGCGCTGACCGCTCCTGGTCCGTGGTGGTCGGGACTTCCGGCTCTAACCGCACCATCATGCAGGCTTGTATGACCGACAACGACGTCGTGGTGCTGGATCGTAACTGCCATAAATCCATCGAGCAGGGGCTTATCCTCACCGGGGCAAAACCGGTGTACATGGTGCCAAGCCGCAACCGGTACGGCATTATCGGGCCTATCTACCCGCAGGAAATGCAGCCTGAAACATTGCAGAAAAAGATCAGCGAAAGCCCGCTGACCAAAGGTAAAGCCGGGCAAAAACCGTCTTACAGCGTTGTGACCAACTGTACCTACGACGGTGTTTGCTACAACGCCAAAGAGGCCCAGGATCTGCTCGCGCAAACCAGCGATCGCATCCACTTCGATGAGGCCTGGTACGGCTATGCTCGCTTCAACCCAATTTACGCCGATCACTACGCCATGCGTGGCGCGCCGGGCGATCATAACGGTCCTACCGTTTTTGCCACCCACTCGACCCACAAACTGCTGAATGCGCTTTCTCAGGCATCTTACATTCACGTTCGTGAAGGTCGTGGGGCCGTGAACTTCTCCCGCTTTAACCAGGCGTACATGATGCACGCCACTACCTCTCCGCTGTATGCCATCTGCGCCTCAAACGACGTGGCGGTTTCCATGATGGACGGTAACAGCGGCCTGTCGCTCACCCAGGAAGTGATCGACGAAGCGGTCGATTTCCGTCAGGCCATGGCGCGGTTGTACAAAGAATTCACCGCCGAAGGCGACTGGTTCTTCAAACCGTGGAACAAAGAGATTGTGACCGATCCGCAGACCGGCAAAACCTATGACTTTGCCGATGCGCCAACCCAACTCCTGACCACCGACCAGAACTGCTGGGTAATGCGCCCGGGTGAATCCTGGCACGGATTTAAAGACCTGCCGGATAACTGGAGCATGCTGGACCCGATCAAAGTCAGCATTCTGGCTCCGGGGATGGGCGACGATGGTGAACTGGAAGAGAACGGCGTACCGGCTGCACTGGTCACCGCCTGGCTTGGCCGTCACGGCATCGTTCCGACCCGTACCACCGATTTCCAGATTATGTTCCTGTTCTCCATGGGGATTACCCGCGGGAAATGGGGCACACTGATCAACACGTTGTGCTCTTTCAAACACCATTACGATGCCAATACCCCGCTGGCACAGGTGATGCCAGAACTGGTTGAGGAACATCCAGACACTTACGCCAACATGGGCATTCACGATCTGGGCGACACCATGTTCGCCTGGCTGAAAGAGAACAACCCTGGCGCACGTCTTAACGCGGCCTACTCCGGCCTGCCTGTTGCTGAAATCACCCCGCGTGAAGCCTATAACGCGATAGTCAGCGATAACGTTGAGATGGTGGCCATTGAAAATCTGCCGGGTCGTATAGCCGCGAATTCCGTTATTCCTTACCCACCAGGAATTCCGATGCTGCTGTCCGGGGAAAACTTTGGCGACGCCAATAGCCCGCAGATTAGTTATCTACGTTCGTTGCAGTCCTGGGACCACCACTTCCCTGGATTTGAACATGAAACCGAAGGAACGGAAATTATTGACGGTGTGTACCACGTTATGTGCGTGAAAGCATAATGTCGTTTTATAGATAGTCCGATGTTTAAGGTAGACATGTCATGCTTGAGTAATTCCTGAGTATTGCTGCAAAACAATAACATTGTCATACCTTTTTGCGCGGGACCACCCCGCGCTTTTTTTATACGCAAATAGCGCCTTTCCACTTGCGTACAAAAATGTGTACATAAGAAAAATCCCGCCAAGCATTGTAATTAATTTCAGACACGTTATTTTATTGCAGTCCTGGTTTCATCATACAATTTCAATTTAGCCGATTTGGCTCATCTGATGTTGAGCTACGGTGTTTTATGTTCATATTCCTGGAGTTGGGTATGAGGCTTTGCAGCAAAGAAGCTTGTGTTGTTGTATTAACGGAGAAGGATGTTTGGTTAAGGATTAACGGTAAAGAAGCCATCAGTTTAAAAGCTAATCATATGGCACTGGTGGCATGCGATAATAATATCATCGATTTCTCATCACTTAATAACGCATTGGTCGTACATATCAGCCGCGATATCATTAAAGATTATCTGCGCTTTTTAAATAAAGACCTTTCACAGATCCCACTCTGGCAACGCAGTGCCAGCCCAGTGATGACCGCCGCTTGTCTGACGCCGGATGTCTTCAGGGTGGCAGCCCAACACAGCGTAATGGACACAGTGAACGAAGCTGAAAGAGAGCGTACGCGCTCGCTACTGTTCACGGTGTTATCACGCTTTCTCGACAGCAAAAAGTTTATTTCTTTGCTCATGTATATGCTGCGCAATTGTATTAGCGATAGCGTTTATCACATTATTGAGAGCGATATACATAAAGACTGGAATTTAAGCATGGTTGCCAGTTGCTTATGCCTGAGTCCCAGTTTGTTAAAGAAAAAGCTCAAAAGTGAAAATACAAGTTACAGCCAAATAATTACCACATGTCGCATGCGATATGCCGTCAATCAATTACTGATGGACGGCAAAAACATTTCTCAGGTCTCTCAACTGTGTGGATATAACAGTACCTCATACTTTATCTCCGTATTCAAAGAGTTCTATGGGATGACGCCTCTGCATTATGTGAGTCAACATAGGGAGCCATCCGCCGCCTGATTTTTAATCAGTTAGCGATAAGCCATAATAATATCAGCATTAGCGATACCCCAGCTCCGTCATCATTAAACAGACTTTTGACGAGGTATGATAAGGCGTCATTTATCCTTATCAGGAGTTAAAAAATATGTCGACGGATGCTGATGCTCACAAAGTGGGCTTAATCCCCGTCACCCTTATGGTGTCGGGGAATATTATGGGTTCCGGTGTATTCCTGCTACCCGCAAACCTTGCGTCAACTGGCGGGATTGCAATCTACGGATGGTTGGTCACGATTATCGGTGCTCTGGCACTGTCGATGGTGTACGCCAAAATGTCGTCCTTAGACTCCAGTCCCGGTGGTTCTTATGCTTACGCCCGCCGCTGCTTCGGTCCTTTTTTGGGCTACCAGACCAACGTGCTGTACTGGCTGGCCTGCTGGATTGGTAACATCGCCATGGTGGTCATTGGCGTCGGTTACCTGAGCTACTTCTTCCCCATCTTAAAAGATCCGCTGGTCCTGACGCTGACCTGCGTCGTAGTGCTGTGGATCTTCGTATTACTGAACATTGTCGGACCGAAAATGATCACCCGCGTGCAGGCCGTCGCAACGGTACTGGCACTGGTGCCAATTGTCGGGATTGCCGTCTTCGGCTGGTTCTGGTTCCGCGGTGAAACCTATATGGCAGCCTGGAACGTCAGCGGGATGAACACCTTCGGCGCGATTCAAAGCACTCTGAACGTCACCTTGTGGTCATTTATCGGGGTGGAAAGCGCCTCCGTTGCGGCTGGCGTGGTTAAAAATCCCAAACGTAACGTACCTATCGCTACCATGGGCGGCGTGCTGATTGCCGCTGTTTGCTACGTGCTCTCCACCACCGCAATCATGGGTATGATCCCTAACGCGGCGCTGCGTGTATCAGCCTCTCCGTTCGGTGATGCCGCACGTATGGCGCTGGGTGACACCGCTGGGGCGATAGTTTCCTTCTGTGCTGCTGCCGGGTGTCTTGGTTCTCTGGGCGGCTGGACGCTGCTTGCCGGGCAAACCGCCAAAGCCGCAGCCGATGACGGCCTGTTCCCACCGATTTTTGCCCGCGTGAACAAAGCCGGTACGCCAGTGGCCGGGTTAATTATCGTCGGCATCCTGATGACCATCTTCCAGTTCAGCAGCATGTCGCCGAACGCAGCGAAAGAGTTTGGTCTGGTCTCTTCGGTCTCCGTTATCTTCACCCTGGTGCCGTATCTGTATACCTGCGCCGCGCTGCTGCTGCTCGGCCATGGTCACTTTGGTAAAGCACGCCCGATGTACTTACTGGTGACCTTTATCGCCTTTGTCTACTGCATCTGGGCGGTTGTCGGTTCCGGCGCCAAAGAAGTGATGTGGTCGTTCGTCACGCTGATGATCATCACCGCGCTGTACGCACTGAACTACAACCGGATCCATAAAAACCCGTATCCATTGGATGCACCAGTGAACAATAACTAACTTAAGCAATCGTCATTGCCCGATGGCGTCAGTTCATCGGGCCTACGCTGCCTCGCTGATATTCGAGAAATCAACATTAAGAACTTAAGGTTGGCTTAACTTTACTTTGAGAGGATTTGCGCCACTTAGTCGATGGAACCCCCTTAATGTTAAAGCACCTATTTAAAAGGCCTGCTATTGGGCTAATCAGCTGGCTCCTGCTGATCTCATTTTATCTTGCGACCTTCCTGAACATTGCGTTCTACAAACAAGTGCTGCAAGCCCTGCCATTGGATTCCGTGCGTAACGTGCTGGTGTTTTTATCAATGCCGGTCGTCGCGTTCAGCGTCATGAACATTGTGCTGACGCTGGCCTCATTCCTGTGGCTTAATCGCCTGGTGGCGTGCATTTTCATTCTGGTTGGTGCATCGGCCCAATATTTCATCATGACCTACGGCATCATCATCGACCGCTCGATGATCGCCAATATGATGGACACTACGCCCGCCGAAACCTTTGCTTTGCTGACGCCGCAAATGCTCATCACGCTCGGGGTGAGCGGCATTCTGGCCGCGCTCATTGCCTGCTGGGTAAAAATTAAACCGATCACGCCAGTCATGCGCAGCATACTGTTTCGTGGCGCGAACATTCTGATCTCCGCACTGCTGATCGTGCTGGTTGCTGCATTCTTCTATAAAGATTACGCCTCACTGTTTCGCAACAACAAAGAACTGGTGAAATCCCTCAGTCCATCCAACAGCATTGTGGCGACGTCATCCTGGTATTCACACCAGCGACTGGCCCACCTGCCGCTGGTGCGCATTGGCGAAGATGCCCATCGCAATCCGTTGATGGTGAAAGAAAAGCGTAAGAACCTGACGATTGTGGTTCTCGGCGAGACCTCGCGCGGCGATAACTTCTCCCTGTCAGGCTACTCGCGCCAGACCAACCCGCTGCTGGAAAAAGATGATGTGGTCTATTTCCCCCGCACCACATCCTGCGGAACGGCAACGGCAGTATCAGTACCCTGCATGTTCTCGGATATGCCACGCGCGCACTACGACGAAGAACTGGCACAGCATCAGGAAGGCGTACTCGACATCATTCAGCGGGCGGGAATTAACGTTCTGTGGAACGATAACGACGGCGGCTGCAAAGGAGCCTGTGATCGGGTTCCACACCAGAATATGACTAAGCTGAACCTGCCAGGGCAGTGTATTGACGGTGAATGCTACGATGAAGTCCTGTTCCACGGGCTGGAAGAGTACATTAATAACCTGCAAGGCGACGGGGTGATTGTGCTGCACACCATCGGCAGCCACGGTCCGACCTATTACAACCGCTATCCTGCGCAGTTTAAGAAATTTACGCCAACCTGCGATACCAACGAAATCCAGACCTGTTCGCAGCAACAGTTGGTCAATACTTACGACAACACCATTCTTTACGTTGACTATATTGTTGATAAAGCGATCAATATACTGAAAGAACACCAGGATAATTTCACCACCAGCCTGGTCTATCTTTCCGATCACGGCGAATCCTTAGGGGAAAATGGCGTCTATTTGCACGGCCTGCCGTATTCGATTGCACCAGATACGCAAAAACATGTGCCGATGCTGCTGTGGCTCTCCGAGGATTATCAGCAACGCTATCAGGTCTCTCAGACATGTTTGCAAAAACGGGCAAGCTCAGAAGACTTCTCGCAGGATAATCTCTTCTCAACTCTGCTGGGATTAACGGGCGTGCAAACACAGAAATATCAGGCGGCAGATGATATTCTGCAACCCTGCCGGGGAGGCTAAACGAATGAAAATCCTGATTGTTGAAGACGATACGTTGTTATTACAGGGACTGATACTCGCTGCGCAAACAGAAGGCTACGCCTGTGATGGCGTGTCAACCGCCCGTGCAGCCGAGCAGTGTCTGGAGACCGGACATTACAGTCTGGTTGTTCTGGACCTGGGCTTGCCGGATGAAGACGGCTTGCACTTCCTGACCCGCATCAGACAGAAGAAATACTCTCTCCCCGTGCTGATCCTCACCGCCCGTGACACGCTCAAAGACCGGGTCAGCGGGCTGGACGTGGGTGCCGATGACTATCTGGTCAAACCGTTCGCACTGGAAGAACTGCACGCCCGCATCCGGGCACTTCTGCGTCGCCACAACAATCAGGGTGAAAGTGAATTAATTGTCAGCAATCTGACGCTGAATATCGGTCGTCGCCAGGTGTGGATGGACGGACAAGAGGTTATCTTAACGCCGAAAGAATACGCGCTCCTGTCACGCCTGATGCTCAAAGCGGGCAGCCCGGTACACCGGGAAATTTTGTATAACGACATCTACAGCTGGGATAACGAACCGTCGACCAATACGCTGGAAGTCCACATCCATAATCTGCGCGATAAAGTGGGGAAATCACGTATCCGCACGGTCAGGGGATTTGGCTATATGCTGGTCGCCACTGAGGAAAGCTAAGTGAAGCTGCTGCAATATCTAAAACGACCTCTCCCTCTTCGCCAACGGTTAATACTGACGATCGGTCTAATTCTGCTGGCCTTTCAGTTGATTAGCACCTTCTGGTTGTGGCACGAAAGTACCGAACAAATACAGTTATTCGAACAGGCGCTGCGCGATAACCGTAACAACGATCGCCACATCATGCATGAGATCCGCGAGGCTATCGCCAGCCTGATCGTCCCCGGCATCTTTATGGTCAGCCTGACGCTGCTAATTTGCTACCAGGCGGTGCGACGTATTACCCGCCCTCTGGCAGATCTGCAAAAAGAGTTAGAGGCGCGAGCAGCCGATAACCTGGCCCCGATTGAAATTCACAGCTCAACCGTTGAGATCCAGGCCGTTGTCTCAGCGCTCAATGACCTGGTAACGCGGCTGACCAGCACTATTGAAAACGAACGTTTATTTACCGCCGATGTCGCCCACGAACTGCGCACACCGCTGTCAGGCGTTCGCCTGCATCTGGAATTATTATCCAAAACCCATAAGGTCGACGTTACGCCGTTGATTGCCCGCCTTGATCAAATGATGGACAGCGTATCGCAGCTGCTGCAACTCGCCCGCGTCGGACAGTCGTTTTCGGCCGGGAGCTACCAGCATGTCAAACTGCTGGAGGACGTTATTCTGCCCTCCTACGATGAACTCAGCACCATGCTGGACCAACGTAAACAGACGCTGCTCCTGCCACAAAGCGCGGCGGACGTTGTCGTGCGTGGCGATGCTACGCTGTTGCGGATGCTGCTACGAAATCTGGTGGAAAACGCGCATCGTTACAGCCCGGAAGGCACCCATATTACGATTAGCCTGAACACCGAGCATGATGCCGTCCTGGCCGTCGAAGATGAAGGGCCGGGCATTGATGAAAGTAAATGCGGGGAGTTAAGTAAAGCATTCGTCCGAATGGACAGCCGTTTTGGTGGGATTGGGCTGGGGCTGAGCATTGTCAGTCGCATCACCCAGTTACATCACGGGCATTTCTATCTGCAAAATCGCCAGGGAGCCACCGGCACTCGCGCATGGGTGGAATTGGCGAAAGATCAGTAAGAGCTCACCCACACATACAAAAAGCTGCTGACGATCAGCACGCTGCACACGGTGGTCAAACTTTCATAAATACGGGTTTTCATGACACTCTCCTCCGAAACTATGGAGGAGAGTTTGCCTGACACAGATTAAGCCAACCTTAAGTTGATATCATAAGACACCTTATCCGGCCTACTGAGTACAACACTGCCCGTAGGCCTGATAAACGTAGTGCCATCAG
>NZ_SZWU01000001.1:0-13693 GCF_005280935.1 Citrobacter sp. wls757 | reverse complement strand
GGCGGGCCTTTTTATTTGTGCAGCATTCCTGTCAACCAACGGGAAAATTCACGCATCGCGGGTGTCTCCGGACGCGATTGCAAACGCGTTATCCAGTAACTTCCCAAATCAATCTGCGTTAAAAACGGTTGAACGATTCGTTCCCTACTGAGTAAATGCGTGAACATTCTGACTGGTGCAATTGCCACACCGATCCCCGCCTGCGCGGCTTCCAGCATGGTGACGGACGAATCAAACACCACCACGTTGTGCGTCGGTGACGGGGGCGCCTCTCCGGCGGCCTGCAACCAAAGCGTCCATTCATCCCGCCGATACGATCGTAATAACGGAAATTTCAGGATGTCCGCAGGCGTTTGAATCTGCGAAGCCAATGTTGGCGAACACAGTGGAGACATCAACGCGCTACATAAATATTGCGCGTCGGTATCGTGCCAGGCTCCCCCTCCGTAGCGAATGGTATAATCCAGTCCTTCGGCAGCGGGATCCACGCGGTTATTATGGGTAGAAATATGCAAATCAATATGCGGGTAACTGCGCTTAAAATCGCCCAGTAGAGGAAACAGACACCCAACCGCAAAGGTCCCCACCACGCCAATTTTAAGTTTTTCCTGGGTCTGTTTGGTGGCAAAACGATCCAGCATCCCCGCCATACGATCGAAAGAGTCATTAAGTACAGGTAACAGACTTTCCCCTTCAGTCGTCAACATTAATCCACGAGAACCGCGCACAAAAAGCTGACAATTTAGCTGCTGCTCCAGCGCTTTTACATGCTGACTGATGGCAGAATGCGTCACGTTGAGCTCAATCGCGGCGCGGGTAAAACTGAGATGTCTGGCCGCGGCTTCAAAAGCCCGCAGCGAGTTAAGAGGGATATAGCTACGCGTCATCATCCGGCCTGTTAGAAAAACTTATATCTGCTGCTAAATTTAACCGTTTGTCAACACGGTGCAAATCAAACACACTGATTGCGTCTGACGGGCCCGGACACCCTTTTGCTTTTAATTACGGAACTGATTTCATGATGAAAAAATCGTTATGCTGCGCTCTGCTGCTGACAGTCTCATTCTCCACGTTTGCCGCCGCCAAAACAGAACAACAGATTGCCGATATCGTTAATCGCACCATCACCCCGTTGATGCAGGAGCAGGCTATTCCGGGTATGGCCGTTGCCGTTATCTACCAGGGAAAACCCTATTATTTCACCTGGGGTAAAGCCGATATCGCCAATAACCACCCAGTCACGCAGCAAACTCTGTTTGAGCTAGGGTCGGTCAGTAAGACGTTTAACGGTGTGTTGGGCGGCGATGCTATCGCCCGCGGCGAAATTAAGCTCAGCGATCCGGTCACGAAATACTGGCCAGAACTGACAGGCAAACAGTGGCAGGGTATCAGCCTGCTGCACTTAGCCACCTATACGGCAGGCGGCCTACCGCTGCAGATCCCCGATGACGTTACTGATAAAGCCGCATTACTGCGTTTTTATCAAAACTGGCAGCCGCAATGGACTCCGGGCGCTAAGCGTCTTTACGCTAACTCCAGCATTGGTCTGTTTGGCGCGCTGGCGGTGAAACCCTCAGGAATGAGTTACGAAGAGGCAATGACCAGACGCGTCCTGCAACCATTAAAACTGGCGCATACCTGGATTACAGTTCCGCAGAACGAACAAAAAGATTATGCCTGGGGCTATCGCGAAGGGAAGCCCGTACACGTTACTCCTGGACAACTTGACGCCGAAGCCTATGGCGTGAAATCCAACGTTACCGATATGGCCCGCTGGGTTCAGGTCAACATGGACGCCAGCCGCGTTCAGGAGAAAACGCTCCAGCAAGGCATTGCGCTTGCGCAGTCTCGCTACTGGCGTATTGGCGATATGTACCAGGGATTAGGCTGGGAGATGCTGAACTGGCCGCTGAAAGCTTATTCGATCATCAACGGCAGTGACAGCAAAGTGGCATTGGCAGCGCTTCCCACCGTTGAGGTAAACCCGCCTGCCCCCGCAGTGAAAGCCTCATGGGTGCATAAAACGGGATCCACTGGAGGATTTGGCAGCTACGTAGCCTTCGTTCCAGAAAAAAACCTTGGCATCGTGATGCTGGCAAACAAAAGCTATCCTAACCCTGTCCGTGTCGAGGCGGCCTGGCGCATTCTTGAAAAGCTGCAATAACTGACGATGAGGCCCAGGATATTGGGCCTCCTTTCTTTCTCTTTTTTTCCTGTTGTCATCTACACTTAACAAAAATACAGCAAGGAAAATCCCATGCGCATTTTGCCCGTCGTTACTGCAGTTACGGCTGCATTCCTGGTTGTCGCGTGTAGCTCCCCGACACCGCCGAAAGGCGTTACCGTGGTAAATAACTTTGATGCCAAACGCTATCTGGGAACCTGGTATGAAATTGCGCGCTTCGACCATCGTTTCGAGCGCGGATTGGATAAAGTGACCGCAACATACAGCTTGCGCGACGACGGCGGCATCAACGTTATTAACAAGGGCTATAACCCTGACAGGGAGATGTGGCAGAAAACGGAAGGGAAAGCCTATTTCACCGGCGACCCAAGCAGAGCCGCGCTTAAGGTTTCTTTTTTCGGCCCCTTCTATGGCGGGTATAACGTAATTGCACTCGACCGGGAATATCGTCACGCGCTGGTTTGTGGTCCGGATCGCGACTACCTGTGGATCCTTTCACGGACCCCGACTATTTCAGATGAAATGAAACAGCAAATGTTAGCCATCGCGACCCGGGAAGGGTTTGAAGTGAATAAACTGATTTGGGTGAAACAGCCTGGCGCTTAGTGAGTGCTCAGCTTCAGACCAATAATGCCAGCAACGATCAGCCCAAGGCTCAGCAAACGTGCCGGGCTGGCAGACTCACCCAGCAGCAAAATCCCTGTAATGGCCGCCCCAACAGCGCCAATACCGGTCCAGACCGCATAAGCGGTTCCTACAGGCAACGTGCGCATTGCCCAAGAGAGCATGGCGATACTGACGATCATCGCCGCAATAGTGATAATGCTTGGCGTAAGACGCGTAAAACCGTGGGTGTATTTCAGGCCAATCGCCCAGACAACTTCGAGCAAACCTGCAATTAATAAAACGATCCAGGACATATCAGGCTCCAGAACAATGGGGCCGTCCCCGGTGAAAGAAGCGTTTGCAGGTCGTCCTGCAAAGCTAATGTGTGAAATGGCATTTTTGCCCGGAAGAAAATGAATTTCAACCTTTTTATTCACCGCCTGCTAAAAGCAAGAATTAAGCATAATTAGCGGCGTAGTTCCCGCATTTGGCACTCATCGGAGTTCTCTATGATGAAGGGCTTTCTGAAACCAGAAAGTCGATTGCCCCTCTTCTGAATGCGAAACGTTTATGCTTAAAATTTTAGTGATTGACCGGTGCCACTTTACCCGCACAGGGATAGAGGCCTTGCTTAATCATTCTGGCAGGTTCAGCTCCTCATTTCTGGTATCAGGAATCAATAATCTCCTGTTAGCAAAAGAGCATATTTTGCAATGGAAACCGCATCTGGTGATCGCGGATTTATACAGTTTTATTAGCGAGACGCACTCCAGTCCGCCAATTAAACCTTTTTTTATGAGTTGTGGCGTCATCCCACTGATTTTACTGCAATCAGCAGACAGACAGCATGCCCCCATCGTGCCCTCTCAATCCGTAGCCCATTCGGTCTTAACCAAGCACACCACGCTGAACACACTCTCCAACACAATTCAGGAAGCGCTTCAGGTTCGCCCCGCATTAGAAATAGCCAAAAACGCCACGCCTTTGCTTACGCCGCAGGAGGAGAAAGTATTATCAATGTGGATGGATGGTGTGAGTAACAATGCCATTGCCGCCGCGCTCAGCATTCATGGCAAAACTGTCTACACCTATAAGCGGAATATCCGTATGAAACTGCACCTGGGGAACCGCTTCTCGCCGTTCCTTTCACTCCCAGGGAAGGGAGATTAACGGTACGACACGTACGTCGTACCGTTCTTCATTATTGCTATTGCTGAGCTTTTGTCGCTGCACCAGAGATTGCGCTACCGCCTTCAGAGATATCCTGTCCTACGCCTCGTGTGGTATTACACGCGGTTAAAACGGAAGAAAGTACCAACACAGAAAAGATCGCAGCAATTGTCTTCTTAACCATAACGTCTTCCTTTTCTAGCCAATATTGTTTGTGTATAGCTACTTAATAATAGACAAGATCCGGGAGTGTGATGGATAAACAACCGTTTTTAAGACTATATGAAAGGATTAGCTGGCGGCGTGAGAAATTGAATTGCCAAGATGTTTGATGTCTTCACCGAAGCCGCGCGCGGTATTGCATCCTGTCAGGAGGGTGCTGGTGAAAAGGAGTAGCATTACAAGACCGAGAAGACGTTTCATCATTCCTGCCCTGGAAAAAGTATGGCGCAGCAACCTGCGCCATAAGATCAAATGGAAGACTTATTTTACGCGAGAAACGTATTCGCCGGAGCGGGTATCCACTTTGATCACTTCGCCGATCTGTACGAACAGCGGAACTTTAACGACTGCGCCGGTAGACAGGGTAGCCGGTTTGCCGCCAGTACCAGCGGTATCGCCTTTCAGACCTGGGTCGGTTTCAACAACTTCCAGCTCAACGAAGTTCGGCGGAGTTACGGAGATCGGCTGACCGTTCCACAGGGTCACGATGCATTCAGCCTGGTCCAGCAGCCATTTAGCGTTATCGCCTACCGCTTTCTCGTCTGCAGCCAGCTGTTCGAAAGTGGTGTTATTCATAAAGTGCCAGAACTCACCGTCGCTATACAGGAAGGTCAGGTTCATGTCGGCTACGTCTGCGCCTTCAGCGGAGTCAGTAGACTTGAAGGTTTTCTCTACGCGAGTACCGGTCAGCAGGCGACGCAGCTTAACGCGCGCAAACGCCTGGCCTTTACCTGGTTTAACGAATTCGCTGGCTTCAACCGCATAAGGTTCGCCGTCCAACATGATTTTAAGACCAGCACGAAAATCGTTGCTATAGTACGTTGCCATAAGGCCCTCTGAAAATTGTTAACTGGTAGCTAAGCCACAAAATGGCGCATATTGTAACCCTAAATACCCCATCCAGAGAAGATTGGTTATCGCAACTTGCCGATGTTGTGACCGATCCCGATGAACTTCTGCATCTTTTGAACATAGATGCAGATGAAAAACTGTTGGCCGGACGCGACGCGAGACGGCTTTTCGCCCTGCGCGTGCCGCGTGCGTTTATTGCCCGCATGGAGAAAGGCAACCCGGACGATCCGCTTTTACGTCAGGTACTGACTGCCCAGGAAGAGTTTGTGGCCGCGCCAGGCTACTCAACCGACCCACTGGAAGAACAGCACAGCGTGGTTCCCGGTCTGCTGCATAAATATCGCAATCGGGCACTGCTGCTGGTTAAAGGCGGTTGCGCGGTAAATTGTCGCTATTGCTTCCGCCGGCATTTCCCATACGCCGAAAATCAGGGCAATAAGCGCAACTGGCAGGTCGCCCTCGACTACATTAACGCGCACCCTGAGCTGGATGAAATCATCTTCTCTGGTGGCGATCCGTTAATGGCCAAGGACCACGAACTGGACTGGTTGCTCACGCAACTGGAAGCTATCCCGCACATTAAGCGTCTGCGTATTCACAGCCGTTTGCCGATAGTGATCCCGGCGCGCATTACAGAAGGACTGGTCGAGCGCTTTGCGCACTCCTCCTTGCAGATTCTGCTGGTCAATCACATTAACCATGCCAATGAAATTGATCAGACGTTTCGCCAGGCGATGAGCAGTCTGCGCGCCGCGGGCGTTACGTTACTCAACCAAAGCGTATTGCTGCGTGGCGTGAACGATAACGCGCAAACCCTGGCTAACCTTAGCAACGCACTGTTTGATGCCGGTGTGATGCCCTATTACCTGCACGTGCTGGATAAAGTGCAGGGTGCCGCACACTTTATGGTCAGCGACGATGAAGCGCGTCGCATTATGCGTGAGCTTCTGACGCTAGTTTCCGGCTATATGGTCCCCAAACTGGCGCGTGAAATTGGTGGAGAGCCAAGTAAAACACCGCTGGATCTGCAGTTACGTCAACAATAGCTATTACTGAGTGTCCGATTCCGGACACTCACCACGATTACTTATTATTTAAATCCCCACAAGTGGAGCCTCGCTTTTAATCTGTGCTATTTTAATTAGCGCAGTTCAATCATTCATTCGTAAATTTTATCAATAGTTTCAAATGCAGAATATTAATAAATATATGGTTAGGGAGAACCTTTTATGGCTATAAGTATTAAGGGCGTTAATACTGGCATTATTCGCCAAAAGAATGAATTTGTTGCCATGGCATTAAAAATAAAAGAACCAAGAAACAAGGAATCACTCTTTTTTCTCTCTCCACTTGGACTTAGAGACCTGCTTATTGCGCTGGAGAGCCGGCTGTACGCTATTTCTCAGCTAAACAAAGACGAGCGTATACAATATGAAAAGGCATGTGATAAAGCCAGCAAAAAAATGCACGAGAACATCCCGTCAATTCAGGAAGATGAACTAAAAAATGCGGATATTAACCGTCGCATAAATTCGCTGATGTTAGTGGATGACAAAGGCGAGAATTTAACATTTTCTCTGACGTTACATGACGGACAAACATGCGAATTACTGGTTAATGAATTACAGATTCAGGTGTTGGCGCATGCAATTATTCACGCAATAAATAATGCTGGCATGAGAGAACTCACGCTACGAATAACATCGCTGCTGGATTTCCTGCCGCTGTACGATGTTGATTGTCAGCAAAACGACAATCTGGAATACGACTCTTATACACAACCCGAATGGAAACATAACCTGTTTAATCATTATCTGGCGATTATTTACCGCTATACAGATGATAAAGGAAAAGCCCAGTTCTGTGGTTCGGTCGTGAAAACTCGCGCCCTTTCCGGTAGCAAAGAAGCCGAAGCCATTACTCGCCGTCTTCTCGACTTCAGCCCGCGGCTGAAAAAACTTGCCGGTGTACCGTGCCAGGTGTTTGTCAGAACGTTGACGGGTGATAAGACGCAAAAGCTCAATCAGGATCAGTGCCTGCGCGCATTGCATCATTTACGCGTTCAGTCTGCGCATAAGACTCAGAATGCCTGATGGCGTTGCGCTTATCAGGCCTACGATCATTCGTACCGTAGGCCGGATAAGACGCTTTAGCGTCGCCATCCGGCATCAGCAGCAGTTCTCAATTAGGGCACTTATAAACCTGTCCAATCATCTCACTGGCGGTAGGAACAAAGCTGGACAGCATTCCCTGCGATGGGCTGCTGACGCCATAAATCACGTTACCGCCCATTGCCGCAGCCTGGTTACGCAGATCGTTTGCTGCGCCACGCATTGAGCCGCCCTCTTCGCCGTGCTGGCCTGAAAGCCAGTTGCTTTGCTTACCGGTTGCAGTGCCTATCAATTGGCACTCTGCGCCAGGCTTGTCTTCAACAAAACGTACGCTTTGCCCGGCTGAACTCAGTTCATTGCTGGAGCTACAACCCGCCATCAGTAGCGCGGCACCAACGATCCCTGCTAAATATTTCACGTGCATGTCATTCCCCATAATCAATTAGTTGGACGTTATGTCCGTAGCTGAATCATATACTAAAAAGATGACCAAAAGAAAAACCCCCAGACATTTCTGCCCGAGGGTTTCTCAATTCTGGGAGATGAGCACCCAAATCATTCTGGTTGCAGGAAGGCGGCCAGTTTGTTAATCCCCAGGAGCTTACTCAAGTAAGTGACTGGGGTTAGCAAACGCAGCCAACGCATCTGCGGCCTGAAGGATGCAGGGTGTAGGCAATTACATCATGCCGCCCATTCCACCCATGCCACCCATACCGGCAGCACCTAAGTCAGGCGCATCGCCTTTCGGCAGGTCGGTAACCATGCACTCGGTGGTGATCATCAGACCCGCAACAGAAGCCGCGTACTGCAGAGCAGAACGAGTTACTTTGGTTGGATCCAGGATACCCATGTCGATCATGTTGCCGTATTCTTCAGTTGCAGCGTTGTAACCGTAGTTACCGTCACCCGCTTTTACGGTGTTAGCCACTACAGACGGCTCTTCGCCGCAGTTCAGAACGATTTGACGCAGCGGAGCTTCCATTGCGCGCAGCGCAACTTTGATACCTACGTTCTGGTCTTCGTTCTGACCTTTCAGGCCGGCAATTTTAGACGCTACGCGAATCAGCGCAACACCACCACCAGCAACCACGCCTTCTTCTACAGCAGCACGGGTAGCGTGCAGGGCATCTTCAACGCGGGCTTTCTTCTCTTTCATTTCAACTTCAGTCGCAGCACCAACTTTGATAACCGCAACGCCGCCTGCCAGTTTCGCTACGCGCTCCTGCAGTTTTTCACGGTCATAGTCAGAAGTTGCTTCTTCGATCTGCTGACGAATCTGAGTCACGCGACCCTGGATTGCAGCTTCGTCGCCCACGCCATCGATGATGGTGGTGGTATCTTTGTTGATAACAACGCGTTTCGCCTGACCCAGATCTTCCAGAGTTGCTTTTTCCAACTCCATACCGATCTCTTCAGAGATAACGGTACCACCGGTCAGGGTAGCGATATCCTGCAGCATTGCTTTACGACGATCGCCGAAGCCAGGTGCTTTAACTGCAGCGACTTTCACGATACCGCGCATGGTGTTAACAACCAGAGTTGCCAGCGCTTCGCCTTCAACATCTTCAGCGATGATCAGCAGCGGTTTGCCTGCTTTCGCTACAGCTTCCAGAACCGGCAGCATTTCGCGGATGTTGGAGATTTTCTTGTCAGCCAGCAGGATGAACGGGCTTTCCAGTTCTACTGCGCCAGTTTCCGGCTTGTTGATGAAGTAAGGAGACAGGTAGCCACGGTCGAACTGCATACCTTCAACCACGTCCAGTTCGTCCTGCAGACCGGTACCGTCTTCAACGGTGATCACGCCTTCTTTACCGACTTTGTCCATCGCTTCAGCGATCAGTTTACCTACGGTTTCGTCGGAGTTAGCGGAGATGGTACCAACCTGAGCAATAGCTTTAGAGTCGGAGCACGGTACGGACAGTGCTTTCAGTTCTTCAACTGCAGCAGCGACAGCTTTGTCGATACCACGTTTCAGATCCATCGGGTTCATACCCGCAGCAACGGCTTTCAGACCTTCAGTGATGATGGACTGAGCCAGTACGGTTGCGGTGGTGGTACCGTCACCTGCAGCGTCGTTCGCTTTAGAGGCAACTTCTTTCACCATCTGCGCACCCATGTTTTCGAACTTGTCTTCCAGTTCGATTTCACGTGCTACGGAAACACCATCTTTAGTGATGGTCGGTGCACCGAAAGATTTATCCAGAACTACGTTACGGCCTTTTGGACCGAGGGTAACTTTCACTGCATCTGCCAGTACGTTTACGCCGCGCAGCATTTTCACACGAGCGTCGTTACCGAATTTTACGTCTTTAGCTGCCATTTTCTCTTTCCCTTAAATTCGTATGTTCAGTGTCGTTCGCGGATTAGGCTTCAACAATCGCCAGGATGTCGCTTTCAGACATGATCAACACTTCTTCATTGTCGATCTTCTCAGATTTAACACCGTAGCCATCGTTGAAAATAACGATATCGCCGACTTTCACGTCCAGCGGCTGTACGGTACCGTTGTCCAGGATGCGACCCTTACCGACAGCGATGATTTCGCCACGAGTTGATTTACCTGCTGCAGAACCAGTCAGTACGATGCCGCCAGCAGATTTGGATTCAACTTCTTTACGTTTGACGATCACACGATCATGTAACGGACGAATACTCATTGATAGCTCTCCTTTGAGAAAGTCTTTATCAGTTATGGGTGACGCCGGCCCGTAAACGGTTTCCCGGCTAGTGACCAGAGAGATGGGGATGGGGTTTTGTGCCTTCAAGGGGGCAAGCGAAAAAAAATTTTTATCAGCAGAAAATCCCGTCAAAACGCCGACGCACCTCACATTTCATAACGATTTCAGTCACGTCGTCATAAGCAAATCTGATTGTGATACCATCAAAAATCTGCGCTGTAGCCCGGTCAATGGGCATAACCGGATAACAACTTATGAGCGGACTGAAACAAGAGCTGGGACTGGCTCAGGGCGTTGGCCTGTTGTCGACATCATTGTTAGGTACAGGCGTTTTTGCCGTCCCCGCGCTGGCCGCACTGGTTGCGGGCAACAACAGCCTGTGGGCATGGCCGGTGCTGATTGTTTTGGTCTTTCCCGTAGCGATTGTCTTCGCCGTACTGGGTCGTCATTTTCCCAGCGCAGGCGGTGTGGCGCATTTTGTCGGCATGGCCTTTGGTTCACGCCTGGAGCGCGTCACCGGATGGCTATTTTTGTCGGTCATTCCTGTCGGTTTGCCTGCGGCATTGCATATCGCCGCCGGATTCGGTCAGGCGATGTTTGGCTGGCATGACGAGCAGCTTTTGCTGGCTGAGCTCGGTACGCTGGCATTGGTTTGGTACATCGGCTCTCGCGGCGCAAGCTCCAGCGCGAATCTACAAACGGTCATTGCAGGACTGATTGTTGCCCTGATTGTTGCTATCTGGTGGGCGGGCGATCTGACACCTGGCGAAATCCCCTTCCCTGCGATTACCGATATTGAGCTTCCCGGCCTGTTCGCCGCGTTGTCGGTCATGTTCTGGTGCTTTGTCGGCCTTGAAGCGTTTGCTCACCTGGCGTCTGAATTCAAAAATCCGGAGCGAGACTTCCCACGCGCACTGATGATCGGCCTGCTGCTGGCAGGGTCTGTTTATTGGGCATGCACCGTTGTCGTTCTCCATTTTGGTGCCTACGGCGAGCAAATGGCGGCCGCAGCGTCGCTGCCAGAGATCGTCGTGCAACTGTTTGGCGTACAAGCTCTGTGGGTCGCCTGCATCATTGGTTATCTGGCCTGTTTTGCCAGCCTCAACATTTATATACAAAGCTTCGCCCGGCTGGTCTGGTCACAAGCGCAGTATAAGCCGGAGAGTTATCTGGCTCGTCTGTCCCCCCGACACCTTCCGCGCAATGCGCTAAACGCCGTATTGGGCTGCTGCGTAATCAGTACTCTGTGCATCTATATGCTGCAAATCAATCTCGATGCGTTAATCGTCTACGCCAACGGCATCTTTATTATGATTTATCTGCTGTGCATGCTGGCAGGTTGTCGATTACTGAAAGGGCATTATCGCGTACTGGCAGTCATTGGCGGTCTGCTGTGCCTACTGCTACTGGCGATGGTCGGCTGGAAGAGTCTGTACGCGTTGATTATGCTGGCAGGACTGTGGCTGTTTTTACCCCGCAGGCCGGATAAGGCAACGTTGACGCCATCATCCGGCCTATAAACACTTTTGCCGGATGACGCTAACGCTTATCCGGCCTACATACTGATGCTTAATCCCGACGATCGTCTTTATGTTCGATGCTGTCGCGCTTGTCATCCTTGCGCTGAAATTCACCATCAAAAGTCTCACCGCCACCCGTTCCGGCGCTAAAACCACCGCCAGGCATACGCGAAAAACGCAAATGTGGCAGCAGTTTCATCGTCAGATGTTTTTGCACCGGGGGTAATAAAAGAAGAAGACCGAGGAAATCGGTGAAAAATCCGGGCAGCACCAACAGCAGACCGGCAATAATCAGCGATACGCTTTTGATCATTTCTGCAGCCGGACTTTCACCTGCCGCCATTTTCTGTTGCATCAGTAAAAAGTTCTTAAATCCCTGATTACGAACCAGAGACATACCGATAACCGATGTAAAAATAACCAAAATCAGCGTCATCAGGACGCCCATCACATGGGCAACCTGAATAAAAATAGATATCTCTATGTAAACATAGAGAAAAATGGCAAGTAATGGTATCCAGCGCAAAGGGATCTCCTGTTAATAACAGCCGTTTTGTTCAACTTCTGTTCGAAAAATTATGTTAATCGCATCGATTTGATATTGTGGTGGTTAGCAAAATTTCAAGTGGCTTGTACACTAATATTTGGGGTTAATCACAAAGGGGTGATCCATTTCACAGAATAATAAATAAGGGGTAAATTCCACGCTTTAAGTGATCCAGATTACGGTAGAAATCCTGAACCAGCATATGATCTCGGGTATCAGACCGATGCAGGGGATAATCGTCGGTCGAGAAACAATCGAAATCACATATATCCTGTGTGTTTAGTCAAATCATTGGCAGCTTGAAAAAGAAGGTTCACATGTTAAACAACATTCGTATCGAAGAAGACTTGTTGGGTACCAGGGAAGTTCCAGCGGACGCCTACTACGGTGTCCACACTCTGAGAGCGATTGAAAACTTCTACATTAGCAACAACAAAATCAGCGATATTCCTGAATTTGTTCGCGGTATGGTAATGGTTAAAAAGGCAGCGGCTATGGCCAACAAAGAGCTGCAAACCATTCCTAAGAGTGTGGCAAATGCCATCATCGCGGCGTGTGATGAAGTCCTGAATAACGGAAAATGCATGGATCAGTTCCCGGTAGACGTTTACCAGGGTGGTGCGGGTACCTCCGTCAACATGAACACCAACGAAGTTCTGGCCAATATCGGTCTGGAACTGATGGGTCACCAGAAAGGTGAATATCAGTACCTGAACCCGAACGACCACGTTAACAAATGTCAGTCTACCAACGACGCATACCCAACTGGCTTCCGTATCGCTGTATACGCATCCATCATCAAACTGGTTGATGCACTGAACCAGCTGCGCGAAGGCTTCGAGAAAAAAGCTGTTGAATTCCAGGACATCCTGAAAATGGGTCGTACCCAGCTGCAGGATGCTGTACCGATGACCCTCGGTCAGGAATTCCATGCTTTTAGCGTACTGTTGAAAGAAGAAGTGAAAAACATTAGCCGTACCGCTGAGCTGCTGCTGGAAGTTAACCTCGGCGCGACAGCAATCGGTACTGGTCTGAACACGCCGAAAGAGTACTCTCCGCTGGCAGTACAGAAACTGGCTGAAGTCACCGGCTTCGCCTGTGTTCCTGCAGAAGACCTGATTGAAGCAACTTCTGACTGTGGCGCATACGTTATGGTGCACGGCGCACTGAAACGTCTGGCTGTGAAGATGTCCAAAATCTGTAACGACCTGCGTTTGCTCTCCTCTGGTCCGCGTGCGGGTCTGAACGAGATCAACCTGCCGGAACTGCAGGCTGGTTCTTCTATCATGCCAGCTAAAGTGAACCCGGTTGTTCCGGAAGTCGTAAACCAGGTGTGCTTCAAAGTCATCGGTAACGACATCACTGTAACCATGGCATCTGAAGCTGGTCAGCTGCAGCTGAACGTAATGGAGCCGGTCATTGGTCAGGCAATGTTTGAATCCATTCACATTCTGAGCAATGCTTGCTACAACCTGCTGGAAAAATGCGTTAGTGGTATCACTGCTAACAAAGAAGTCTGTGAAGCGTTTGTATTCAACTCCATCGGCATCGTTACTTACCTCAACCCGTTCATTGGTCACCACAACGGCGACATCGTCGGTAAAATTTGTGCCGAAACCGGTAAGAGCGTACGTGAAGTTGTCCTGGAGCGCGGTCTGTTGACCGAGTCTGAACTGGACGATATCTTCTCTGCACAGAACCTGATGCACCCTGCTTATAAAGCAAAACGTTATACTGATGAAAGCGAACAGTAATCGTGTAGGGTAGTACCGGAGAAGGCACGTCATGATGACGTGCCTTTT
>NZ_SZWU01000004.1:12907-48835 GCF_005280935.1 Citrobacter sp. wls757 | reverse complement strand
CGTTAGCCAGCCGCCGTTGGCGGCACGTTGTCTGGATGGGCGTTTATCGTCATCAGACTATCCGCGACGCGGGGCTGACCTTTCTGTCTGGCCTGCACCACCAGGATATTATCTGGACAACGGAGTTTATGTTTAATGCGAAGCGCGCGCGTTACACGGAAGTCCCGCTGTACAAATACTTCCTGCACGGCGCATCTGTTAGCCGTCTGCCGCGCACCGGGCTGAAAAACCTCGCTTACCAGCGCCACTACATCAAAATTACCCGTCTGCTGGATAAGATGAATCACGACTACGCCGGACGCATTCCAATTTACCCGGAATTCAAACAGCAGGTGATTTACGAAGCGCTACGCGTTTGTCATTGCATACGTAAAGAGCCGGACGAGAAAATCCGCCAGCGCATGATTGCTGAAGTATTTGTATCGGGTATGTTCAAGCGTATGGTGAGTAATATCTGCAGCGTTAAGCTGGGTTATCAGGTGCTGTTGTGGGCTATCCGTTTTAGCCAGTGGCGCGATAAATCATTGACGCCGCGCCGCCTGGCCCATTTAACGCTGGATAGTAAAGACTGATTATTGCCAGCCCTGCCACTGCAGGCGCATATACTGCACCAGCGTGCTTTGGGTGATGCTTTCGCCGAGCACGCTGAAGAAGCGGCTGGCGTACACCGGCTCTAACGGCTGTTTCGGTTTGCATAATTTCACCCCGCGGAAAGGATTACGCGGCGCATCAGGCGTACCGTTCTTCGGTGGTGTGAGGTTTGGTCTGGAGGTATCCACCTGTGGTTCATTGAGCAAACTGCTTGGGCGAACCAGCGTGATGTCGGCTGGCAGGCTATACAGCATCTGCTGCAGGACGCGAACCGTAGACGGGTGAGGGTGGCCAATGGCGATTGCGGAACCGTTGCGGCGCGCAAGCTCGACGGCACGATTAAACTGACGGCGAATATCGGCTTCGTTTTGCGTGTCATCCAGGAAGACTTTGCGTTTGATGACCTTCACACCTGTGCCTGACGCTGCGCGCATTGCCTGGCTGTTACCGATGGTCATGCTGTCCAGGAAGTAGAGGTCGTAGCGTTCCAGCGCCTGCATCACCTTCTGCATGCCGAAAAGACTGGAGGTCATCGCGCTGCCCATATGGTTGTTCAGACCGACCGCATTCGGTACTTTGCTTACCGCGTCGCGAATAATCCGCTCAATCTCTTCGCTGCTCATTTCAGGGCGTAACGTGTCTTTCTCTAACGGCTGCTTGCTCAGCGGCGCCATTGGCAGATGGATCAATACTTCATGCCCGCTGTTATGCGCTTTGATTGCCATTTCACGCGCATGTGGGGCGTTAGGCAGAACGGCAACGGAGATGGTAGAAGGCATCGCCAGTACCTGGTTTTCAGTGTGTGGGCGATAGCCGAAATCATCAATGACGATGGCGAGTTTGCCAGCAAATACAGGTGTTGCGAAGGCCAGCAGACTGGCGAGAGAGAGTAGTAGACGACGAAATTGTTGTGGCAAAACTTATCTTCCCAACCACGGCTGTGGATTGACCGCCTGACCCTGGCGACGAATTTCGAAATAGAGTGCCGGCCTGCCCTGACCGCCGCTGCTACCCACAAGTGCTATAGGCTGCCCGGCGCGAACCTGCGTACCGACGCTGACCAGTGCGCTCTGGTTATAACCGTACAGGCTCATATCGCCTTTACCGTGTTCAACGACGACCACCAGGCCATAGCCCTGCAGCCAGTCCGCCAGAATGACACGACCATCGGCAATGGCTTTAACTTCGGTGCCCTCGGATGCACCAATAACCATCCCCTTCCAACGTAGCTCACCCTGCAGCTGTTCGCCATAACGATGTAACGTTGGACCACGAACGGGCCAGAATGCCTGACCGCGTGGCGAGCCCAAACCGCCGGTACGCGACATCAGTGATTTTTCACTTTCGGTCGGTTTATAGGTTGAGCCTTTTCGTGACGCATCCTTCTGCTTATCACGTACGGCCTGCGCCTCGCGTGCTTCACGTTCCGCACGCGCTTTGGCTGCGGCTTCGGCGCGGGCAATGCTGTTGCGCAGACGGGATTCGTTGGCGCGCATTTCGCCCAGTTGCTGTTGACCCTGTTGAATCGATGATTCCAGACTCGAAAGTGTTTTCTGACGTTCGTTACGTGCCTGTTCCAGCTTAGCCTGCTGGGCGCGCTGTTCGTACAGTAGCGTCTGCTGTTCGCTCTGCTTATCTTCCAGCTCGGCTTTTTGCGAGTCGACCTCTTCGCGGGTTTGTTTCAGCTGCGCGATGGTTTCCTGTCGCGCCTGGTTCAGATAGCCGAAATAGGCCTGCAGGCGTTGCCCACGCTGGCTTTCTTCACCGCTAAGAATGAGCTGAATGCCGGTGTGTTCGCCCTGGCGAAAAGCTGCGTCGAGTTGGGCTGCCAGGCTGCGTTCTTGCGCGGCCCGCTGTTTTTCCAGCTTCGCGAGTGCTGCGTTCATCTCTGCGATTTGCGCATTCAGCTGTGCCAGTGAGTTTTGCGTTTCGCGCAACTGCCTTGCGGCAACGGCGATGGCTTGTTCCTGAGCTTTAAGCTGAGCGAGGAGGGTGGCGCGTTGTTGTTGCTGTTGGCGTACCGCGCGTTCTTTTGCCGCGATATCAGCCTGAATAGATTTGAGCTGGTCGCGTTCGTCCGCGTGGGCGGAAAAGGCGCACAGCAATACGCCAGCGCTAAGCGCGCTGGCGTAGAACAAGGGCCTGACTGAAAACTTACGTGGTTTCACGGCCCGAGTGATGGTATTAATCGCCTTTCCCCTCATGGGGAGGGATTATTCCACGATGAACAGCGGCTTACCAGTCATCTCTTGCGGGATTTCCATACCCATCAGCGTCAGCATCGTCGGGGCGATATCAGAAAGTTTGCCGCCTTCGACTGCTTTAACGTTCTTACCACCGACATAAATCAGCGGAACGGGCAGGTTGGTGTGCGCAGTGTGCGCCTGACCGGTGGACGGATCGCGCATCTGCTCTGCGTTACCGTGGTCCGCGGTGATCAGCAACTGGCCGCCAACGGATTCAACCGCTTTCGCGACCTGTTCAACGCAGTGATCCAGCGCTTCAACAGCTTTAACTGCTGCTTCCATCACTCCGGTATGACCAACCATGTCGCCGTTCGGGTAGTTACAAATGATGGTGTCGTATTTTCCGCTCTCAATCGCCGCAACCAGTTTTTCGGTCAGCTCAGCAGAGCTCATCTCCGGCTGCAGATCGTAGGTCGCAACTTTCGGCGAGTTGATCAGGATGCGGTCTTCGCCTTTGAACGGCTCTTCTACGCCGCCGTTGAAGAAGAAGGTCACGTGCGCATATTTTTCGGTTTCGGAAATACGCAACTGCGTTTTGTCGTGCTTCGCCATCCACTCTCCAAGGGTGTTAGCCAGAGATGCTGGTGGGTAAGCAACCGCAGTTTTGATGTCGGCCGCGTATTCGGTCAGCATCACAAAGTTGAGGTTAACGACTTTCTTACGGGCGAAGCCGTTGAAGTCAGCGTTAACAAACGCACGAGTGATTTCACGCGCACGGTCAGCACGGAAGTTCATGAAAATCAGCGTATCGCCGTCTTCCATGGCGGCTTCAGCCTGGCCTTCAGCACGGATCACGGTCGCTTTCACGAATTCGTCGTTTTCGTCGCGGGCATAAGCAGCCTGCAGGCCTTCAACCGCCGTAGCGAACTGGAACTCGCCTTTGGCCAACGTCATCAGGTCATAAGCCTGTTCAACGCGATCCCAACGGTTGTCGCGGTCCATCGCGTAGTAACGACCGATGATGGACGCTACGCGGCCTTTGCCCAGTGCGGCAAATTTCTCTTCGAATTTCTGCAGTGAATGTTCAGCGCTGCGCGGCGGGGTATCGCGGCCATCAAGGAAAGCGTGCAGATAGATTTTTTCCGCGCCGCGTTCAGCAGCCATTTCTACCATCGCCATGATGTGATCTTCGTGGCTGTGAACACCGCCCGCAGAGAGCAGACCCATGATGTGAACCGCTTTGCCACTATTTTTTGCCTGGTCGACCGCATTGGTCAGCACCGGGTTAGCGAAGAAAGTACGCTCTTTAATTTCTACATCCAGACGGGTCAGGTCCTGATACACGATGCGGCCCGCGCCCAGGTTGACGTGACCGACTTCGGAGTTGCCCATCTGGCGATCGGGCAGGCCAACTTCCAGGCCAGACGCATCAATCAGGGTATGCGGACGTTTTGCCCACAGGGCATCCATTACCGGGGTTTTGGCATTAAAGATGGCGTTATCCTGGCTGTCTTCGCGATAGCCATAGCCATCCAGAATCACCAGTACCATAGGTTTTTTAGAAACCGACATTGCGACAACCTCACACTTAATAGATAAAAATAATTGCGTAATTTTACTACAGCTGAATCGATAAAGTAGCCCCGGAAGATCAAATAATCGACCAGAGCGCGCCGCAGAGGGCGTGGTTTTAGGTTTTTTTTTCCGTAGCGCCCCGCAAAAATGCAATCCAATGCACGCTCTGGCTGTATTTGCGTCAACGCGCAGGTATACTCCTTTCCTGGTTTTTTTAATCACTGAGTCGGGAGTTGTTACCCCCCATGCAAGAAATTATGCAATTTGTTAGTCGCCACCCTGTATTGAGTATCGCCTGGATTGCGTTACTGGCGGCTGTATTATTTACCACGTTTAAGAGCCTGACTTCCAAAGTGAAGGTGATTACGCGCGGAGAAGCCACACGTCTCATCAATAAAGAAGACGCCGTTGTCGTGGATTTACGTCAGCGCGACGACTTCCGCAAAGGTCATATCGCTGGCTCCACGAACCTGCTGCCGAGCGAAATCAAAGCCAACAACTTTGGCGAACTGGAAAAACACAAAAACAAACCTGTTATTGTGGTTGATGGCTCAGGCATGCAATGCCAGGATTCAGCAACTGCGCTGATCAAAGCCGGTTTTGAGCAGGTGTCTGTACTGAAAGATGGCGTAGCGGGCTGGAGTGGTGAGAATCTGCCACTGGTTCGCGGCAAGTAATTTACCCGTCTTCTTTCATGCCGCAGGGTAAAAAGAACACTGGAGATAAGTCATGGCCAATATTGAGATCTATACCAAAGCAACCTGCCCGTTTTGCCATCGCGCAAAGGCGCTGTTAAACAGCAAGGGTGTGAGTTTCCAGGAGCTTCCGATTGACGGTGATGCCGTGAAGCGTGAAGAAATGATCAAGCGCAGTGGCCGTACTACGGTTCCGCAGATTTTTATTGATGCACAGCACATTGGTGGTTGTGACGACTTGTATGCGTTGGATGCGCGTGGTGGACTGGATCCGCTGCTGCGTTAAGGCGTACCGAAGTATTTAAAGGACAACACTAAAGGGTTTTCTCAACATGTCAGAACAAAATAACACTGAAATGGCTTTCCAGATCCAACGTATTTATACCAAGGATGTGTCTTTCGAAGCGCCAAATGCACCGCATGTTTTCCAGAAAGATTGGCAGCCAGAGGTTAAACTGGATCTTGATACCGCATCTACCCAACTGGCAGATGACGTGTATGAAGTAGTGCTGCGTGTCACCGTAACGGCTTCCCTGGGTGAAGAAACTGCGTTCCTGTGCGAAGTTCAGCAGGGCGGTATTTTCTCCATCAGTGGTATCGAAGGGACTCAGATGGCGCATTGCCTGGGCGCATACTGCCCGAACATTCTGTTCCCGTATGCCCGCGAATGCATCACCAGCCTGGTTTCACGCGGTACGTTCCCGCAACTGAACCTTGCGCCGGTCAACTTTGATGCGCTGTTCATGAACTATTTACAGCAGCAGGCTGGCGAAGGTACTGAAGAACATCAGGATGCCTGATGAACCAAAGTAATGCTTCAATGACTGTGATTGGTGCCGGCTCGTACGGCACCGCTCTTGCCATCACCCTGGCAAGAAATGGCCATCAGGTTGTCCTGTGGGGCCATGATCCTAAACATATCGCGACTCTCGAGCACGATCGCTGCAACGTCGCGTTCCTTCCTGATGTGCCTTTTCCCGACACGCTGCGCCTGGAAAGTGATTTAGCCACTGCACTGGCCGCCAGTCGTAATATTCTGGTGGTGGTGCCGAGCCACGTCTTTGGCGAAGTGCTGCGTAACATCAAACCATTGATGCGTCCTGACGCACGACTGGTCTGGGCGACAAAAGGTCTGGAAGCGGAAACAGGGCGTCTGCTGCAGGACGTCGCGCGTGAAGCGCTGGGGGACTCAATTCCACTGGCGGTTATTTCCGGCCCGACGTTCGCCAAAGAGCTGGCTGCGGGCATGCCGACGGCGATTTCTCTGGCCTCGACGGACGACACTTTTGCTGACGATCTCCAGCAGTTGCTGCACTGCGGCAAAAGCTTCCGCGTTTATAGCAACCCGGATTTCATTGGCGTGCAGCTTGGCGGCGCGGTGAAAAACGTCATTGCCATTGGTGCGGGGATGTCTGACGGCATCGGTTTTGGCGCGAATGCACGAACCGCATTGATCACCCGTGGGCTGACCGAAATGTCTCGTCTTGGTGCGGCGCTGGGGGCCGATCCTGCCACCTTTATGGGGATGGCGGGTTTAGGCGATCTGGTGCTGACCTGTACCGACAACCAGTCGCGCAACCGTCGATTTGGCATGATGCTCGGCCAGGGGATGGACGTGCAGGGTGCGCAGGACAAGATTGGCCAAGTGGTTGAAGGCTATCGCAATACGAAAGAAGTTCGTGAATTGGCGCACCGTTTTGGTGTTGAGATGCCAATAACCGAGGAAATTTATCAAGTATTGTATTGCGGAAAAAACGCGCGCGAGGCAGCATTAACGTTATTAGGCCGTGCGCGCAAGGACGAGCTGAGTCGCCACTAGCTGTAAGGAACTGTTGAATATAACGACCCGATCCGCGAAGAACGGATCGGTCGTTTTGCTACCTTCTGGAGTACGCAATGCCGTGTGAAGAACTGGATATCGTCTGGAAAAACATTAAAGCGGAAGCCCGGGCACTGGCGGAATGTGAGCCAATGCTGGCCAGTTTTTACCACGCAACGCTGCTCAAGCATGAAAATCTCGGCAGTGCGCTAAGCTATATGCTGGCGAATAAACTCGCTTCTCCAATCATGCCCGCCATTGCGATTCGCGAAGTCGTAGAAGAGGCCTACGCGGCCGATCCTGAAATGATTGCCTCAGCGGCCTGCGATATTCAGGCAGTACGCACGCGTGACCCGGCTGTAGATAAATATTCCACCCCACTGCTGTATCTGAAGGGCTTTCATGCGCTTCAGGCCTACCGTATCGGTCACTGGCTGTGGCATCAGGGGCGTCAGGCGCTGGCGATCTTCCTGCAAAATCAGGTGTCCGTTACCTTCCAGGTAGACATTCACCCGGCGGCAAAAATTGGCCGTGGGATTATGCTCGATCACGCCACCGGCATTGTGGTCGGTGAAACCGCGGTGATTGAAAACGACGTCTCTATTCTGCAATCCGTCACGCTGGGCGGGACCGGTAAAGCCGGCGGTGACCGCCACCCGAAAATTCGTGAAGGCGTGATGATCGGCGCGGGAGCAAAAATTCTCGGCAACATTGAAGTCGGACGCGGCGCGAAGATTGGCGCAGGTTCGGTCGTGCTACAGCCCGTACCGCCGCATACCACCGCCGCAGGCGTACCGGCGCGCATCGTCGGTAAGCCAGACAGCGATAAACCGTCTATGGATATGGATCAGCATTTCAACGGGATACATCATACGTTCGAATACGGCGATGGCATCTGATTTCGAGCTATCTTACTTGTCATCTTGAACCCGGGCTGTGCTCGCCATCCTCACGTACTACGTGTACGCGCAGGTCGGCAAGCGCAGTCCGTGTCCAACCTGACTGCGCCGATAACGCTCGAAAAATAACGGTAAATTCTTTCGTAGGTCGGATAGGGCGTCAGCCGCCATCCGACAAAAATCAACTACGCAATACTGCGCCGGGATAACCTAACTGGCGCCAGGCCTCATACACCACCACCGACACCGCATTCGACAGGTTCATGCTGCGACTGTCCGGCATCATCGGAATACGAATTTTTTGTTCGGCAGGCAGCGCGTCGAGGATGCTGGCTGGCAGACCGCGAGTTTCCGGGCCAAACATCAGATAATCCCCATCCTGATAGCTTACCGCGCTATGCGCTGGCGTACCTTTGGTGGTCAGGGCAAACAGACGTTGCGGATTTTCTGCGGCGACGAAGGCGGCGTAATCAGGGTGGCGTAGCACAGCGGTAAATTCATGGTAATCCAGCCCCGCGCGACGCAGGCGCTTGTCGTCCCAGGTAAAGCCCATTGGCTCAATAATATGCAGACGAAAGCCGGTGTTGGCGCAAAGACGGATAATATTGCCGGTATTTGGCGGGATTTCTGGTTCGAATAAAACGATGTTTAGCATGCTGCCCCCTTAAGTACGGGGCAGCATAGCAAATTAACGTTTACGCCGCATTTCCACGTTTGGGCTGCATCGGGTAGTCAGCCACCTGTTTGCCCAGTTCCTGTACCAGCGAATCACGGCTGATTTCGCTAATCGATTTCGCCCCGGTAAGGGTCATTGCCACCTTCATCTCTTTCTCGATCAGATTCAGCAGATTCGCCACCCCGGCCTGACCGTGGGTGGCCAGCGCGTACAGATAAGCACGTCCCAGCAGAACACTATCCGCGCCCAGCGCAATCATACGTACGACGTCCAGACCGTTGCGGATCCCACTGTCTGCCAGAATGGTGATATCGCCTTTTACTGCATCGGCAATAGCGGGTAACGCGCGAGCTGAAGACAGCACGCCGTCTAACTGGCGACCACCGTGGTTAGAGACAACGATGCCGTCCGCACCAAAGCGTACGGCGTCTCGGGCATCTTCGGGATCGAGGATCCCTTTGATCACCATCGGACCATCCCAAAATTCGCGGATCCACTCGAGGTCTTTCCAGGAAATCGACGGATCGAAATTATTCGCCAGCCAGCCGATGTAATCCTCAAGACCGGTAGGTTTACCAAGATAAGTCGAGATATTGCCTAAATCATGTGGGCGACCGTTCAGGCCAACGTCCCATGCCCACTGTGGATGGGTGACTGCCTGCCAGTAGCGGCGTAGTGCGGCATTTGGGCCGCTCATCCCGGAATGGGCGTCACGGTAGCGTGCACCCGGTGTTGGCATATCGACGGTAAAGACCAGCGTGGAGCAACCTGCCGCTTTGGCGCGCTCCAGCGCGTTGCGCATAAAGCCACGATCGCGCAGAACATATAGCTGAAACCACATCGGACGTTTGATGGTTGGGGCGACTTCTTCAATCGGACATACGGATACCGTGGAAAGCGTAAATGGAATGCCTTTGGCATCAGCGGCGGCGGCGGCCTGAACTTCGCCCCGGCGCGCGTACATGCCGCACAGACCGACAGGTGCAAGGGCCACCGGCATGGAGAGCGTTTCGTTGAACAGCTTTGTCTCCAGGCTCAGGTCGGACATATTCTTCAGCACGCGCTGGCGAAGTGCCACTTCAGACAGGTCTGCCACATTACGGCGCAGAGTGTGCTCTGCATACGCCCCACCGTCTATATAGTGGAACAAGAAGGGGGGTAGGATGCGCTGGGCTGCGGCGCGATAGTCGCTGGCTGCTGAAATAATCATGTGTTGTTCTCCCTGCTATTCTCACCAGGGTCACCGGGCAGGCGGGTGATACGCGCCTGGCGGGCCTGATCTTCATCAAATCGTTTAATCGTGGTGTGGACAAAACTGAGGTGCGCCATCATTGCTTTACGCGCTCCGTCGGCATCTCCGGCAACAATCGCATCCAGGACGGCCTGATGCTGCGCCGTCAGTTGCGAAAATACGGGCGGCACAAGGTACATACGCTGACGGCTCTGTTTCACCGAAGACTGTAATACGTCGAAGAAACCGCGCATGGTCTGTAACAGCACCACGTTGTGCGAGGCCTCCGCAATGGCGAGATGAAAGCGAACGTCTGCCTGCGAGGCGAGATCTGGATCTTCGCTTTGTGTGGCCTCGAAACAGAGTCTGATCTTCTCTTTGTCGGCAGCAGTGGCACGCATAGCTGCATGCCAGGCGGTGCTGGCTTCGATGGCGTGGCGGGCTTCCAGAATATCGAAACTGTAATCAGGGTCGTCTGCCAGCAGAGTTTTCAGCGGCTGAACGATGTTTTGTTCAGACCATGCCTCATGCTGCCAGCGGATAAACGTCCCGCCGCCACGACGGCTAATCAACACGCCTTCGCTCACCAGTTTCGCCAGCGCCTCGCGCAGCGAGTTGCGCGATACGCCGAGCTGTACGGCCAGTTGGCGTTCAGCGGGCAACTTCATGCCCGCCTCCAGCTGTTGTTCTTCAATCAGCGCCCGCACACGAGATGCGACTTCGTCTGACAGGCGTCTGGGCATCACTATCATGGAATCATCCAGGTTAAGACATAGGCCTGCAGCGTGGTAATCACACCCACCATGCAGGTGAAAATCAGACTGTGCTTCACGGTAAAGCGGAACAGATCAGACTCTTTCCCCACTAATCCCACTGCCGCACAGGCGATAGCGATAGATTGTGGAGAGATCATCTTGCCGGTCACGCCGCCGGTGGTATTTGCGGCCACCATCAGCACATCAGAAACGCCGATTTGCTGAGCGGCCGTGGCCTGCAGGGCGGCGAACAATGCGTTTGATGAGGTGTCGGACCCGGTCAGGAATACCCCCAGCCAGCCAAGGAACGGCGAGAAGAAGGTAAATGCGCTGCCGGTATGTGCCAGGGCCAGTGCCAGGGTGGATGAAAGCCCGGAGTAGTTAGAGATAAACGCGAACGCCAGCACCATCCCGATGGAGTAGATAGGCAGCGCCAGATCTTTCAGCGTGCTACCAAAGGTCTGCAGCGCAGCAGATGGCTTCATCTTCAGCCAGACGATAGACAGCAGGGCGGCAAACAGAATCGCAGTACCGGTCGCGGAGAACCAGTCAAATTTGTACACCGCCGCGTAGGCTGTGGCTTCGTGTACGACCGGCGGCATACGGGCAACCAGCTTGTCGAGGAACGGAACCGGAATGTTGACCACCCAGTGGTACATCGCGCCGCCTGGCGCAAACAGCGCTTTAAACGGCGGTATGCTCCACAGTGTGACGGTAGCTGTCAGGAACAGGAACGGTGACCAGGCGCGTACCACCTGCCCAGCGGTGTAGCGGGTGCGCGACAGATCCATATCGACCTGCGAAGCGCCCATATCGCCAAAACGGAAGATACGTACCGGCTGCCAGCGTTTCAGGAACAGCGTCAGACACACCAGTGAGACCAGAGAAGAGATGATGTCCGGCAGTTCCGGCCCGATAAAGTTAGAGCTGAGGTACTGTGCGATAGCAAACGAGCCGCCAGCGACCATCACCGCAGGCCAGGTTTCTTTGACACCACGCCAGCCATCCATAATCGCCATAATCCAGAACAGCACGATAATGGTCAGGAACGGCAGCTGACGACCTACCATCTGGCCAATCTCGAAGCTGTCCAGTCCGGTAACCTGACCGGCGACCAGAATCGGAATGCCCATTGCGCCAAAAGCGACCGGCGCGGTATTTACGATCAGGCACAAACCTGCCGCATACAGCGGGTTAAAGCCAAGACCAACCAGCAGTGCGGCGGTAATCGCTACCGGAGCGCCAAAGCCTGCCGCTCCTTCGAGGAATGCCCCAAAGGAGAAACCAACAATCAGCATTTGCAGACGCTGGTCTGGGGTAATCGAGAGTATCGATGATCGGATAATGTCGAACTGCCCGGTCTTCACCGAGATTTTATAGACGAATACCGCGGCGATAATGATCCAGGCAATTGGCCACAGACCGTAGAAGAAACCATACACTACGGATGCCAGTGCGTGATCGACCGGCATTTTGTAAAACAGCAGGGCGACCGATAAAGCGATCACCACCGTCCATGACGCCGCAACATAGCCTTTCAGCTTGAGCTTAATCAGGGCGAAGAAAAAGAACAGGATAGGGAGCGATGCGATCAGACTGGAAAGCCAGATGTTACCGGCCGGGTCGTAGTTCTGTTGCCAGAGATTCATTGCAGGTCTCCTGGGGGCCGCTGACATAATGGAATGAGTCTTTGCTCAAATCTTCGTCACATTATGTGTAAAAGTGGCCCTGCCAATATTGTTGTGTAGGGGTAATGACAATGAATGGTTAATCAAATGTTATTTATTGGCAACGATATTGTACGCACATTTTAATGAAATGTGAGGTGCTGGTAGGATCTGGCTAAAATTGGTAGGGCCAATTGAGGGGGGGAAATGAAGGACCGGGCAAGCGGATGTTGCCCGGTGGGAGATTAGAACTCGTTCTTCGCAAAGCCAGTCATCTCTTTCAGGCCCATTTCACGGCCAAGCTCGGTCATCGGGTGGACGACGATCAGGCCGCGCACGCTTTTCTTCAGTTTGCCCATGTCAGCCTGCTCTTTTTTGGTGATGGCCCGACGGAACGGAAGTTTTGTCAGCTTTTGCGCTTCTTTACTCAGCTTCTGGCCGTGAACTTCACGCAGGCGTGCGATCTCGGCTTCCAGAGTTTCTTTCTCTTTTTCCAGCTCGGCGTATTTGTCGGCGGCTTCAACCAGGGACAGGTCTGCCTGCTGGTGGCGAATAGCGTCCAGACGATCGCTCAGGCGTTTAATTTCGTTTTTTTCGACTTCTTTCATAGGATAGCTTCTGATAAAAATAGGATGAATATCCTATAGTATGCGCGCAGAGCGGGATTATTCACAACTGCTCGAAGATAAATAATCAAATACCGTAAGTATTAATTAGCTAATGATAATGTTACTGCATTGATTAACAAGGGATTTTAAGCGATAAGATCGGCCGTGGTGCTTTTTATTGGCGTGTTCGTGGTGAAGCACGTTTTCCTCAATATAAACACCCAACTGATCCTAAACTTAAATGATCAACCGCACAGGCTGAGCGCGGTTAATACATGGAGGAGGGAAGATTATGGCGAAAATAGGTGAGAACGTTTCAATCCTGATTGATAAAACTGTCGATTTTATGGCTTCAAGCCAGGCTTTTCGCGAATATTTGAATAAAACACCGCCGCGCAACGTTGTCCCTTCAGAAATACCGCAGGAAAACGCGCAGCTGTATCTGCAACGTCTGGCGTACTATCGGCAGCTGTATCGACCGCAGCAGGAAGAGAAATAAGCAAGCATCGTCTTATTTTTGAAAGGCTTTTTTTAAGCTGATTTTAGAAATCAGCTCGGTCAGGGAAAGGACCATGGTGGATCGTACCATCTGCTGGTAACGCTGGATCTGCATGGCATGCAAACCAGAGTCTGAGGTATCAAACTGGGGTGGCGGCGGGAGTGCCGTCACGCAGTGAAGTTCACCAAACGGTCCAAGAATTTCGTCGTCGGTGAATGCGTATTCGTTGCCGTCGTGATTCAGCTCCTCCCGCAGCGCCATCAGCAGCTCAGCATCTTCGTACTCCGGGCGACTGAGTACGCCCAGGCCGTAGATTAACTTCAGACGAACGGAAAGATCGCCCAACGGACCATCGCCGTCGAGCAGCGGTTCTACGGCGTATTTCACCGCATAGTCGTCTTTGCGAAATACCTGAAGCACAAGGATATTCACCGCCTCGGTGAGCAGTTCTACGGCGGTGATGAGGAAGCTGCGTACGGTTTTGCCAGCATTCAGACGCTCAAGCACACGATTTTCAAAGGCCTGCGTTTGTTCCATTATTGCCTGCATATCTGACAATCTATTATTCAGGCGCAGGATATCCTGCGCCAGGTCCTGCATCATTTCTTTGCGTTATACGCGTTAACAGCCTCAAGCACGACATCACTATTGGCATCCAGCCCGGAAACTTGCGCCAGCGCGGCCTGTGGGCCTTTTTCGTCAATCAGCGCGGCCAGTTCCTGTGCCTGCGGATCTTCTTCGCTGCGATAGTGCATCGCTGCCGCAATACCGGTAACCAGATTCGCATGCGGCAAACCATATTCCAGCGTACCCAGCAGCGGTTTAATCAGGCGGTCGCCTGCGCTCAGCTTACGCAGCGGCTGACGACCCACTCGCTCAACGTCATCTTTCAGGTACGGGTTTTCAAAACGACCGAGGATTTTCTGAATGTATGCCGCATGTTTTGCTGCATCAAAGCCATAGCGTTTGATCAGTACCGCGCCGCTCTCTTCCATCGCACCTTTTACCACTGCGCGGATTTTCTCGTCGAGAATCGCGTCACGGATGGTCTGATGACCGGTCAATTTTCCGAGGTACGCGGTTATAGCATGCCCGGTGTTCAGCGTGAAGAGTTTACGTTCGACAAATGCCATCAGGTTATCAGTTAATTCCATTCCTGGGATATTTGGCAGTTCACCTTTGAACTGTGTTTTGTCGACAATCCACTCACTGAAGGTTTCGACGGTAACTTCCAGCGGATCGTTGGTTGCTGAAGCTGAAGGCGGAACAATGCGGTCCACGGCAGAATCGACAAAGCCAACATGTTCTTCAACCCAGGCTTTATCTTCATCTGCTAACGCGTTCATTACATGGCCTTTCAACTGGGTCGTTCCGCGCACCATGTTTTCACAAGCGATGATATTTAGTGGAGTAGCGATGCCCTGCGCCTTGCGTTTAACCAGTCCTTTGGCGATGGCTGGAGCGATACGCTCAAGTACAACCGGACCGACGGCGGTAGTGACTAAATCTACGTGGGCAATCAGTTCAACAACATCATCGCCGATGCTGCTTACAGCGTTGACGCCGGAGACGGTATCAACCTGCTCATTTTCACCCACGACATGAACCTGATAGCTATGACGGGCATTCAGGGCATCGAGCACGACCTGATTTACATCCGCGAACGTCAGCTGTATCCCCGCGTCCGCCAGCAGTTTGCCGATAAAGCCACGACCGATATTACCTGCGCCAAAATGTAATGCTTTCATAGTATTAACCTTCATTAATGTTTTTACCCAAGAGGGCTGGGGTGAGGGACTGCATTGATTTCCCCTCAACCTAACCCTCTCCACAAGGGAGAGGATATCGCCTTCATATTTCGAACTGCAGATGCGTTGGCTCTCCTCGCTCACCCCAGTCACGTACTTATGTACGCTCCTGGGGATTCACTGCGTTGCCGCCTTCCTGCAGCTCGAACTATTTTGGGGATACTTAACTGTTAAGCTTTTTTACCTGCCAGCAGTTCCAGAACTTCATCCACGCTGGTGGTATGGGCCAGACGTTCGATCACGGATTCATCATCCAGAGCGTTGGTCAGGCTGGTAATCACCTGGATGTGCTCGTTGTTACGCGCTGCGATACCAATAACCAGACGGGCAATATCGTCTTCTTCTTCACCGAAGCGAACGCCTTCCGGGTACTGGCAGAACACCACACCGGTTTTCAGCACGCGGTCTTTGGCTTCAACCGTACCGTGCGGTACTGCGATGGACTCACCCAGGTAAGTCGGGGTCAGTTTTTCGCGGTCCAGCATCGCCTCGACGTATTCTGGCTCAACGTAACCGCCTTTCACCAGTTGCTCACCAGCAAAGCGAATCGCTTCTTCTTTGTTAGCCGCTTTACGGCCAAGGAAGATGTTCTCCGCACCCAGTTTGAACAGGTGGGTATCACCCTCTTCAAAGCTGTCTTTCAGGTGGTCGCGAACTTTCTCCTCGTTCACGTTGTGGCGCTGCGCAGCGACCAGACGTTCGGTCAGGTTGGAGTACAGACCGCTGTCGAGGAAGTTGGTCAGCGAAATGTGCTGTGCCTGAGGCACCTGGCGCATCGCGCGTTCGGTCAGGTCACGGTGGGTAATGACCAGATCCACATCCGGCGGCAGATTGTTAATCGCGCTGTTAGTGACGGAAATCTGAGACAGCCCTGCATCCTGCACTTTCTTACGCAGTACGCCCGCACCCATGGCGCTGGAACCCATACCGGCATCGCAGGCAACGATGATTTTACGCACATGGCTCAGGTCGTTGGTGACGTCGCCAGCCGCCAGCGGAGATGCGCCTTTGGATTCCGCTTTCATGTCGTGCATACGACGGGTTGCGGCATCAATGTCATCATCTTCTTTCACTTTGCTGGTTTTCAGCAGAATGGCTGAGACCACAAAGGAAACTGCCATAGCCGCACAGATAGCAGCGATGTTAGCGAAGTAAGCTCCCTTAGGTGTCATTGCCAGCACGGCCAGGATAGAACCCGGAGACGCCGGAGAAACCAGACCGCCGTTCAGGATAGTCAGGGTAAATACGCCAGTCATACCGCCGAGAATAACGGCCAGGATCAGGCGCGGGTTCATCAGCACGTACGGGAAGTAAATTTCGTGGATACCACCCAGGAAGTGGATGATAGCCGCGCCGCCTGCAGACTGCTTAGCGCTGCCGCGACCGAAGAACATGTACGCCAGCAGGACGCCCATACCCGGACCCGGGTTTGCTTCAATCAGGAAGAAGATGGATTTGCCCATCTCATGGGACTGCTGAATACCCAGCGGTGAGAAAATACCGTGGTTAATGGCGTTGTTGAGGAATAGGATTTTCGCCGGTTCAACGAAAATCGATGCCAGTGGCAGCATGTCATGGACAACCATGAAGTTAACGCCTGCCGCCAGAATTTTGGACAGTGCTTCAACCAATGGACCAATGCCAAGGAATGCCAGAATGGCGAGGATCATACCGATGATGCCAGCGGAGAAGTTATTCACCAGCATCTCAAAACCGGATTTGATCTTACCGTCTACCCAGTTGTCGAAGTGTTTGATCGCCCAGCCGCCCAGTGGACCTGCAATCATCGCGCCGAGGAACATTGGCATGTCCGCACCGACGATAACGCCCATGGTGGTGATTGCACCAACTACGCCGCCACGCTCGCCGCCAACCAGTTTACCACCGGTATAACCGATCAGTAGCGGCAGCAGATAGGTGATCATCGGGCCGACCAGCTTCGCCAGCGTTTCGTTCGGCAACCACCCTGTCGGAATGAATAATGCGGTGATAATACCCCACGCGATAAACGCGCCGATATTTGGCATCACCATGTTGCTGAGGAATCGACCAAAGCTTTGCACCTTGATCTTAATATCGGATGACATAAAAACACCCCTTCTTATGTTTGCTATCACGCAGGCTGAAAGCCCGAGGTTTGTTAATGTAGCGGCAGGAGGTAGCCGGACCCTGTAGATACTGCGAAATCTGGCACTGAATCGTTCAACTGTCCAGTCGACGGCCTTTTATGTGACATTCGTCACGTAAATATAGGGTGTATGGCGTTAGTTAATGTGATTTTCATCACAAAATAACGGTACAGAAAAACATCGCAGTGCAATAATTCGCTGAAAATGAGGATTAAATGTGAAGTGATTCACATTTTTGCTTTCCTTGTTTGTTGGATTTTTGTGATGTGAATCGCAAAGTATTTTCATCTGAAATTTATCAGATGTGATCTGCGGCAGGTTCTACCCCCGACATTTTTTATTGCAAAACAAAGCAACTTCTCACCAGAAAAAATATTTATTTTGTGGTATGGCAAAAACCCTTAACTCCAGTTATGTTCAAAACATCAGCCAGGGTGCATACGGCTGCCGGCATAAAAAAACTCTAATTAGCGTGAATTCGAGGCAGGTATGTTTCTAAATTATTTCGCGTTGGGCGTGCTGATCTTCGTTTTTCTGGTTCTGTTTTACGGAATCATCGCCATTCACGATATTCCCTATAACATGGCTAAAAAACGTAACCATCCCCATGCCGATGCCATCCATACTGCAGGATGGGTGAGCTTGTTCACTCTTCATGTTATTTGGCCGTTCCTGTGGATCTGGGCCACGCTCTACCAGCCTGAAAAGGGATGGGGAATGCAGTCACATATCACACCGACCGGAAAGGAGTCAGACCCTGAGATTGCCGCGCTGGCAGCGCGAATCACCCAGTTGGAAAAAAGACTGGATGGGGAGAAAAAAACCGATAACTCCACCTTTCCGGAGATTTAATCATGGATTTGTTGATAGTCCTGACCTATGTGGCCTTTGCCTGGGCCATCTTTAAAATATTCCGTATTCCGGTAAACCAATGGACGCTTGCTACCGCTGCATTAGGTGGGGTGTTCATTGTTGCGGGATTGATTTTATTAATGAACTATAACCACCCATATACCTTTACGGCGCAAAAAGCGGTTATTTCAATTCCGGTCACTCCGCAAGTCACAGGAATTGTTAGTGAGGTAACGGATAAAAATAATCAGCTAATTAAAAAAGGCGATGTGCTGTTTAAGCTCGATCCGGTACGGTATCAGGCGCGTGTCGACAGGCTGCAGGCTGATCTGGTTACCGCTACGCACAACATCGACAACCTGAAAGCACAGTTGTCGGAAGCGGTCGCCAATACCACCCGTGTATCTGCTGAACGTGACCGTCTGTATAAAGATTATCAACGCTATTTGAAAGGCAGCCAGGCGAAGGTTAACCCGTTCTCTGAAAGCGATATCGATAACGCCCGGCAAAACTATCTGGCACAGGATGCGCTGGTCAAAGGCTCGGTTGCAGAACAGACGCAGATTCAGAGCCAATTAGACAGTATGGTCAACGGTGAGCAATCTCAGGTTGCGTCCCTACGTGCCCAGCTTGCCGAGGCTAAATACAATCTTGAACAGACGGTAGTTCGTGCCCCCAGCAACGGTTATGCCACGCAGATTTTAATTCGTCCGGGGACTTACGCAGCAGCATTACCTTTGCGTCCGGTAATGGTGTTTATTCCTGAGCAAAAACGGCAAATCGTGGCGCAATTCCGCCAGAACTCGCTGCTGCGCCTTAAACCGGGCGATGAAGCGGAAGTGGTGTTTAATGCGCTGCCTGGCCAGGTTTTCACCGGCAAGCTGACCAGTATTCTTCCGGTCGTTCCGGGCGGTTCTTATCAGGCGCAGGGCGCATTACAGTCCTTAACGGTGGTGCCGGGTACCGATGGCGTGCTGGCCACGATTGAGCTGGATCCGAATGCCGATGTGGATGCGCTGCCGGACGGTATCTATGCTCAGGTTGCAGTCTATTCCGACCATTTCGCCCACGTGTCGGTAATGCGTAAAGTACTGCTGCGCATGACCAGTTGGATGCATTACCTTTATTTGGATCATTGAGACTGCCATCACCTGCCATTTTCAGTGACCTGAGCCATACTAAGCGGTGTCCCACTATCGTTGGGCACCGCTTTTTTGTTGGCAAAAAGGACCCGGCATGAAACTCATTGGCAGCTATACCAGCCCTTTTGTGCGTAAAATTTCTATTCTGTTACTGGAAAAGGGCATCACCTTCGAATTTGTGAATGAACTCCCCTATAACGCGGATAGCGGCGTGGCGCGCTATAACCCGTTAGGTAAAGTACCCGCGTTGGTCACCGATGCGGGCGAGTATTGGTTTGATTCTCCTATCATTGCGGAATATATAGAGCTACTGGATATTGCACCAGCCATGCTGCCGCGTGATCCGCTGGCTGCGCTGAAGGTACGCCAGTTGGAAGCGTTGGCAGACGGCATTATGGATGCCGGTTTAGTTTCGGTGCGCGAACAGGCTCGCCCTGCCGCGCAGCAGTCAGAAACTGAATTATTACGTCAGCGTGAGAAGATCACCCGTAGTCTGGATGTGCTGGAAGGCTATCTGGCGGATGGTACGCTGAAAACGGATACGGTTAACCTGGCAACCATTGCGATTGCCTGCGCCGTCGGTTATCTCAATTTCCGTCGGGTTGCGCCCGGTTGGTGTGTTGATCGCCCCCGTCTGGTCAAACTGGTGGAAACGCTCTTTCAACGCGAGAGTTTTGCCCGTACAGAACCGCCAAAGGCTTGATGCGTATTATGTCCGCCTGAGCAAAGTCACGGTACAATCCTTCCTATATCGATATCCCTCTCCACGGTGGAGAGGGCCACCAACAGCCAGGCCCTTTCATGACAACCGACATGCGTTCACTCTACAGCCAGCTTCCTGCTATCGATCGTTTATTGCGCGATAGCGCCTTCCCAGCCTTACGTGAATCTCACGGCCATACCCGGGTGGTTGACCTGCTGCGTCACATGCTCGACGAAGCCAGAGAAGCTATTCGCGACACGCACGCGCTCCCGGAATGGTGTGAGGACTGGGCGCAAGAAGCCAGCGCCCGGCTGGAACGAGAATCGCAAAGCGCGCTACGCCCGGTGATTAACCTGACCGGAACGGTGCTGCATACCAACCTTGGGCGCGCGTCGCAGGCCGAAGAAGCAATTGAAGCGGTGGTACAGGCGATGCGCACGCCGGTGACGCTGGAATATAGTCTGGATGATGCCGGGCGGGGACATCGGGATCGGGCCCTGGCGGATTTACTCTGCCGTCTGACGGGGGCGGAAGACGCCTGTATCGTCAATAACAATGCGGCAGCTGTTCTACTGATGCTGGCCGCCACGGCGAACGGCAAAGAGGTGGTTGTTTCTCGCGGCGAGCTGGTGGAAATTGGCGGCGCGTTTCGTATTCCGGACGTCATGTGTCAGGCCGGATGCATTTTGCGTGAGGTGGGGACCACCAACCGGACCCATGCGAAAGATTACCGCCAGGCGGTGAATGAAAACACCGGTCTGCTGATGAAAGTGCATACCAGTAATTACAGCATTGAAGGCTTCACAAAGTCGGTGGATGAGGCGGAGCTGGCCGTAATTGGGCAGGAACTGGATGTACCGGTGGTGGCGGATCTGGGCAGTGGTTCGCTGGTCGATCTCAGCCAGTATGGTTTGCCGCAGGAGCCGATGCCGCAGCAACTGATTGCCGCTGGCGTCAGTCTGGTGAGTTTCTCCGGCGATAAACTGCTGGGCGGGCCGCAGGCTGGGATAATTGTCGGTAAAAAAGAGATGATCGCTCGTTTGCAGAGCCATCCGCTGAAACGCGCATTACGGGCAGATAAAATGACACTGGCTGCGCTGGAAGCGACGCTACGGCTCTATCTGCACCCGGAAGCACTGGCGGAGAAGTTGCCGACGTTGCGCCAGCTCACCCGCTCACAAGAAGCGATCCACGCGCAGGCACAGCAATTACAGGCACAGCTTGCAGAGCATTACGGTGATGAGTTCGCCCTGAATGTGATGCCTTGCCTGTCGCAGATTGGCAGCGGCTCACTACCTGTTGATAGGCTGCCCAGCGCGGCGCTAACCTTTACCCCACATGACGGGCGCGGGAGCCGCCTTGAAGCGTTGGCAGCCCGTTGGCGTACGCTGCCCGTGCCGGTTATTGGGCGAATTTATGATGGCCGCTTATGGCTGGATCTGCGCTGCCTTGAAGACGAGACCCGGTTTATGGAGATGATGCTGAAATGATTATTGCAACCGCCGGACACGTTGACCACGGAAAAACAACGTTATTACAGGCGATTACCGGTGTGAATGCCGACCGTCTGCCGGAAGAAAAAAAGCGCGGCATGACCATCGATCTCGGCTATGCCTACTGGCCGCAGCCGGATGGGCGGGTGCTGGGGTTTATCGACGTTCCTGGACACGAAAAGTTTCTGTCCAACATGTTGGCGGGGGTCGGCGGCATCGATCACGCGTTACTGGTGGTGGCGTGTGATGATGGCGTAATGGCGCAAACCCGTGAGCATTTGCAAATTCTGCAGCTGACGGGCAATCCGCAGATCACCGTGGCACTCACGAAAGCCGACCGCGTAGACGAAGCAAGAATTGAAGAGGTGCGTGCGGAGATTCAGGCCACGCTGGGGAATTATGGTTTCGCGGAGTCGGTGCTTTTCGTCACTGCGGCCAGTGAAGGCCGTGGCATCGAGGAACTGCGTGACCATTTGTTGCAATTAACGTCGCGCGAGCATGCCCGCGATCACAGCTTCCGCCTGGCGATTGACCGTGCCTTTACGGTCAAAGGCGCAGGGCTGGTAGTGACCGGGACGGCGCTCAGCGGTGAAGTGAATGTCGGTGACACGCTGTGGCTCACGGGCGTCAACAAACCGATGCGCGTACGTAGCCTGCATGCACAAAATCAGGCCACCGACCGCGCGCAAGCGGGACAACGTATTGCGCTGAATATTGCCGGCGATGCGCAAAAAGAAGAACTAAACCGCGGCGACTGGCTGCTTTCCGATGCGCCGCCAGAGGCTTTTACCCGCGTGATTGTTTCTTTAGAACATGCTGCGCCGCTGATGCAGTGGCAACCGTTGCATATTCACCACGCGGCCAGCCATGTCACCGGGCGCATCTCTCTGCTTGAAGGAACGCTGGCGGAACTGGTGTTTGATACACCACTCTGGCTTGCTGATAACGACCGTCTGGTGCTGCGTGATATTTCTGCCCGCACAACGCTGGCAGGTGCACGTGTTGTGACGCTTAATCCGCCGCGACGCGGAAAGCGTAAGCCGGAATATTTACAGTGGCTGTCGGCGCTGGAAAACGCGGAGACTGACGGTGACGCTCTGGCGCTGCACCTGGCGCGTGGGGCGGTGAATATTCCTGACTTTGCCTGGGCGCGTCAGCTCAATGGCAACGGTATGCGTCCGTTGATTGAGCAACATGGATTTATTCAGGCGGGATACAGCCTGTTGAATGCCCCCGTTGCCGCGCGCTGGCAGCGGAAAGTTCTCGATACGCTGGCGACCTACCATGAGCAGCACCGTGATGAACCAGGGCCCGGGCGCGAGCGCCTGCGCCGTATGGCTTTGCCGATGGAAGACGAAGCGCTGGTATTGCTGCTAATTGAAAAGATGCGCGAGAGTGGCGCTATTCATAGCCATCATGGCTGGTTGCATTTGCCGGAACATAAGGCGGGTTTCAGCGATGAGCAGTTGGCAATCTGGCAAAAAGTAGAACCACTTTTTGGCGATGAGCCGTGGTGGGTGCGCGATTTGGCAAAACAGACGGGAACGGATGAACAGATGATGCGTGTGGCGTTACGACAAGCGGCACAGCAAGGCATCATTACCGCGATCGTGAAAGATCGTTATTACCGTAACGATCGGATTGTGGCCTTTGCCAATATGATCCGCGAACTGGATCAGGAAAGGGGATCGACATGTGCCGCCGATTTTCGCGACAGGCTTAACGTTGGGCGCAAATTGGCTATCCAAATTCTGGAATATTTTGACCGCATTGGTTTTACTCGCCGTCGGGGAAATGATCATTTATTACGCGATGCCTTGCTGTTCCCTGAAAAATAATGAAACAATTAATTCATGGATTAAATGAATTAATACAAAATAGATGTTGATTGAAATAAGCACATTAGATTATGAACCTAATGTGCTTTTTAATTGTAAGTGTTATTAAAATAACAACCACGATCATATTTTGTTGGAAATTTCACTCGTATGCTTCCTACCTCTTTAGAGTAATTAAGGATCGTACAATGGCTGCTTCAACATTTTTTATTCCTTCCGTGAATGTAATCGGCGCTGACGCATTAAAAGACGCAATGAATACAATGGCGGAATATGGTTTTCGCCGTACGCTGATTGTTACGGATGCCATGCTGACGAAATTAGGTATGGCTGGCGATATTCAAAAAGCGCTACAGGAACATGATATTTCCAGCGTAATTTACGATGGTACGCATCCTAACCCCACGACCAGTAACGTTGCCGCTGGCCTGAAAATGCTGAAAGAAAATGACTGTGATAGCGTTATTTCTCTCGGTGGCGGCTCTCCTCATGATTGTGCGAAGGGCATTGCGCTGGTGGCGGCTAATGGTGGCGATATTCGTGACTACGAAGGCGTAGACCGCTCTGCAAAACCGCAACTGCCGATGATCGCCATCAACACCACGGCGGGTACGGCATCTGAAATGACCCGCTTCTGCATCATCACTGATGAAGTACGCCACATTAAAATGGCGATTGTGGATAAGCATGTTACACCGCTGCTGTCCGTCAATGACTCCTCGCTGATGGTCGGTATGCCGAAGTCTCTGACGGCGGCTACCGGTATGGATGCGCTGACTCACGCTATCGAAGCCTATGTTTCTATTGCTGCGACCCCCATTACCGATGCGTGCGCGCTTAAAGCTGTCACCATGATTGCGGAAAACCTGCCGGTCGCCGTGGAAGAGGGCAGCAATGCTCAGGCGCGCGAAGCCATGGCCTATGCGCAGTTCCTCGCAGGTATGGCCTTTAACAATGCCTCCCTTGGCTACGTGCATGCGATGGCGCACCAGCTGGGTGGCTTCTACGATCTGCCACACGGAGTATGTAATGCCGTACTGCTGCCGCATGTACAGGTATTTAATAGCAAAGTTGCTGCCGCCCGCCTGCGCGATTGCGCCTCGGCAATGGGTGTGAACGTTGCTGGTCTGAGCGAAGAGCAAGGGGCAGAAGCCTGCATCGCGGCGATCCGTGAACTGGCGCAGAAAGTGAATATTCCGGCTGGGCTGCGTGAGCTGAACGTGAAAGAAGAAGATTTTGCCGTTCTGGCGACTAATGCCCTGAAAGACGCCTGTGGTTTCACTAACCCGATTCAGGCGACACATGAAGAAATCATGGCGATTTATCGTGCTGCCATGTAATTCGTGATACTTGTCGTAAAGCAGTAAAAGGCTGGCGAATAATTCGCCAGTCCCGTCTACCCTTGTAGTACCCCTACAGCAAGGAGACGGTCATGACCAATAACCCCCCTTCAACGCGTATTTATCCCGGCGAGTATGGTTACCCTCTGAAGTTAAAAGCCCGATACGATAACTTTATCGGCGGTGACTGGATCGCACCGGTGGACGGTGAGTATTACCAAAACCTGACGCCGGTAACCGGGCAATTACTGTGCGAAGTGGCCTCTTCCGGCAAAAAGGACATCGATTTGGCACTGGATGCCGCGCACAAAGCAAAAGACAAATGGGCGCAGACTTCCGTGCAGGACAGGGCGGCGATTTTGTTCAAAATTGCCGATCGTATGGAGCAAAATCTGGAGCTGCTGGCGACGGCTGAAACCTGGGATAACGGTAAACCCATCCGTGAAACCAGCGCGGCAGATGTGCCGCTGGCGATTGACCATTTCCGCTATTTCGCGTCCTGTATTCGTGCACAGGAAGGGGGAATAAGCGAAGTTGATAGCGATACCGTGGCGTATCACTTCCATGAACCTCTTGGCGTGGTGGGGCAAATTATCCCGTGGAACTTCCCGCTGTTGATGGCCAGTTGGAAGATGGCGCCCGCCCTGGCTGCCGGTAACTGTGTCGTGCTTAAACCTGCGCGCCTGACGCCGCTGTCCGTGTTGTTGCTGATGGAAGTTGTCGGCGATCTGCTCCCGCCTGGCGTGGTGAACGTGGTAAACGGCGCGGGTGGGGAAATCGGTGAGTATCTGGCGACGTCAAAACGCATTGCAAAAGTGGCGTTTACCGGCTCAACGGAAGTTGGGCAGCAGATCATGCAGTACGCCACGCAGAACATTATCCCTGTCACGCTGGAGCTGGGCGGGAAATCCCCCAATATCTTCTTCGCGGACGTGATGGATGAAGAAGATGCGTTCTTTGACAAAGCGCTGGAAGGTTTTGCATTGTTTGCCTTCAACCAGGGCGAAGTATGTACCTGCCCGAGTCGGGCGCTGGTACAAGAATCCATTTACGAACGTTTTATGGAAAGAGCCATTCGTCGGGTGGAAAGTATCCGTAGCGGCAACCCGTTAGACAGCGTGACGCAAATGGGCGCACAGGTGTCGCATGGTCAACTGGAAACCATTCTGAATTACATCGACATTGGTAAAAAAGAAGGGGCAGATGTTCTCACCGGCGGGCGGCGCAAGCAGCTGGATGGCGAGTTAAAAGAGGGGTACTACCTCGAACCGACTATTCTGTTTGGTAAGAACAACATGCGGGTTTTCCAGGAGGAGATCTTCGGACCGGTGCTGGCTGTCACGACGTTTAAAACCATGGAGGAAGCGCTGGAAATCGCTAATGACACCCAATATGGGCTTGGCGCTGGTGTCTGGAGTCGAAACGGAAATCTGGCTTACAAAATGGGGCGTGGGATTCAGGCGGGGCGAGTTTGGACCAACTGTTACCATGCTTACCCGGCACATGCGGCGTTCGGCGGCTACAAGCAGTCGGGTATCGGGCGCGAGACGCATAAGATGATGCTTGAGCATTATCAGCAAACCAAATGCCTGTTAGTGAGCTACTCTGATAAACCACTGGGGCTGTTTTAATTTCACGTCACCTACTGCCCGGTCGCGTTTAGCGTACCGGGCATCAAGTTATGTCCTCAGGTAAGTGGCTGGGGTGAACGAACGCAGCCAACAAAGAAGCAGCTCGAAAGACGACGGGTATATATAAACCCATATATCGTTATATAAATAAGATAATTGCATCCAATCTGGTCATTCCAATACTATTATCAACTCTATTGTTTAAATCAAATTGCATCCGAATTCCTTAATTTAAATCCCTGAGGCAAATATGTTCCTTAATTATTTTGCATTAGGAGTGCTTATTTTTGTATTCCTGGTCATTTTTTACGGGATTATTATTCTGCATGATATTCCCTATCTAATTGCAAAGAAACGTAACCATCCTCATGCCGACGCAATACATGTTGCGGGTTGGGTTAGTTTGTTTACCTTACATGTTATTTGGCCCTTTTTATGGATCTGGGCAACGCTTTATCGCCCGGAACGCGGGTGGGGCATGCAGAGCGCGGATTCTTCCCTGATCCAGCTTCAGGCAAGGGTTGCGGATCTGGAAAAGAAACTGGGTGAGGCCAAGACCTCTCCGGCGGAGTAATATCGATGGATTTACTGATTGTTCTGACCTATGTGGCGTGTGCATGGTCAATATTTAAAATTTTCAAAATTCCTGTAAATAAATGGACAGTTCCTACCGCGGCATTAGGCGGTATATTCATTGTTTGCGGACTTATATTACTGATGAATTATAACCATCCGTATACATTTAAGGCACAAAAAGCGGTAATTTCTATTCCCGTGGTGCCGCAGGTAACGGGTGTAGTGACAGAAGTGACGGATAAGAAGAATACGCTAATCAAAAAAGGCGAGGTTCTGTTTAAGCTTAATCCAGGGCGTTATCAGGCGCGGGTCGATCGCCTGAAGGCTGATATTGTTACCGCACAGCATAAAGAGCAGGCTCTGGTTGCGCAGTTAGACGAAATGAAAGCCAACACGCAGCGGGCAAAGGCCACGCGTGACAAACTGGCAAAAGATTACCAGCGCTATGCGCAGGGGAGTCAGGCGAAGGTGAATCCTTTTTCTGAACGCGATATCGACGCGGCGCGTCAAAACTACCTGGCGCAGGAAGCTTCGGTGAAATCCTCCGTTGCAGAACAACAGCAAATTCAGAGCCAGTTGGACAGCCTGGTACTGGGTGAGAATTCGCAAATTGCCAGCCTGAAAGCACAGCTAGCGGAAGCAGAGTTCAACCTGGACCAGACCGTGGTTCGCGCGCCCAGCGATGGTTACGTCACTCAGGTGCTGATGCGCCCAGGAACCTATGCCGCCGCGCTGCCGATGCGCCCGGTCATGGTATTCATCCCGGATCAGAAACGACAAATTATCGCCCAGTTCCGTCAAAACTCGTTGTTGCGACTGGAGCCAGGCGATGAAGCGGAAGTGGTGTTTAATGCCCTGCCGGGTAAGGTGTTTAGCGGTAAACTGGCCGCCATTAGTCCGGCAGTACCGGGTGGTACATACCAGTCGAACGGGGCACTGCAATCTTTAAACTCTACGCCTGGTTCGGAAGGGGTAATCGCCACGATTGAGCTGAACGACAATGCGGATGTGAATGCGTTGCCTGATGGGATCTACGCGCAGGTCGCCGTTTACTCTGACCACTTCGAACATGTGTCGGTAATGCGCAAGGTGTTGCTGCGGATGACCAGTTGGGTGCATTACCTGTATCTCGACCACTAAGCGCAGGCTATTTCGCTTACTCAGGCTGTCGTATCGCCTGAGCAAGCTGCTGACGTATCTCCGCGAGCATTGCATCGAGAATATACTGCACTCGCCAGGGCTGGTATTCACGCTTGCGGAAAATCGCCACTAAATCCAGCCACCATTCATGTTGCTCCGAGAAACACGGGACCAGCATCTCGGAACGACAATCTCTTTGCACACTTTCATTTGGCGCAAAAACAATCCCCAAATGATTACGTGCCAGCGCCAGTGCGGATTGTGTATTGTCGCAGATGTAATTTCCCGTCACACGATAGTCGCGCATCTTTTTGTCTTCAGCAGAATTGAATCGCCAAATGTTGGCATCATCAATCATCATAGAATCAATTAGAATACAGGAGTGGTTGACTAATTCATCAGGGCTGCTAATGGGATGCTTTGTGAGATATTCCTGGCTGGCAAAAGCAATAACCGCATATTTAGTGATAAAACTGGCGACCAGTGATTCATCTTTAGGATGAGCATAGGAAAGTAAAATATCACAATCGTCAGGAAAGTCGACGCCTTCATAAAATGCTTTGCGATCCAGATTATAGGTTTTTAGCACCAGACTGATATCGCCAATATCCATAATTTTTGCAATAACATGTTGCGATAAGTAAGCAATAATTCCGGTTGGTGCATATACCGTTACTTTTCCACGTTTCTCGTGCTTATAATCAGCAATGAAATTATTTAACTGATCATTTCTGTCTAACATGTCATTGATGTAAGGAAGTAACGCTATACCAAACGGCGTGAGGGTCAGTTGTCGGGTGGTGCGGTCAAATACCTTTAGCCCAACTTTTGATTCAAAATCAGCAAGATACTTACTTACATTGGCCTGAGCAATGCCGAGAACAGTAGCGGCATGGCTGATATTTTCACTGGCAGCAATTACCGAAATAATCTTCAGTTCCCGGTGTTTAAGTTGTAATTTATTCATCGCCAAGCCCAATATATATAATTTTATATATATTACTATATAAATATGAACCTTGCACCGATGAAATTGTAAGCATTATTATGCACCCGCTTTGTAGCTTATTTTAAAATGGAATGTTGGCATGTTAATTAAACACAATATTGTGGCGCTGCTCGCCTTTTCTTTTATGGCGAGTGCAACTGCCGCAGAATTTTCTATTGGCGCTGGCGCTGTATATAATGAATCACCTTATCGCGGGTATAATGATAATGTTCACGCAGTACCGCTTGTCAGTTATGAAAGTGAATCATTTTATTTTAGGCAAACAACGCTAGGTTATATTTTGTCTAAGAGTGAAAGTAATGAATTTAGTATTACTGCCTCTTATATGCCGCTTGAGTTTGATCCCGGCGACAATGACGATCACGCGATGAAAGCGCTGGATAAGCGTGACGCAACGGCAATGGCGGGTGCTGCGTGGTATCACCATGAAAGATGGGGTAGCGTGAAAGTCTCCGCCGCTGCGGATGTGCTGGACAACAGTAATGGCTGGGTAGGGGAAGTTTCACTGTTCCGTCCAATGCCGATGGGCAAGCTGACGCTGACGCCATCAATTGGCGTGCTCTACTATGACGAAAAATTCAATGAATACTACTACGGCATTTCGGGTAATGAGTCCCGTCGTAGTGGTTTATCAAGCTATTCCCCAGGCGATAGCTGGACACCGTATGTTGGCCTGTCCGCTAAATACGCATTAACCACTAACCTGACGCTGCTGGCAAGCGCCAACTATAGCGCACTGCCGGATGACATTAAAAATAGTCCGATGGTTGATCGTGATGACAGCTTCACCTTTATGTCCGGTCTGACCTGGCGTTTCTGATTCTCACCCGTTTGTCCTCAGGGAGGAGGGCAATCTTTTCATGAGACATTGACGGATGGGGGCTAACCGCCGCCATCCGCCTTATTATTACTGCTCGTTTATCCAGATACGCATTTCGCCTTCACCACGGTTCGCCCAGCTAAACCACGGAATAAACGTCAATGTATGCGCCTGGCGCGAAGCTGGGGAAACATCGTAGTGCCACAACGATTGTTGTGCTGCATCGGCAGTACTTTGCTTCACGCCTTCAGCCTGAATTAACATTTTATGGCTGAACAATCCCTTACCCTCGAATACTCTGAACTCACTCTCTTTTGGCAACCACAGGTTATGCAATTCCTCACCGTTATCGGCCTGCTCCAGGCAATACACCAGCGGTCCACGCTGAATGGCGACCTTACCGGCAACATGACGCACTAATGGATTTCCGTACACCCGACGCACCGGCATTGGCAGGGTCAGACTGAGCGTATCGCCTTCCTGCCAGGTTCGGCTGATGTGCAAATAGCCTTTACGAATATCCTGCTCAACTGGCTGACCATTCAGTAAAACCTGCGGTGCGGTGCACCAGTCTGGCAGGCGCAGGGCCAGGGCGTGATATATCGACTGCGGTGATTCGATGGCGATTTTCACCTGTTCATGCCATGGATAATCCCCGCTAATGCGTAGCTTGAGCGAGCCATCCGCCACGGGGACTTCCATGCTATTGCCCACGTACATATTGATATACAGCGCGTCCTGACGTGGTGTGTAGATGTAATGACCAATAGAGGTGAGTACACGGGCGATATTCGGCGGGCAACAGGCGCAGCCAAACCAGCGCTGACGAACGGGTTTCACGTGGTCATAAATATGATTGAATTTTAATGATCTAGGATGTACTTCCAACGGGTTCACATAGAAGAAGTGCTTGCCATCGAGCGCCATCCCGCCCAATACGGTGTTATACAGGGCGCGCTCCATCACGTCGGCATACTGGCTGTCTGCCTCCATCTCCAGCATTCTGCGGGCGAACATCATTAGACCGATTGAGGCGCAGCTTTCCGCATACACGGAGTCGTTAGGCAGATCGTAATCGCTGCTAAACGCCTCGCCGCTGCTTTGTGAACCAATACCGCCGGTAATGTACAACTGACGCTGGGCCATGTTTTTCCACAGACGCAGGCAATCCTGACGCTTGCCTTCGTCCTGACTCAAGCGTGCCAGATGCGCCACGCCGGTCATCAGATAAACAAAACGTACTGCATGACCGATCGCCGTTTGCTGTTCTGAAATGGGCTGATGAGCCTGGCTATAGGGTTTATCCTTCACCATCCATGCCGGGCCGTAAGTATGCCAGTAAGAGGTTTGGCCACGCTTTTCGTACTCTTCGTCATAGAAATGGGGTTGCGCGCCGCGCTGTTCCACAAAGTAATTTACCAGCGCCATATAGCGTGGTTGTTGGGTCACTTCGTATAAGCGCATTAACGCCAGCTCAATTTCCGGGTGTCCCGGATAGCCGCGCAGTTGATTATCACCAAGCCCGAAAACGTTATCGATGTGGTCTGCCAGACGGCACACTACATCTAAAAGACGACGTTTTCCCGTCGCCTGAAAGAACGCGACGCCTGCTTCGATCAAATGACCTGCACAGTACAACTCATGACACTCGGCGAGGTTAGTCCAGCGTTCATCCGGGGCTTTCACTGTAAAGTATGTATTGAGATAGCCGTCTTCACACTGCGCAGCGGCCACCAACTCGATGACCTCATCTGCGGTTTTCTCAAGTTCCGCATCAGGTTTCTGGCACAGGGACCAGGCGACTGCCTCCAGCCATTTCGCTACGTCGCTATCCTGAAAAACCATGCCGTAAAATTCGCCATCCTGCAGTCCTGCGGCGATACGAAAGTTCTCTATCGCATGACTTGGTTCCGCCTCTGCAATGCGGTCATTCAGCGCATCCCACTGGTAGGGGATCACTACATCACGGACCAACTGTTGGTATTGTCCGAGGAACGGATCGCTGACGGTGAGCTTATGCAGGTCGACTTCCAGTACGTTCATTTCGTGCTCCTTAAGGCTGTACATGACGCTGACGCAGATCGGTGGCAATGCGCGACATCATCGGATTATTGAGTTTGCAGATGCGGATAGACAGCGCCAACAGCAGGTGGAACAGCGCGGGAAGCAGCGTCTCCATCGCGGTAATTCCTTGCAGCGAACTGGCGGTTTGGTTACCAGCGCCTGGCTGATAGGCGACAAAAATAAATAACAGGCTGATGATCCCCGCGCTTGAGGCCCAGGCCAGCTTGATGAAAAACAGGTTGAAGGCGAAATTCATGCCGGAAGAACGCACGCCGGTTTTCCACTCGCCGTAATCGTCGGCAAAGGCCATCAGCGAGAAGTGCAGAGGCAGCGTAAAGCCCAGAATAATGCCGTTGCCGAGAATAACCGCCAGCCATAATGTTTGATAAGCCGGACCGGTCGGCAGGAACCACATCATCACTGCCAGGGCTGCCAGCACCAGGTTGGTGTAGTAATAGAGTTTGACGGTATCTATACGGCGGGTCAGCGGGCTGACAACCACTGAACCGATGATGGACGCAAAGGTCACCATGGTGAAAAACAGCGACGTGTAAGCGGTACTGCCTTCCAGCACGTAGGTAATGAAATACATGTACCCGCCGCCACGAATATTGAAGACGTTAATCAGCAGGAAAGACATCACCAGCATCAGCAGCAACTGGTCATTTTTGCGTAGCCCACCAATGTGTTCACGCAGGGTAAATTTCCCCATCATCGCCAGCGGCACACGCTCGCGAACCCAGAAGAAGCAGCACAGGAACATCACCACAGCGATGGCGCACAGGATGCCCACGCCGAACTGATAACCCTGCGCGGCATTGCCCTGACCCAGAATATCCACCATCCACGGCAGACCAACGGAGACAAGGAATCCCGCCACGCCGCACAGCACAAAGCGCCAGGACTGACAGGCGATCACCTCGTTATGGCGGGTCGTCATGGTGTTGATCAGCGCACAATACGGTACGTTGATGGCGGTATAGCCGACAGAGAGCAGTAGATAGGTGCCAAATGCCCAGGCTATTTTTACACTTATGCTGGCGTCAGGGACGGTAAACGTGAGTACGCCAATGATGCCAATGGGAATTGCCACCCACAGCTGCCATGGGCGAAAACGCCCCCAGCGGCTTTGCGTGCGGTCGGCAAGTATGCCCATTAGCGGATCGGAAATGGCATCAAATACGCGCAGGGCAATAAACAATGTGCCGACCAGCGCGGGCGTTAACCCGAAGACATCGGTGTAGAAAAATGTCAGGAAGTTCATGATCAGACAGGTAATTACCGTCCCGCCTGCATCGCCTAACCCATAACCTATTTTTTCACGCAGGGATAATTTGTCGTCCTGGGCACGCTGTGCCAAATCAGATGTCGTAATCGGAGCCGAAGTCATAAATAACTCCCGGAGAGGATGTTCAGAAAGTATCCCGCTACGTTGCGGGTTATTTGTTTGTAATTTGCAAAGTACGTTATTTATTCTGCACGAAATGTTTGGGTCAACAAGGGAAGAGAAAAGTATAAAAAGATGACAATTCCGACTTCATTATAAAAATGTGATTTCGATCCAGCGAAAAGAAAGTTTATCGTGAATAATCAATAATAAAGAGCAGTTTAAATAATGCAAAAGCGGGAATTTGAATATATATGCTCGAATTATCCATGTCTCTTCCGATTAAAGTGCAAAATGGTGGGCTATTTATTTCCCGAGGTGTGGGAAGCCATCCGGCGCGGCAATTGCAATCCTGGGAAATCATCTTTGTCGAAAAAGGGATATTAACGATTCGCGAAGGTCAGACCGTTTTTTGCGTGAATGCTGGAGAAAGTTTGCTGTTATGGCCGCAGCGTTCGCATATTGGTGTGGGACAGTTTCCGGCTGATTTGAAATTTTACTGGCTACACTTTGAGGTGACAGCAGAAAACGATGCTTCACTTACAGAACCGTTGCTTGCGATTCCTCAGCATGCCCGGGTTAGCGAGCCACAATATATTATTTCGCTGTTTCGCCAGTTCTTACGCGAGCAGGAAAATATTCATCGCAGCGTTGCGCTGGAACTGATCCTACTGCTGATTTTGCAGCAAATCTCCGCGGCGGCTAGCGAGCAACCCGCAGATAGCCCCGGTAATGCGCTGGCATGGAAAGCGCAACAAATAATCCACACCCAGTTCCACCTGCCGATTAGTGCCTCAACTCTGGCGAAAGAGCTGCATTGCAATGCGGATTATCTGGGGCGTGTATTCCGGAGCGCTTTCCGGCTGACGCTAACTGAAGCATTGCATCGCCAGCGGGTAAGGGCGGCAGAAAAGCTGTTGATCAGTGACTCGCTGTCGCTTACCGAAGTGGCGATTAAATGTGGATTTAATGATGTGGGTTACTTTCGTAAAATCTTTCGTAAGCATACCAGCCTGACGCCTGCGGCGTGGAAAAGGCGCTACTGCAAAGAGCATATTAATTCGGCGTAAATGAGGATCGCCGGGTGGCGCTATGCTTACCCGGCCTACAAAATGACAGACCAGTGCAAGCACAGCGCCGCCGGACGTTAATTTTGCCCGTAATACGCATTCACACCGTGTTTACGCAGATAGTGTTTATCCAGCAACTCAGGCTGCATATCCGGCAACTGCGGAGCTAACTGGCGCGAGAAAAGCCCCATGTAGGCGCATTCTTCGAGTACCACTGCGTTATGTACGGCATCTGCGGCATCTTTACCCCAGGCAAACGGACCGTGTGAATGCACTAACACTGCCGGAACCTGCAGCGGATTGAGATCGCGTTGCTCAAATGTCTGAATGATCACTTCACCGGTTTGATATTCATATTCGCCATTGATTTCCTCAACGGTCATCAGCCGGGTACACGGAATAGAACCATAGAAATAATCGGCATGCGTGGTGCCCCATGCCGGGAGATCAAGACCCGCCTGCGACCAGATCGTCGCGTGGCGTGAGTGAGTATGGACGATCCCACCGATCTCATTGTAGCGGCGGTACAGCGCCAGATGGGTTGGCGTGTCTGAGGAGGGTTTTTTACTGCCTTCAACCACGTTGCCGCTGGCAATATCCACCACCACCATATCGTCGGCGGTCATCACGTCATATTCCACGCCGGACGGCTTAATCACCATCAGCTTACGCGTTTCATCCACAGCGCTGACGTTACCCCAGGTAAAGGTGACTAAACCATGAGCCGGAAGCGCCAGATTGGCCGCCAGCACCTCGGCCTTCAGTTGTTCTAACATGGAAATCCTCCTTCCTGCATACGTGCTTCTATCCAGCGTCGTGCCTGGATAATTTCCAGTACCGGCTCTTTTGCTTTTTCAGTCCACATTTCAATCAGAAACGACCCGCGATAGTTCAGTTCATGCAGCGTTTTGAAGATACCAACAAAGTCCACGCACCCTTCGCCAAAGGGCACATCGCGAAACTGGCCCGGATGGGTTTCGGTTACTGGCAGTGTGTCTTTCAGATGGATAGCGGCGATACGGTCGATGCCCAGCGTCAATTCGGCAGTGACGTCATTACCCCATGCGCTGAGGTTGCCCACATCCGGGTAGACGGTGAACCACGGCGATGACAGCATTTCATCCCACTTTTTCCACTTGCTAATTGAGTTCATAAAAGCGGTATCCATGATTTCTACCGCCAGCATGACCTGCGCGGCGGCGGCTTGCTCGACTGCCCATGCCAGCCCTTCGGCAAAGCGCTGCTGCGTACCTTCGTCATGTTCCTCGTAATAGACGTCGTAACCTGCCAGTTGAATAGTGCGAATACCGAGATCGCGCGCCAGACGAATGGCTTTGGTCATGATGTCGCGTGCCCGAACACGGACTGATTCATCGCGGCTGCCAAACGGAAAACGGCGGTGGGCGGACAGGCACATTGAGGGGATTGCCACGCCGGTTTCTAACATTGCGCTCACCAGCGATGCACGCTGAGCAGGACTCCACTCAAGACGCGACAGACGTTCATCGGTTTCATCCACTGACATCTCGACGAAATCAAAACCACAGCTTTTCGCCAGCACCAGACGCTCCGGCCAGGAGAGGTCTTTCGCCAGCGCTTTTTCATAGATACCTAACGGATGATTACGCATACTGTGCTCCCCAGATAGCATCGATTTGCGTATGGAATTCAGCGGCAACCTGCGTTGGGTTTTGCGCCCCAGCCAGCGCGCGTCCGGCGATAAAG
>NZ_SZWU01000004.1:3911-12837 GCF_005280935.1 Citrobacter sp. wls757 | reverse complement strand
GCGGGCGTAATCCCGCCGGTAATCGACAACTCCAGACCGATATCGGAAAGCGCTTTCATGCACGCCAGATCAGCTTCTCCCCATTGTTGTCCGCTGGCCTGAGCATCGCGGCCACGATGGTAAATTGCCTGGCGAACCCCAACGCGATACCAGTCACGGGCATCATCCAGCGTCCAGTTGCCGAACAGTTCCATCTGAATTTCGCCGCCGCAGGACTGCGCGACGCCATGGCCTTTCTCTACCGTCGCCAGTGGGGCAGCGCAGATGATAGTCATCCAGTTTGCGCCAGCGCCAAACGCTTGCTGTGCGAGGGTTTCGCCCGCATCGGCTACCTTCCAGTCGGCAACGATGATTTTATTTGGACACTGGGTACGCAGCGCTTTCACGGCAGCCAGGCCTTCGGTTAAGCAGAGAATCGTCCCTGCCTCAACGATATCAACGCTCTCTTGTAGCAGTGCGACATCGTGTTGGGCCGCCTGCAGGTTGGTGTGGTCGAGCGCCAGTTGCAGTAATGGTCGACTCATCATTCGTGCTCCTTAATGCGGGCGTGATAGCCCTGTAGTGCGGTAATTAAATTCTGGTATTGGCGGTATTTACGCTGGTAGCTGGCATGCGCCGTAGCGTCTGGCAGCAGTGTGCGAATCGGGTGCTGTAAGCTGCGCTGCGCGTCACTGAAATTGTGATAAACGCCAGTGCCTACGCGGGCGGCGAGCGCAGCGCCAAAGCAGCCGGTCTCTTCAATCTGTGGCAATTCGATACGTAAACCGCTGACGTCCGCCAGCATTTGCATCCAGATGTCGGAGTGCGCTGGACCTCCGGTGACGCGCAGGGTATGTGCCTGCGTAAAACGTTCGCGCATGCGGTTCAGATGGGTCATGTGGCTGAAAACCACGCCTTCGTAGATGGCCTGTAATAAGTGGGCGCGAGTGTGTATAGCCTGCATGCCATAAAAGCCGCTGGTCATCTCCAGTCCGGCGTTACTGCCGTACAAAAAGGGCAGAAAGAAAAGCTCGCTACCGGCTTTCGGTAAGCTGGCAACGGCCTGATTAATCTCATCAAAAGAGAGTTCGCCCCACTGGGCGGTAAACCATTCCAGATTGCCTGAAGAGGTCGGACTGGCTTCATGAACGATGTACTGCCCGTCATTTACATAGCGACCATAGACATAGGGATGGGGCTCGTGGTCGCGCAGGCCGTGAGCGATCCCGCTGGTGACGGCCCAGGTACCCATCACCGCGTTGAGGGTGCGTTCATCTTCGATACCGGCGCAGAGTGCGGTGGAAACCACATCAAACAGTCCGCCGACGACGGGGGTACCCGCCGCCAGACCGGTTATGGCGGCTGTCTGAGCGGTGATTTCCCCGCATATTTCTGCTGAACCAACGATGGGGGGCAGGGCATTGTCGATTTCACTGATGCCCAGCCACTGAGTCAGCCTCGGGTCGTACTGACCCGTGGTCATGTTGTAGAGGTTCGACTCGGAGATATTGCTCTCTTCACAGCCTTTGGCGCCGGTTAAGCACCAGCGCAGGTAGTCATGACCCATCATGACGCTACCAATTTGCGCGTAGCGCTGGGGGGTGTTCTCTTTCACCCAGCGCAGGAGTGATGCCGGATGACCGGTCCACAATGTCTGGCGGGTGATCGGGTAGAGCTGCTCAGGTATCCCATCCTGCTGCCAGCGCTGAACGATTTCCATCGCCCGTCGGTCAGAAGAGAGAATGGCATTGCCTAGCGGCTTATCTTGTTTATCGAGAAGGAACAGACCTTTGCCCTGAGCGGATATACCGACGCCTTTGATTTGCTCACCGCACACGCCTGTGCGCTTTAACAGCCCGGCGATGGTCGCGACGCACTGTTGCCACAGTTGGTGCATATCGCGTTCGGCGTAACCTGGTAATGGCGATATTGTCTGCAGCGATTGCCGGTTAATTCCCTGCTCATGACCTTTGGCATCATACAAACCCGCTTTCAGATATGTACCGCCACAATCAATACCCAGCCAGAAGGTCGCTTTCTCACTCATCTTTGTTATCTCATTTTTGCCGGATGGCGCTGCGCTTATCCAGCCTGGGACGGTTGTTACCTGTAGACCCGGTAAGCGAAGCGCCACCGGGCATTGTTTTAAGCTGTACGTTTATGTGGATTCAGCGTCTTTAGCGGCGCGGCACCTGCATCGCATTTCGCTGGCAGCAACAGGGCCATCAGCGCGGCCAGAGCCAGTGAAATTGCCAGGCAATAAACGCCCGCATCTTTGCTGTACAGGGTGATGAGAACGCCGACTGCGTAAGGGCCGCAGAAACCACCGAGGTTGCCGAGAGCGTTGATGACCCCACGTGCGCCACCGGCCATTTCCGCACTGAACAAACGTGCTGGAATAGTCCAGAACACGCCCGCAGCCGATTGCAGGAAGAATCCGCAGCCGACCAGCGCGGCATAAGCCAGCCAGACGTTATTTTTCAGCGCCACAGAGAGGAACATGCACAAGGCGAAGCCAATCAGCGGTAGGCAGACGAACAACTTGCGTTTACCGGTGCGGTCAGAGAGTGAAGAGAACAGGAACATCCCGGCAATTGCGCCGACGTATGGCAGAATGGCGAGCATGCCGACCTGTCCCATGCTGCTGTGAGTCAACTCTTTGAGGATGGTCGGCAGCCACAGGGTGTAACCGTAAATCCCGGTCTGATAGAAGAAGTTCAGCGCGATTAGCTGCCACATGGTTTTATCGGAAAGTACCGCACTCAGAGAGGCATTTTTGACCTCTGTTCCGGCAATGGCTTTTTGCTCGGCGGCCAGGGTTTCTACCAGGTAATTTTTCTCCGCCTCAGAGATCCAGCGTGCTTCCTGCGGACGGTCGTAAACGGTATAGGCCCACAGCACCAGGACGACGACAGACAGTAAGCCTTCAATGATAAACAGCCAACGCCAGTCGAGTACGGTGATGATCCAGCCCGAGAGCGGGGCGGTAATGATCCCGGCAATCGGCACAAACATAATCACAATCGCATTGGCGCGACCGCGCTCGGCGTCGGGGAACCAGTTGCTGATCATCGTCAGCACGACCGGCAGCATGCCGCCTTCAGCAACACCGAGTAAGAAACGCAAAACCAGCAGTTGATACTGATTCGTGATTAATCCCGTCAGAACGGAAATAACCGCCCAGGCAACCAGCGACCAGCCGATAAATTTCTTGCCGCTGCCGTGTACGGCAATTTTTCCGCCGGGAACCTGTAAAAACAGATAACCGATAAAGAAAATACCACCGGCCAGACCGGCCATGGTGGCGGAAATACCTAATTCTTCATCCATTCCGCCGGGCATCGCGAATGCGATATTGACGCGGTCCATATAAGAAATAATACAGGCGATAAGAATAGGTGGAATAATCCGTAGCCAGCGCTGACGAGGTATGTCTTGAAGTGTAGGGTGAGAGGTCATGTTCATATTAATATTCTCGTAGAGTAGTATTTTATTTTTATAGTTTTGCTTTATTTAATGCGGCGATACCGTCGCGCAATATCGCTACACGATGGTTCACATCTGCACTGGCATTTATTTCCAGCAATTTAATGCCAGAAAATTGCAATGGATCTGCTCCTGCGCAGGCGAATAATTCGTGGGCATGCTCTGTGGTCATTAGACCTTCTGGACAGAAAGGGGCAAACGGTGCATGTAAGTCCTGCCACTCGCCGTATTCCCCCGCAAGCGTGGTACCGGAAAACATCAGTGCGCCCAGTTTTCCAGCCCGTTTGGTCTGCTGCGTGTGGGTCAGCGGTAGGGTGAGGTTCCGCCCTTCAATGGCCGAGCGCGCCCAGTTAATGCACACGCTGATGTCATATCCGGCTATCGCGTCCAGCACGTTGTCTAACGGTAAAAATCCTTTGCGTGGCGCGGGGCCTGTCATGGCATCGCAATGTTCCAACACCAGATCGCAGGACCAGTCCCAGCGGGTAATTTCTTTCAGCGAACGAGCAAACGCGTCGGTGGCCTGAGCGACGTTCGGGTTGCCCGCCAGCGGAGCAGCATGCAACTCCAGTGCAATCACTTTTCCGCCGTTGGCCGCATTGATATGGTTGATTTTCTGATGCAGATGACGGTAATACGCCACGCAGGCTTTACGCTGTTCTTCATCGCTGGAGGCCAGCCCGAAACCACCATTAATACCGCGACGGCGCATGGTTTCCATAATGGCCGTGACCACGATTTGCCAGTCGCCCGGCGTATGGCGTAATAACCATTCGTCGCCTAACGGGTGCAGATGTTCAAGACAGGGCTGCTCCAGTCCGCGAATATCCGGGGTATCGGAGAGTTGTCGCCAGAATTCCTTCTCTTCCTCTTCACTCTTTTGGTGAAATGAGGGTGCACAGGGGTACGCACCGATAATATAACCGGTAGTGTTAGCTTTCATTTTTTGTGCTCCTTTTATAAAACTGAAATAGCAACCTTCACGACTATTTTGCGGATCGGTGTGGCGACAGTTTTATGACATGCTGGACGATGAACATCCTGCGGGAAAAATATGGCGTAACTTCCCGGAATCATTTCAATAAAAGATTCATGTTCGCTGGCGTGATAAAAAATAATATCGCGCTGTTCTAATAGCGATTCACTGATTTGGTTATTCCCGGTATCAATGGCGATCCCGATTTTCTCTTCACCCCAGGCCAGAAACTGAATATCCAGATAGCGGCGATGCACCTCAGGACGATTTTCGGCAACGTCACGCGTGGTTAAATCAATAATTTGCGCGAAGATATTTTTACCGTCGATCTCCACCACGCCCGGCTCCAGTTTGCGAAAATCTGTGGTGCGCAGAAAGTCGAGCGCCCTTTCAATCGCAGCAGGCAAATGGCATGGGTTAGGTTGAGCAATATGTCCGAAGATCATGGTGTTGCTCCTTACAGGGCCTGAATTTTTGCCCAGACGCTGTCGTCAACGGTGATACCGTTCCGGCGATTTTCTTCCAGTAGCTTTGTAAACTCGTGGCCCGGCAGACGGACAGGCGTGTTTTCATCTGCGCGTTCGGCGGTGGTGATGAAATCCATAATCCGCTGTAGCTTGGCATCACGGGTGGCGCCATCGATCAGCTTATCCACTTCAATGGCGATAAATATCTGTGAAACGCCATATTCATCGCTGTTATCCTGGGTGACTTCCGCAACGGAAGAGCCATCAGAAAGCAGGGTGGCAATCATATCCAGCACAATCGACAGACCTGAACCTTTCCAGTAACCCATTGGCAATATGCGGCGGTTTTTTTCGATAACGCCCGGCTCTTTGGTGAGATTGCCTTTATCATCAAAGCCACCGTCTACCGGCAGTTCGCGACCGGCCAGGCGATTCACTTCCAGCATGCCGTAGGAGAACATCGACATCGACATATCAACCATGGTGATTGGCGATGAGGGGATCGCGACGATCAGCGGGTTAGTACCAATGCGGCACTCTTTCGAACCCCACGGTGGCATGACGGCAATCGAGTTAGTCCAGCAGATACCGATATAACCTTTCTCCGCCGCCTGCCAGCCATAGCTGCCGCCGCGCATCCAGTGGTTGGCGTTACGCAGTGCGACCAGGCCAATACCGTGATCGGAGGCCAGCTCAATGGCTCTGTCCATCATCTTTTTCGCCGTCAGATTGCCGATCGAACGCTGAGCATCCCATTGTTCAATCGCCCCCAGGCTGGTAATGCGTTGCGGTTTGGCCTCAGGAATGATGTCGCCGTTATCCAATTGCTGAATAAAACGAGGAAAACGATTCACACCGTGCGAATAAACGCCGGACTCTGTAGTGCGCGCAAACATTTCGGCACAGGCATCGGCGGTTTCAACGGCAATACCGCGTGCCAGCAGTACCCGATTGAACGCATCTTTCAACTGCTCAAAAGTGACTTTCATTCCTGTTTCCTTGTTTAAATTTGATCGCTTTTTTATCTCTAAATTTCACTATGCGAAATCTGATTTCAAATATAGCGATCAAATTTTGACAGATCAACGGGGTGGTCTATTTTTTAAAATCATCAAAATCAAATAGTTGTGTTTTTTCGGTTCAGATCGTGAACTGAAACACACTTTGCGCTACCATCAGAGCGCGACGAAAAGGGGAGCGGAAGCGATGGGCACAAAAGAGAGTGAAATGACGCAAGACAAAGAGAGGCCAGCCGGAAGTCAGAGCCTGTTCCGTGGTTTGATGTTGATTGAGATTCTGAGTAACTATCCGAATGGGTGCCCATTGGCCCATCTGTCTGAACTGGCCGGGCTGAACAAAAGTACTGTGCATCGACTCCTGCAAGGGCTGCAGTCCTGCGGATATGTCACGCCTGCACCTGCTGCGGGTAGCTATAGGCTGACCACCAAATTTATCGCCGTTGGGCAGAAGGCACTGTCGTCACTGAATATCATCCATGTTGCCGCGCCGCACCTCGAAGCGTTGAATATTGCTACTGGTGAAACAATCAACTTCTCCAGCCGTGAAGATGACCACGCGATTCTGATTTATAAGCTGGAACCGACGACCGGCATGCTGCGTACTCGCGCTTATATCGGTCAACATATGCCACTGTATTGCTCCGCGATGGGTAAAATTTACATGGCGTTTGGGCATGCGGATTATGTGAAATCTTACTGGGAGAGCCATCAGGATCTTATTCAGCCGCTGACCCGCAATACCATTACCGGTTTACCGGCGATGTACGACGAATTGGCGCAGATCCGCGAAAGCAGTATGGCGATGGATCGGGAAGAGAACGAATTGGGCGTTTCCTGTATTGCCGTGCCGGTGTTTGATATTCATGGTCGGGTGCCGTACGCGGTGTCAATTTCACTCTCTACCTCGCGACTTAAGCAGATAGGGGAAAAAAATCTACTCAAGCCGCTACGGGAAACCGCGCAGGCGATTTCAAATGAGCTGGGTTTTACCGTTCGCGAGTAAGGTTATTAAGGCACCTGACAATATTTAACCGTTTCCCCTGTCCGATCAAAGCGTCAGGGGCGGTCTCTCTGGCACTCTGTGGTTTTCACGCAGAGGGAGGGGGCAATGAACGCGTTTATTATGGCGGATGCGGCAAAATGTATTGGGTGTCGTACCTGTGAAGTTGCCTGCGTCGTCGCGCATCAGCAAAACCAGGACTGTGCTTCGGTCTCTTCTTGTGCGTTTATACCGCGGATTCGGGTCATCAAAGACGACGCCTTTACCACGGCGGTCGCCTGCCATCAATGCGAAGACGCTCCCTGTGCGAATGTTTGTCCAACTCACGCCATTCGTCGTGAACATGGGCATATCTTCGTTGAACAGGCACGTTGTATTGGTTGTAAAAGCTGTATGCTGGCCTGCCCGTTTGGGGCAATGAATGTCGTTGCCCGTTCGTCGCGGGCGCAGGCGATAAAATGCGATTTGTGCTGGCATCGCGAGGCGGGACCAGCGTGTGTCGAAGCCTGCCCGACCAGCGCGTTGCAGTGTGTTGATGCCGTCAGTATTCAGCGCCAGCGCCTGCGTTCACAGCCGCTGTGAAGTGAGCCCGACCCGCACCTGGGTCGGGTTTGCGTTAGCCTTCCAGCCAGGCGCGTTCGATCTCTTCCGCCAGAATCTTCACGCCAGCTTCGATTTTCTCCGGCTCTGGCACGTAGTTCATCCGCATGCACTGATGGGTATGCGGCCAGGGTTTATCCAGCCCCGGGAAGAAGTAGTCACCAGGAACCATCAGTACGCCGCGCGCTTTCAGGCGCTGATACAACAGTTCGGTGGTGATCGGTAAATCTTTGAACCATAGCCACAGGAAAATCGCGCCTTCAGGTTTATGGATAAGGCAGCGATCTTCAGACAAGTAGCGGCGAATAATCGCAATCGTCTCCTGAACGCGCTGATAGTAAAACGGCTTGATAACCGTTTCGGACAGACGCAGCAGATCGTTACGTTTAATCATCTCGCACATCATCGCCGGTCCCATCCCGCCAGGTGCAAGGCTGATGATGCCGTTCATATTGGTAATCGCAGTGATGATTTTTTCATTCGCGATAATGATACCGCAGCGGGAACCTGGCAGACCCAGCTTGGAAAGGCTCATGCACAACACAATGTTGGGGTTCCACAGCGGGCGTGCTTCGCTAAAGATAATGCCAGGGAACGGTACGCCATAGGCGTTATCAATCACCAGCGGGATCCCATGCTGGTTGGCCAGCCGGTCCAGCTTCATCAGCTCCTCGTCGGTGATCACGTTGCCTGTCGGGTTAGTGGGACGCGACACGCAGATCATGCCCGTTTCTTCACCGATGTGCAGGTGTTCAAAATCAACGTGATACTTAAACTGGCCTTCCGGTAGCAGCTCAATGTTCGGACGTGCTGAGACGAAGAGATCTCCTTCCAGCCCGGAATCGGCATAGCCAATGTATTCCGGCGCTAACGGGAATAACACTTTTTGCGTTGTTCCGTCAGCGCGGCGTCCGGCGAACAAATTGAATAAGTAGAAAAACGCGCTCTGACTGCCATTTGTCAGTGCAATATTTTGTGGCTCGATATCCCAACCCTGCTTCTCACGTAGCAGTTTCGCCAGTTCAGACAGTAGCTCGGTTTTCCCTTGCGGACCGTCATAATTGCAAAGCGCATCAGTGGCTTTGCCGTTTTCCAGCATATCTGCCAGCAGAGACTGGAAGTAATTTTGCATCTCTGGAATTTGCGCCGGATTACCACCGCCGAGCATGATGGCGCCTGGGGTGCGTAAACCGTCGTTGAGGTCCTCCATCAGGCGGGTGATGCCTGAATGGCGGGTAAATTTGTCGCCAAAAAGTGAGAATGTCATAGCAGGGGGTCTGTCGAACTGAGTAGTAAAGTGGCTAACCATAGCGCTACCTATGGCAGGGCGCAAATCAGGGGGAACGAGTTGGATTGATGTTTTGTGCTGCAGATGTTTGCCTGGCTGGTTTTTTATTTT
>NZ_SZWU01000004.1:667-3868 GCF_005280935.1 Citrobacter sp. wls757 | reverse complement strand
GCTGTATGCACAGCGGGAAGCCTGTTGGGATCAGGGCTGACCGGCCCACACCACCATCACCTTATCGTCGCCATGCTCGCGGATAAATCCGTATCCCTGCTTCAATGTCAGCGTGGTCTGTTTACCAGCACCGATGGCGGGATGTCTGGCCCGGAACTGACTGATGCGCTGCCAGTGAGCGACGCTGGCGGCAGATTTCCCGGCCACATCCTGCCAGTTCATTTCTGAGCGCGTACCCTGCAATGGGTCTGAACCTGTTGGTCCAAAGGGCCGGGCCGACTCGTCTCCGTAAAAGAGTTGTACCGCGCCTGGCGCCAGCAGCAATAGCTCGGCGGCTTTGTCTCCACCTTCGCGGAACAGACGCGTATCGTGCGAGGAAAGATAGCTCAGAACGTTGAAATCCTGCAATTTCTCAGCCATCTGTTGCCAGGTGACATCCATATTTGCCAGACAATCGACGGCCTTTGCCGCCTGCTCCTGATAGTCGAAATTGATCATCGCATCAAAGCCGTGACGGTAATAGTCGCTTTGCATCACGCCGTGACCCCAGGCCTCGCCGGTCATCCAGAAAGGTTTGTCATCAAGCGCTTTATCCGGGTTCGCTTTCTTCCATTCAACCAGCGCCGCGCTGGCCTGTGTTTTTAACTGCTGCCAGGCGGGAAGTTCGACGTGTTTGGCGGTATCGACCCGAAACCCGTCAATCCCGTAATCACGCACCCACTGGCTGAGCCAGTGGGTCAGATAATCGCGGGGCGTATAACCAGCAATAGCTTTAGCGTGCGTATCCGGTTTGTGTTGATAAAAGTTTGGCAGCCCGGAAGGCGTGGTGGATTCGGTTTTCAGATCGGGCAGGAAAGCCAGCGACATGGTCAGGTCGTCAAAACCCGGATTGTCGTAATCGCCAATATCGGTGCGGATCCAGTTTTTCCCCCACCATTTTTCCCAGCCTGCTTTATCGCTGAAGTTGATGTAATCATTAAAGCTGTGCCAGCTTTGCCCGGCGGCTGGCTTCCAGTCCGTCCAGCGTTCACCGAGCGTGTTTTTCAGTTCATCGCCCGACAAGTACAGGGCCCCAAACTGATACTCCTGCATATCCGCCAGCGTGGCGTAGCCGGTATGATTCATGACGACATCAAACAGGATGCGAATGCCGCGCTGGTGCGCGCCGTCAACCAGCGCACGCAGGTCAGCTTCATTACCCATATTCGCGTCGAGGGTGGTCCAGTCCTGAGTGTAATAGCCGTGGTAAGCATAATGGGGGAAATCACCTTTGGTGCCACCGCCGACCCAGCCGTGAATTTGCTCAAACGGCGCGCTGATCCACAGGGCGTTGATGCCTAACTGTTGTAGATAGTCGAGTTTGCTGGCCAGACCGCGCAAATCGCCCCCGTGGAAAGTGCCAATTTCCTGCATGCCGTCGTTGCGACGCCCGTAGCTGTGGTCGTTGCTCGGGTCACCATTTACAAAGCGATCCGTCAGGACGAAATACACCGTAGCGTTATGCCAGTCGAAAGCGGCCGGGGCATCAGTTTCCGCCCGTTCCAGCAGCAACAGTCCGTTACTGGCTGCGGCAGGCTGTAGGGTAATTGTCCCATTTTTTACCGTTGCCGTTTGCTGGCTGTAGAAATCGCGCACCACGGCACCTTCCGGAAAGGTCTGGCTCACATCCAGTGTTAACGGCGAACCATCCCATTTCGGGCACTGGCGAATCTGGGTCGTGACAGGGTCTGCGGCGCTTTTTACCGAGAGCATCAACGTTGGCGTTCCGGAGCGGGTATCCACTTCCAGCGTGTAATCGCCGTCTTTGAATAAGCGCCACTGCGGCGGGGCGCCTTCACACGGTTTTAGCGACAGCATCTGGTTGAGTTTTATCGCATCAGCAGGCTGCCAGCACTGTTGGTCAAAATTTAGGATTAAAGGACGCGTACCCTTCGTCAACGCTGCATGGCTGACGAATTTACCCGTACCTTCCGCTTCGAAGGTGGGGAGTCCCTGAGAAGTCCATGATGAGGCGATGGCAATGCCGGGCATGAGCGCCAGCGCAACGGCGGCAAGTTTCATAATGCTGTCCTTGGTGCTGCGATTTTCGCCAGTTTGCCAGTGAAATCAGACCGGAAACTCCTCCTTTGAGTCGATTCCGCCAGGAGGAGAGGTGAGGGTGAGCGATCGCGCGCAAAAAATGAACTTATTTTGCGATAACCTCCACATTTTCTTCGAATTAATAGCACCCTGAACCGTTAATACGTGACATGGTTTCAGAATTGGACTATTCCTTTGGGTGCTCTTGACGGCTATTTTTGATATGATTTGAGATTCATCTCTCATTTTTGTGAAAAATATAAGGTGTTGGAATGTATAAATCCGACCAGGAGACCTAATGATATTGACTCCCATTCGACGATATGGGGCAATGATTCTTATGTTACTCACCGTTGCATTTTCGGGTGAGGTGCTGGCAAAGACACACACGGCGACAACGAGTCACAAGCCCCAGGTAATCAAGACAAGTAATACACAGGTAAGCAGTAAACAAGAGTATTCTCGCAATAGTGCAAAGAGTAGTTCACTTCCTGATTTGCGAAAATACCCTTCCGGAACACCAAGGAAAAAAGCGTTTCTCCGGACGGTTATGCCTTATATTACCAGTCAAAATGCTGCCATTACGGCGGACCGTAACTGGCTGATTTCAAAACAGTACCAGAACCGCTGGTCACCGACTGAGCGTACGCGTATGAAAGATATCGCGAAGCGCTACAAGGTGAGCTGGTCTGGCAACACGCGTAAAATCCCATGGAATACGCTGCTTGAGCGCGTAGACATTATCCCGACCAGTATGGTGGCAACCATGGCTGCGGCTGAAAGTGGCTGGGGTACGTCGAAGCTGGCGCGTAGCAACAACAACCTGTTTGGCATGAAATGTGGCAAAGGTCGTTGTAATAATGCCCCGGGTAAGGTGAAAGGCTACTCACAGTTTGAATCGGTGAAAGAGTCGGTGAATGCTTACGTCATCAACCTGAACACGCATCCGGCTTACTCTTCATTCCGTAAGTCACGTGCGCAACTGCGTAAAGCCGATCAGGAAGTCACCGCTACCGCGATGATTCATAAGCTGAAGGGTTATTCTACTAAAGGACAGAGCTACAACAATTATCTGTTCGCAATGTATCAGGATAACCAGCGTTTAATCGCCGCGCATATGTA
>NZ_SZWU01000004.1:0-619 GCF_005280935.1 Citrobacter sp. wls757 | reverse complement strand
GCTTCGCCGCATCCGGCAATAATCCTCACAGCAACACTTCGCTGTTCACATCGCGATACTCTTTGGGCGTCGTGTCATACTCTTTCTTAAAGACCGAATAAAAATATTGCAGAGACGGATAGCCGCACATCTGTGAGATTTCGTTGATTGAAAGTGTGGTAGATATCAACAGGCTGCGCGCTTTTTCCAGCTTTTCGGCATGAATCACGGCGTGGATAGTCTCTCCGACCTCTTCTTTAAAACGCTTCTCCAGATTCGAACGAGAAATCCCCACTGAATCCAGCACTTGTTCAACCTTAATACCTTTACAGGCATGGTTGCGGATAAAGTGCATCGCCTGAATCACCGCCGGATCGGTTAATGAACGGTAGTCGGTTGAGCGGCGTTCAATGACGCGCACCGGAGGAACCAGTGTACGTTGCAGCGGCAGCTCTTCATTTGCCAGTAAACGATGTAAGAGCTTAGCGGCCTGATACCCCATCTGCCTGGCTCCCTGGGCCACGGATGAAAGCGCCACCCGTGACAGATAGCGGGTCAGTTCTTCGTTGTCGATCCCAATCACACACAGCATTTCCGGTACTGGAGTATGCAGGTGCTCGCAGACTTGCAGGACGTGTCG
>NZ_SZWU01000003.1:0-4237 GCF_005280935.1 Citrobacter sp. wls757 | reverse complement strand
TTATTTCAGGCTGACAAGGGGAAATTTAAAATAACTTTCCGAGTGCGCGTTTTTTCACCAAAACAACCATTAACATGCCATAAAATAAGCAAATTGCCGTTTTTGCAGCCGCAATCACACTTCCAGGTGGCATACTAATGAATAAGAAAAAGAGTAAGGAAGAACATTCATGCCGTTAAATGCCCAACAGCTAGCCGCACAGAAAAACTTGTCCTACGTTCTGGCCGAAAAGCTGGCTCAGCGAATATTAAAAGGTGAATACGCACCGGGTGCGATATTGCCTGGCGAAATAGAGCTAGGCGATCAGTTTGGCGTGAGTCGCACCGCGGTAAGAGAGGCAGTAAAAACATTAACGGCAAAAGGTATGGTATTACCGCGCCCACGTATTGGTACACGCGTCATGCCGCAAGCAAACTGGAACTTCCTTGACCAGGAGCTGCTCACCTGGTGGATGACAGAAGATAATTTCCCGCAGGTCATTAAACATTTTCTGGTGATGCGTATCAGCCTGGAGCCTCAGGCGTGCTTACTGGCAGCGACCATAGGTACGGCTGAACAGAAAGCGCACCTCAACACGCTGATGGAAGAGATGGTCGAGCTGAAAAGAAACTTCAGACGCGAACGCTGGATTGAGGTTGATATCGCCTGGCATGAGCACATCTATGAAATGAGTGCGAATCCGTTCCTTATTTCCTTTGCATCTCTGTTCCATTCGGTTTACCAGACCTACTTTACCTCTATTACCTATAACGATGTGGTGAAACTGGATTTGCACCAGGCCATTGTCGACGCAATAGATGATAACGATGGCGATCGCGCCTTTGTTGCCTGTCAGGCATTGCTGATAGCACCGAACGTGCTACCGGATAAATAATATGTCAGAAAAGAAATCACGCAGTATGGCCGGGCTACCGTGGATAGCAGCCATGGCCTTTTTTATGCAGGCACTAGACGCCACGATCCTCAATACCGCCCTACCCGCAATAGCACATAGTCTTAACCGCTCTCCACTCGCCATGCAGTCGGCCATTATCAGCTATACCCTGACTGTCGCGATGCTGATCCCGGTAAGTGGTTGGCTGGCAGACCGATTTGGTACCCGACGCGTCTTTATGATTGCCGTTAGCCTGTTTACGCTGGGATCGCTGGCCTGTGCGCTGTCCAGTTCCTTAAGCGAGCTGGTGATTTTCCGTGTCATTCAGGGGATCGGTGGCGCCATGATGATGCCCGTTGCCCGTCTGGCGTTATTGCGTGCTTACCCCCGCAGCGAACTGCTTCCCGTGCTTAACTTCGTCACCATGCCAGGACTTGTGGGGCCGATTTTAGGTCCGGTATTGGGCGGTGTACTGGTTACATGGGCCAGCTGGCACTGGATCTTCCTGATTAATATTCCAATTGGCATTGCCGGTATCTTCTATGCCCGCAAATATATGCCGAACTTCACCACGCCACGCCGCGGTTTTGATATGACCGGTTTCTTTCTGTTTGGTTTGAGCCTGGTGTTGTTTTCCAGCGGCGTTGAATTGTTCGGTGAGAAGCTTGTCGAGACCTGGGTCGCACTCGGTATTATTCTTGCCAGTCTGTTGTTACTACTCGCCTATATTCGCCATGCGCGTCGCCACCCAACGCCGCTGATATCGCTTCCGATATTTAAGACTCGGACCTTTTCTGTTGGAATCGCCGGAAACCTCGCCACTCGCCTGGGTACAGGCTGTGTGCCCTTCTTAATGCCGCTGATGTTGCAGGTAGGATTTGGATATCCGGCTCTGATAGCCGGCTGCATGATGGCGCCAACAGCGTTAGGTTCAATTCTGGCAAAATCCATGGTGACGCAGGTACTGCGCAAACTCGGCTACAGGACCACATTGGTGGGTGTTACGGTATTTATCGGCCTGATGATTGCGCAGTTCGCTTTGCAATCTCCTGCCATGCCGATCTGGATGCTAATCCTGCCGTTGTTCATTTTAGGTATGGCGATGTCCACCCAGTTTACTTCAATGAATACCATCACTCTGGCGGATCTGACCGATGAAAACGCCAGCAGCGGCAACAGCGTATTGGCCGTTACTCAGCAGTTATCAATCAGTTTAGGGGTTGCCATCAGCGCCGCCGTTTTGCGTATCTATGAAGGTATGGAAGGAACCAATACGGTCGAGCAGTTCCACTACACCTTTATGACGATGGGCGCTATCACGGTAATATCCGCGCTGATGTTCATGCTGCTAAAAGCCAAAGATGGACGTAATCTGATCAAAGATCGGCACAAACCTAAACCGACCCCCGCTCCATCAGAACAGGAGTAAGCTGCAAACGCTGTTGCTGTAATGCGGGCTGCGCCATCCGGTGAATTAATACATCGATGGCCAGTTCGCCCAATTCATCTTTTGGTTGGTGGATGGTCGTCAGGGGCGGCGTCATATAGCGCGCCAGCTCGATATCATCGTAACCCACCACAGCCATATCCTGCGGAATGCGCAATCCTGACTGGTACAGAGCCTGATACGCGCCAACTGCCATTGCATCATTGCCGGTAAAAACGGCCTGCGGTCGCTGTTTATGCGACAGCAACGTTTGCATAGCTTCAAAGCCGCCGCCGAACTCAAAGTCACCGGTAATCTCGTAGCCTTCCGGGACAGGCAACCCCGCCCGCTTCATTGCTGCCCGATATCCTTCCAGACGCAAACGCGCCGGGGTTTTATCCAGCGGCCCGGTGATGCAGGCAATGCGCGTAAAACCTTTTTCGATAAGATGTTGCGTGGCTAAATCCCCGCCCAGCAAGGAGTTATCCTGAATCAGATCGCTTTCACCATCAAAAGGCGACCAGTCCATCATCACGGTCGGTATAGAAGGATAACGCTGCATTATCTCTCTGGAAGGCTGATGTGTTTCGGTGCAGAGCAGCAACAAGCCGTCCACACGTTTTTGCATCAGAGTTTCCAGGTTACGGTTCATGCGCTGTTCATCGCCTTCGGTATTGCACAGCACCAGGCTGTAGCCGCGCTCAAAACAGCTACGTTCAACGCCGCGCACTAGTTCAGAATAGAAGGGATTGGTACTGGCAGTGATTAACATGCCAATCGTACGAGTCTGGTTTAACTTGAGGCTACGCGCCAGCGCGGAGGGCGCGTAGTTAAGCGCTTTAATTGCAGCTTCTACTTTGTCAGTGACGGACTCACTGACAAAGCGATCTTTATTAATGACGTGAGAAACCGTCGACGTGGAAACACCCGCCAGGCGGGCGACGTCCTTCATTGTAGCCAAGCGTTACCTCTGTTGACTTAAAAACGCTTCTATTTCTTCGCGCCACGGAACGGAAGGCTGTGCACCTTTACGGGTAACCGCAATCGCCGCAGCGGCATGCGCAAAACGGATCGCTTCAGGCAGCGGAGTCTCTTCCAGCAACGCTGTAATTAACGCGCCATTAAAGGTGTCTCCAGCGGCAATAGTATCAACGGCTTCCACTTTAAAACCGGGCACACGCTGACCTTCGCCATTAACGCTGGCCCACACACCGCGACTACCTAAGGTAATCAGTACAGTATGGATACCTTTAGCGTGCAATGCCTGCGCCGCTTTGGCCGCGTCTTCATCATTTTCGACCCGGATCCCCGTCAGCTTTTCAGCCTCGGTTTCATTCGGGGTAATAATATCCACCAGCGCCAGCAGTTCATCAGAAAGTTCACGTGCCGGTGCCGGGTTCAGGGCGACCATGGTCTTATTTTGATGTGCAATCTTTGCTGCAGTCAGTACGCTTTCGATCGGCGATTCTAACTGCATCAGTAAGGCGGAGGCCTGCGCAATGCGATCGCGCTGTGCTTCCACCAGCGCTGGCGAAAGAGCTGCGTTTGCACCGGCGTGAATGCCGATAACGTTCTCACCTTCACCATTCACAAAAATCAGTGCCACACCGGTCGATTCCCCCGAAATTACGCTAATCGGCGCAATATCGATGTTGTCTTTGGCTAACTGTTTACGCACACTTTCGCCAATATCATCATCGCCCGTACAGGCAATGAATGCGATATTCGCGCCACTACGGCCCGCAGCAACAGCCTGATTCGCGCCTTTACCGCCAAATGCGACCTGATAATGGCTACCTGTTACGGTTTCACCGGGTGTCGGGAAAGAGTTAAGGTTAAGGATGTGATCGGCATTGATACTGCCAAGAACAACGAGGTTGCCTGCGGTTTTCATATTTGGTGTTCCAAGTCAAAGTGCGCCACCGGGTTAGGGTGGC
>NZ_SZWU01000006.1:109324-119769 GCF_005280935.1 Citrobacter sp. wls757 | reverse complement strand
CAGCCGCGCGAACCGCTCTCCCCCGCGCGTGTCGACACGCTTATCCATCTCGCAAAACCAGAGGGGTGATGGTCAGGTATAAAGGCGCCCACTGGCGCCTTTTTTGATGTGGTGTATCCGTAGACCGTTTCGTCAAAGGGAATAATTTTTATCTTCACCCATATCTATTTCGCTCTGTGTATTGGGAACCGAGCGTCCTATTTCTGCCAAACATTCAAAAATATAAAGGGAATGTAATGAATGTTTAAAATATGATAAACCCAACACTTCAAATTACCGATATTGCTTTTATTAATAAGCAGAAACCAGCATAACACCCCAGGAAATAACCTTTTCTTTTCGTATAGTTAGAAAAATAACACTTACTAAAGCAAGGTTTATTTTTATACCCCCCCCTATGAATAAGCATGAATAACTTAAAAATAATATGGCGAAAAAAGTGTTTTATTTAATCTGCGAATTCGATAATGAATATTGTTTTTAGTGTTGGCCGAAATAGACACAGCAACGCTTGATTAAGTGATATTTTGCGAGCATCATCGCAATTATTTACCCGAAAATGAAATCAATGACTTCCAGTAAATCCCTGCAACGGGCAATTGCCGACATCACCATCTGGCGTAAAGGCGAGCAGCGTGCTCCGCACAAGCCTCTGCTGCTGCTTCATGTGCTGGCGGGGTATCAGCAGGGTCACGGTCGCCTGTTTGACTACGGGTCGGAAGTTCGCGACCCGTTGCATAGCCTGCTGGAGCGATTTGGGCCACAGCGCGCGCAGTACCGCCCGGATATGCCCTTCTGGCGCTTACAGGGAGATGGGTTCTGGGAGCTACAAAACGCCGAGCATTGTTCAACATCCGGCAGCAGCAAACAGCCCCCCGCCGGAGAACTGGTGACGCATAACGTTGCCGGAGGTTTTGATGAACAGCATTTTGCCCTGCTGAAAAAGAGCAAAAACCTCATTAACACCCTGGCACAGCAAATTCTCGAGGCTCACTTCACCGAAAGCATCCAGGAAGAGATCGCGGATGAACTGGGATTTGATATCCTGCAAATCCGCAAACAGCGGGACCCATTGTTCCGCCAGCAGGTTCTGCGTGCCTATAACTATGAATGCGCCATTTGTGGCTTCAATATGCGCCACGACAGCACCTCAGTCGCCCTGGAAGCCGCCCATATCAAATGGAAACAGCACGGCGGCCCGTGCGAGATTTCAAACGGCCTGGCGCTGTGTGCAATTCATCATAAAGCCTTTGATAAAGGTTCGATTGGGCTGGATGAGAGTATGCGGGTTCAAGTGTCGCCCGCAGTGAATGGCAGCGGTATGGTGGGCAGACTGTTCTGGGATTTCGACGGTAAATCGATAGCGCTACCGATGATGCGAGAGAATTACCCAAAAGAAGGGTTTGTGGAGTGGCACAGGAAGGAGGTGTTTAGAAGGTGAGTGCGAAGGCCGGACTCGCACCGACACATTTAGCGGAACGGTCGGATTGCAGGAATCAAACATACGTAATCAGAAAGCAAGTATTTCGATAGTTCTACGAGAGCAATCGGTGAACAGGTGCGGGAATTATTGGCACAAGGTCTTGCACCAGCAGCAATGCAGGATAGCAATCCGTAAATCCGCCTTCTACCGGCTAAAGGCATTCGATCATCTCTTTGATATTTGAGGATTCCAACCATCGGAGATTGGAGACCTAAAAATTACGCCTAACAGTCTACACAAGCCCATAACAAATCAGTTTTATTCACAGCCTCTCTTCGTGCCACCTCTGTTTGTAGTAACATTGTCTCCATACGAAGCATTCTGGCTTTGATGCCTCTCCAGATGACATAGAAACAGGATGCAGTTTGAACTTTTGTTACAAAGTGGAAATATGATGCGCTTGTTGGAATTGGCCGAACAATACAGAAAAGAAGCGAATAAGTTACTAAACCCAAAGACTAAATCTGCGCTGGGTCAGTTCATGACCCCGGCTCCAATATGTTTGTTTATGGCGAGTCTGTTTGACGACATCAAAGGTGATTTAAAACTACTTGACCCTGGTTGCGGGGTTGGGTCGCTATCTGCAGCATTCATAGAGAGAGCCCTGGTGTCGCAGGTCAAGAGCATACAGCTTGATGTCTTTGATATTGAAGATGTGATGCTACCGTTCCTAGAAAAGACATTGAATGCTTGCAGCGAGGTCAGAAAAGGTTTTTTATCTTATAAAATCAATAAAATGGATTTCATTATAGATACAAGTCTATTGTTGAAAAATCATGCTTGTAGTGAAGAGATTGAGACTTACAGCCATGTGATTATGAATCCTCCATATAAAAAAATTCTCTCTTCAAGCCCACATAGAATCTCGCTAAGTAGTGCGGGTATAGAAACCGTCAATTTATACTCAGGTTTCGTTGCATTAGCCCTAAAACGGTTGAAGAAAGGTGGAGAATTAGTTGCAATTATTCCACGCTCATTCTGTAATGGCCCGTACTATCAGCCTTTCCGCGAACAATTACTTTCGGAAACCTCCATCAAGCACATCCACATTTTTGACACCCGAAATACTGCTTTTGCAGAAGATGAAGTTCTTCAAGAAAATATTATTATTCATTGTGTTAAAGGTGTTGCACAAGGACAAGTTACAATCACATCAAGCCCAACCTCCGATTTTCAACTTGATGGTGAGTCAGGGCAAATCACGGCTACTGATATGACATTACGGAAGGTTTCAATAGAAAATATAGTTAATCCGGTTGATAAACAAAAGTTTATTCATATTGCTGCAAGTCCAAGAGAGCAGGACATTATCGAAAGATTATCGCCTTTCACTTCGACTTTAGATGATCTAAATATTCAAGTAAGTACTGGGCCAGTGGTCAACTTCCGACTTCGAGAAGATCTTCGTGAAAGTATTGACTCAGAGTCAGTACCACTTCTTTTTCCTCAACATTTAAATGGGAAGGTTATTTGGCCTCTTGATGGAAAAAAACCCAATGCGATTAGGGTTTCAGCTTCATCACTCCCATGGCTTTGGAAAAATGAAGGTAACTTCTTGATTATAAAACGATTTAGCAGTAAGGAAGAAAAACGTCGAATCGTTGCAACATTATATGACTCATCCCTACCGGGGGAACTTATCGGTTTTGAGAATAAAACTAATGTTTTCCATATTAAGAAAGTTGGTATGGATGCGGACCTTGCCCGTGGGCTTTATGTTTACCTTAACTGCACTTTACTTGATAAATATTACCGCCAGTTCGGAGGGCATACGCAAGTTAATGCTTCTGACCTGAGATCAATTCACTACCCTTCATTAAAAGTATTACGAAAAATGGGACGCGAGTTGGGTGATGAGATTCTGAACCAGAATCAAATTGATGAAATTATTAACAGGGAGTTAGATCTTATGACTGAAGGAAAAATGACGGACCCATTAAAATCTCAGGAAAAAATAGAGCAAGCTCTTGATGTATTGCGCCAACTTGGGATGCCTCGTGCTCAAATAAACGAACGTTCAGCTTTAACCTTGCTTGCATTGCTTGATCTTCATCCTGATGGCGAATGGGATAAAATTCAACGCCCAATGATCGGCGTAACACCAATAATGGATTGGTGTAGAGATATATATGGCAAAGAATATGCCCCAAACACTCGCGAAACTTTCCGCCGACAGACTCTTCATCAATTTTGTGATGGAGGAATAGCCTTATATAACCCAGATGAACCTAATCGTCCGGTAAACTCCCCTAAGGCTTGTTATCAGATAGCCCCTGAGCTACATAAAGTATTGCTAACTTATGGTACTGCTAAATGGGAAAAAGCACTCGAGGAGCATATGGCTAACATATCAACATTAGTTGAGCAATATGCTATGGCAAGAAAAATGGAAATGATCCCTTTAAAACTGAATGATGGTACAGATTTGATTTTAAGTCCTGGAGCACATAGCCAACTGATCAAGGATATCATCGTTGAGTTTGGTCCTCGCTTTGCACCTGATGCAGAAGTTATTTACATCGGTGATACTGGCGCAAAAGAAGATCATTTCAGAAAAGAAAGACTTGAAGAATTAGGAGTTACAGTTGACCGGAAAGGGAAACTGCCCGATGTTGTTCTCTATTGGCAAGAACGCAACTGGCTATTGCTAATTGAATCCGTTACTTCACACGGCCCAGTCGATGGAAAGCGTCATGGTGAATTAGCAAAGTTATTTGCGAATGCTAAACCAGGGCTGGTCTATGTTACAGCATTCCCTGACCGTAAGTTGATGGCAAAATATCTTATCGAGTTGTCTTGGGAAACCGAAGTCTGGGTGGCTGATGCCCCTACTCATATGATACATCTTAATGGCGATCGGTTCCTTGGACCACACACCTAAGCAAACTGTTTGATCCAACCGTCAATGGAGCCGAATGTATCCGGCTCCACATCAGTACAAACAAAAAAACTAATCACTACCCCATAGAAGAACATCCGAATAAAGCTACACGTCAAGTTTCAAAAGACTTCATCATTCTGTTTTTAAAGATATTTAAACTATGGCACGCATTTCAGTTTCTAAGGAACATACGGCTTAACGATAAGGGAAGGAACTACTTATGGCCATGTATTAACATACCAAAGTCACTATCATGCACATTGGCTTTTATACGGGCAAGGATTCATGCATTTTTTACATGTGGAAGAATAAAATATTATTCTTATCTACTTGTTCTATAAAAAATTCTTGGTGCGAAGGCCGAACTCAAATCATATCTTAACATGTTAAATAAAAAGACTTTATTTACCACAGCTCATTAAAGTGCCCCCATTTGTGCCCCCATCACTTTTTACCCCCTTCAAACGGCAACACTTCAATAAGAAAGATTAATAACTTCAAAACATGATCTCCGGTTTGGTTCCGTGCTACGGATGCAAACCGGAAGAACGAAGAACCTAAAAAATTTCTTTACGGAAAACTGTTCAACTGCCATTATTTATCTTTATTTTCAATATGATATGCGGTTAACAGTCCGTAAACAGTGAACACTTTACTGTTCACTTTCCGGGATTTAAGGTTAAAAAAGACCGGCTGATGCCGGTCCGGGTAGGTTATGTCGCGGTGGTTTCGTCGCACCGGGGCAGCCAGTCGGCGTTGCTTTCCTCCCTGAGCGCAAGGTTCGTCTACATCCCCTGATTTGTTCGCCGCTTGGCGTAATTCAGCCCGTACTCTTTCAGTATCGATGACAGTCCTTTGCCGAACATGGTGAGGCTGAGTGTGTTCTTTTAGCCGTGCGCCTCCATGTAAACCAGATAGGCGTGATACAGGTACAGGCGCGGCTGTCGCGGGATGATATTCGCATTCCCCATATACATACCGTCAGGCTCGGGCAGTGCCTCCAGATAACCGCAAAAATCGAATGTCGGGTCGCGTGGCGGAAAGAGCATTACGCGCAGAATAAAATCATTCTGAATATTAATACGTTATTCGCATTACCAAAATTTTGTACCTAAAATTAAGCCCACTACAAAATGTAGTTATTGATGGTAAAACACTCAGATAGTATGGTACCAACATCTCTAACTTGTGATGAAAAGGCATTCTTGTGACATACACTTTTGAAAAGTCTAGACTCTGGCAAACAACTTTAGGAAAAACTAATGATGAGGATATTGAGAAGTTAAGGATTAGCTTTCTTGATTTTAGAAAAAAAGTTGAACCTTTAGTTAAAAATATAGAAACAGAACTACCTGGATTAACTATACATGATATAATTCATATTGATTCTTTATGGGATGTGGCAGACCAGATAATTGGTGATAAAGAATATTTAAACCCAATGGAAGCATATGTATTAGGAGGGGCATTTCTTCTGCATGATGCAGCACATGTAAGTATCGCATATGATGGCGGCTTCAGCGCATTGAAAGAAAAGGATGAATGGAAGGATTTGATCGCTCTCAAATTTAAAGGCATCGAGCCTAGACCAGGCTCTGAAGATGAGAGAAGAGCCCTATTTGAAATAGTAAGGCAACTACACGCAAATCAAGCGAGACAACTTATTAAACGCTCGTGGATGTCTGAACCCTCGCAAAGTTACTATTTTATGATTTCTGATGAAGAAATAAGAAATTATTATTCTGATTTAATTGGAGAAATTGCAGAAAGCCATCACTGGAGCTCAAAGAAAGTATATGATACTTTTCTTGAACGGAGGATTAACGCCCCTGCATTTTTTAACAAAAACACATGGGAGGTCGACGCACTAAAAATAGCTTTTATATTACGAACGGCTGATGCTGCTCACATTGATTCAAGAAGAGCACCAACATACTCCTATAGTTATCTTTCCCCTGCTGGAATATCTAAAGAACATTGGCATTTTCAAAACAAATTAGGCCGTGCCACATTAATTGACAATCAATTTTTGAGAATATCCTCAGGCTCTTCATTCTCAGAAGATGAGCGAACTTCATGGTGGTTAGCATTTGATACGGCAAAAATGATAAATAATGAATTGCAAGATGCATACAATTATTTATCTGATGCAGACAGAGAACTCCTCGATGCAAAAAAAGTTTTAGGCTCTGACTCACCTAAAAACTTTTCAAAATATGTTAAGGCTGAAGGATGGGAACCAGAAGATATTTCTATTCATGTTAGCAACCTACCAAGATTGATTTCAACCCTAGGAGGAAAAGCCTTATATGGTGAAAAAAACTACGTTGGGATTAGAGAATTAATACAAAATGGACTTGATGCTATAATTGCAGCAAAAAAACTAGGGTATCTTGATAGCCATGAGGGGTTAATAAGTTTAATTTTAATTAAAAATGAAAATAAAACCTGGACTCTATCTATAATGGATAATGGTCTCGGCATGAGTAGACATGTATTATCTAATATACTTCTAGATTTCGGAAAATCACTCTGGAATAATGATGAAATAAGATACGAGCACCCTAAATTAGCGCAAACTGGGTTCAGCTCAATTGGGCAGTTCGGTATAGGTTTCTATTCAGCGTTTATGTTGTCGAATAAAATAACTGTTATAACTAACAGGTACAAGTCAAAAAATGATGAGAATAACACTCATTGGAAACTTACTTTTCAAGGAGGTCTTATCGAAAGACCTTTTATTTCTCGTCCGAATGATAATGAGCAATTAAAAAAGCATGGTACTATAGTTTCGTTAGTTATTGAGGACGAAGTATTCCTAGATTTATTATCACTAAAAAATACTGAAGACCATGAAGATAATAAAATAATTCATAAGAAATTTTCACAATTGATAAAGTGGATACTTCCCACTTGTGAAACAGATATAACCCTTTCTTTTAATGGTATAAAAGAAAGAATTTTAACAGCCAATGACTGGACTGAAATATCTGATGCAGAACTACTATCCAGATTAAAACCTGATAGTTTAGAAAGAAAATTATACCCTTTAATTTACAATGAAAGTATAGTAGGAAGATTAAGAATTGCCGAGAGTCCTTACTTCTATCTAACAGAAAGACCTTCTGCAAGTGTGACCTACAAGGGGGCTTGCGCAGGTAAGATTTTTGGTCTAAATGGCGTATGTATCTCACACAAGAATAATGAAAAAGCAGAAAGAAATGATGCTATACCTGACTACCCTTTAGAAACATGGAGAAACTGGGCTCTTAATTTAGTCAGGAGTGAACCTTTGCTGTCAACCACTCACTTACTTCGATTACATTCTCTTATACCAGATGAGGATTTACAGGTATGGTATATAGGTGAAAACAGATCTTCTCTAAATGACATAATAGAATTCATATCAAATGTTACTGAGTTTTCTGTAATTGACAGTAGAATAGAATATGACGAGGATGAAGATGATGATGTGAAAAGTTCCGAATTCGAAGATGATTTCATCCTCGATGATAATGTCATATTAATACCATCTAAACGTTGGCCTCGAATAGATAATGAAGGGACATTATTTGATGATATCATTAGCTCATTAATCCATAGTAAAATAGATTATAACCAAGTATTGAAAGAAACAATCAATTCAACTGATGTTGAGTTTGAAGAAGCTAGTGATTATATGACAGTTGGCGATGTGAATGGCACTTTAATTTCAAGATGGGTGACAGTATATAGAAAATAAAAACACTCATTAATGTTAAATAAATGGGCTGCTAATTTATATTAATTAGCAGTTCCAATTTATGCTTTAGCAAAAGCATAGGTTATTATAGTGTAAATAGACCCGTTTTAGTTCCAGGCATTTTTTGAGATCCCGGCCAAATTGACCCTGGCCCAAAATCAATGCAGTGCTAAATCAGAGATCTTCGTCTTTTTGCAGGCTCCGGATAAATTCAGCCGGAGTCATGTCATTTAATAATGAATGTGTCCTCTCATGATTATATTCTCTGCGCCACTTCTCGAGTTTATCCTGCGCATCTTCCAGCGACAGGAACCAGTGAATATTCAGGCATTCATCCCGCAGGCTTCCGTTAAACGATTCAATAAACGGGTTATCTGTCGGTTTTCCGGGGCGGGAGAAGTCCATCGTCACACCGTGTTCATACGCCCATTTATCCAGACTTTTCGAGATAAACTCGCTACCGTTATCTGTTTGAATACGTACCGGCAGACGATTATCCAGCACCCGCAGCGCTTCCATTACCCGGACCACATCTTCACCCTTCAATGATTTTCCGGCATGGATCGCCAGGCATTCCCGACTAAAATTATCCACTACAGTCAGCGCCCGGAAGCGCCGTCCATTAAACAGACTATCCGACACGAAATCCATACTCCAGCACTGATCGATGTACGTCAGGGACGGACACTGCTGACGGTGTGCCGCACTGATATGCCTGCGGGGACGTTTCCTGCGCAAATTCAGGCCTTCCAGACAATAAATCCGGTGTGTTTTCTTATAGTTAATTAGCCAACCTTCTCGTCGCAGCAGAACGTGAATGCGCGGACAACCGTAGCGTATTCGTGTTTCCGCAATTTCCTTGATGCGCAGCGTTATTGCCCGATCGTCACGCCGACTCTGCCAGTGGTAGACAGTTCTGCTCTGCATCAGCAATCCGCATCCCCGACGGACGCTGATACGGTATGCCTCTCGCAGGAAATGTACCGCCTGGCGCTTCTGAGCCGGCCTCAGAAATACCCATCTTTCTGCAGACTTCCCCGACGCGGGTGCCGGTTTCGGCCTGTTTCAGTGCAAACGCAATCTGTTCTTCGGTATAACGGGTCTTTTTCATGGCAATGCGCCTCTCAGTGAGATGGAAGAAAGACCGAAGACTTCAGTTTAGCCTGGTACTGTTTTCAGGGAGAAGATCAATTACACGGCCACGATATGCCGTAAGACAAGCAAGAAACTCAGGGAACCGGCTGGAAGGTTAAGCCGGGTAATATCGCGCTTTGGTTGTCGATAACGCACCAGCCATATCACTGGCCGGATTCGAGTCGATGTAATCGTTCTGTACGGCATAACGCATAATGGCCGTGACACGCTGCTGAAGACGCTGAGCTACGTCATGCTTACCACTGGCATCAACTTTTTTAATCGGGGCTAACAGGTGGCTGGGTTTGAGCTGGCGAATATCGGATGAACCGATATAAGGGAAGATATATAGCTCAAGATAGCGTAGAACGCGCGATCGGTGGTCTTCACTCCAACGCTTGTTATTAGCATGCCATTCACGAGCGATAGTCTCGAAAGTAAATGCCCCAGAATTCTCGGCCTGAGCTTCTTTCTGCTCGGCTTTTGGGTCAATGCCCTGCACTAACAGCTTTTTAGCTTCGTCACGTTTTGCTCTTGCCTGAGCAAGCATCACAGTAGGCCAAACACCAAAAGCTAGGCGATCCTCTTTTTTGTCAGAGGGGCGTCGGTATTTCATGCGCCAGTATTTATAACCTTTGGCCGAAACCTCGAGATACAAACCGCCGCCATCGGCCATTTTGTAGGTTTTGTCTTTTGGCTTTGCTGTCTCGACCTGTCTGGCGTTGAGCTTCATTTGGGGGCACATTTCTAATCGAAGTTAAGATGCCCCCAGTTATGCCCCCAACAGCATCCGGATTTCAACGGACTACCTCGGACGACTCAGGATATAAAAACCGCTGCAAGCATTGATTTTAAAGGGTTTGGTGGACTTTCTCGGATGGTCTTGGAAGTACTAATGGTGCCGAAGGCCGGACTCGAACCGGCACGTATTTCTACGGTTGATTTTGAATCAACTGCGTCTACCGATTTCGCCACTCCGGCACGGAAGGGATGCGGAAAACGTTGTGGATTATACCTGTCATGCGCCACCATGCAAGCGCCAGCGTGTGTCTGGCTCGCTAAGTGTTGAAAATTTCAGCATTACCTTTCTTAGCTGTAACCCTCATAACAGTTTGCCCCCTCCTTAATCCCCCCTTCTGCGAAGCGTCCCGTTTCCCCATGCTCTACACTTCCAGTTCAACACCACACTGAGGGAAACACGATGT
>NZ_SZWU01000006.1:104772-109279 GCF_005280935.1 Citrobacter sp. wls757 | reverse complement strand
ACGCCGCAAAAGCGGCGGGCAGCGAACTCGAACTCTATGAATATGATGCGGGCGAGCTTAAGCCGGAAGATGTCGAAGTCCAGGTCGATTACTGCGGTATCTGCCATTCTGATTTGTCGATGATCGACAACGAATGGGGATTTTCTCAGTATCCGCTGGTTGCCGGGCATGAGGTGATTGGTCGCGTGGCGGCGCTCGGCAGCGCGGCGCAGGATAAAGGTCTGAAGGTTGGTCAGCGCGTCGGCGTTGGCTGGACGGCGCGCAGCTGCGGGCACTGCGATGCCTGTATCAGCGGTAATCAGATCAACTGCCTTGAAGGGTCTGTTCCCACAATTCTTAATCGCGGCGGCTTTGCCGAGAAGCTGCGGGCCGACTGGCAGTGGGTGATCCCGCTACCGGAGAGTATCGATCTGGCGGCAGCTGGCCCATTACTGTGCGGCGGCATCACGGTGTTCAAACCGCTGCTGATGCACCATATCACCGCCACCAGCCGCGTCGGGGTGATCGGCATCGGCGGCCTGGGGCATATCGCCATTAAGCTGTTACACGCGATGGGTTGCGAAGTGACCGCGTTCAGCTCCAATCCGGCGAAAGAGCAGGAAGTGCTGGCAATGGGGGCGGATAAGGTGGTCAACAGCCGCGATCCGGATGCGCTACAAGCGCTGGCGGGCCAGTTCGATCTCATTATTAACACGGTTAACGTCGATCTCGACTGGCAGCCCTATTTTGAAGCACTGGCCTACGGCGGTAACTTCCATACCGTCGGTGCGGTGCTGAAGCCGCTGCCGGTTCCGGCGTTCACCTTAATAGCCGGCGATCGCAGCATCTCCGGTTCGGCGACCGGTACGCCGTTCGAACTGCGCAAGCTGATGAAGTTTGCCGGGCGCAGCAAGGTGTCGCCCACCACCGAACTGTACCCGATGTCGCAAATTAACGAAGCAATCCAGCACGTGCGTGACGGTAAGGCCCGCTACCGCGTAGTGCTTAAAGCAGACTTCTGATCGTCTTTGCCGGGTGGCGTAAGCTTCCCGGCTATTCTCCCCGCTATTCCAGACAGGTTAAATTCTCCTCACAATCTCTGCAATTTAGCGGTGAAGAGTGCGTCACGGTTGCCTATACTCCAGGCAGGATAAATGGAGGAAATCTCAATGAGCGCACCCCTGCTAATTGCCCGCACGCCGGACACCGAACTGTTTTTACTGCCAGGTATGGCCAACCGTCATGGGCTGATTACCGGCGCGACCGGGACCGGTAAAACCGTCACGCTACAGAAGCTGGCCGAATCGCTGTCCGAGATTGGCGTGCCGGTATTTATGGCCGATGTGAAAGGTGACTTAACCGGCGTGGCCGAGGAAGGACAAGCCTCTGAAAAGCTGCTCGCCCGCCTGAAAAATATCGGCATTACCGACTGGCAACCGCATGCTAATCCGGTCACGGTGTGGGATATCTTCGGCGAAAAAGGTCACCCTGTGCGGGCCACGGTATCAGACCTCGGGCCGCTGCTGCTGGCCCGTCTGCTGAACCTCAACGACGTGCAGTCCGGCGTGCTGGATATTATCTTCCGCATTGCCGATGACCAGGGTCTGTTGCTGCTCGATTTCAAAGACCTGCGGGCCATCACCCAGTACATTGGCGATAACGCTAAATCCTTCCAGAATCAGTACGGCAATATCAGTAGCGCCTCGGTCGGAGCGATCCAGCGCGGGCTGCTATCGCTGGAGCAACAGGGCGCGGCACACTTCTTTGGCGAACCGATGCTGGACATCAAAGACTGGATGCGTACCGACGCCAGCGGCAAAGGGATGATTAATATCCTCAGCGCCGAGAAGCTCTACCAGATGCCCAAACTGTACGCCGCCAGCCTGCTGTGGATGCTCTCCGAGCTGTATGAACAGTTGCCGGAAGCGGGCGATCTGGAAAAACCAAAACTAGTGTTCTTCTTCGATGAAGCGCACCTGCTGTTCAACGATGCTCCGCAGGTGCTGCTGGATAAAATCGAACAGGTGATCCGCCTGATCCGCTCGAAAGGGGTCGGCGTGTGGTTCGTCTCGCAAAACCCGTCGGATATTCCGGACAACGTGCTTGGTCAGTTGGGAAACCGCGTGCAGCACGCCTTGCGCGCGTTCACGCCGAAAGACCAGAAAGCGGTGAAAAGCGCGGCGCAAACCATGCGCGCCAACCCGGCATTTGATACCGAAAAAGCCATTCAGGAGCTGGGAACCGGTGAGGCGCTGGTGTCGTTTCTGGACGCCAAAGGCAGCCCGTCCGTGGTTGAACGGGCGATGGTGATTGCGCCATGCTCACGGATGGGACCGGTGACGGACGACGAGCGCAACGGGCTGATTAACCACTCTTCTCTGTACGGTAAATATGAAGAAGAGATCGACCGCGAGTCCGCCTATGAGCGTTTGCAGCAAGGCGTGCAGGCCAGTACCGAGCAGCAAAATACGCCTCCCGCCAACGGTAAAGCCGTCGATGTGGACGGCGGTATTCTCGGTGGGTTGAAGGATATTCTGTTTGGCAGCACCGGACCGCGCGGCGGTAAGCGCGATGGCGTGGTGCAGAGCGTGGCGAAAAGCGCGGCGCGACAGGTTACCAATCAGATAATTCGCGGCATGTTGGGGAGTTTGATGGGCGGGAGAAAACGCTAGCCCCGTGTTACGTTGCCGGATGGCGGTGTAAACGCCTTATCCGGCCTACGGGTCCGGAGTAGGCCTGAAAAGCGCAACGCCATCAGGCCTACGATTACTGTGATTACGACTTACGCAGCATCAGCCACAGGCTTATCAGGAAGAAGCTGGCGCTTGGCAGCAGCGCACCGATAATCGGCGGAATGCCGTACACCAGCGTCAGCGGGCCAAAGATTTGGTCCAGCACATAGAACACAAAGCCAAAGCTAATCCCTGTCACCACGCGCACGCCCATCGGGACGCTACGCAGCGGACCAAAGATAAACGACAGCGCCATCAGCATCATGACCGCTACAGACAGCGGCTGGAAGACTTTGCTCCACATATTGAGCTGGTAGCGTCCGGCATCCTGGCCGCTCGACTTCAGGTACTTCACGTAGTTATGCAGACCGCTAATCGACAGCGCATCAGGATCCAACGCCACAACGCCGAGCTTGTCGGGCGTCAGGTTGGTTTTCCAAGTGCCGCTCACCGTTTGCGAGCCGGTGATTTGCTTCGGATCGGTCAGGTTGGATTCATCCACCTGCGACAAACGCCAGACCTTCTGCTCCGGGTCAAACGTCGCGCTCGCAGCGTAGCGTACAGACTGCAGACGGCGCTTGTCGTTAAACGAGTAGATGCTAATCCCGCCTAACTCTGCGTCGCCTTTCACCCGCTCGATGTAGACAAAGCTGTCACCGTCTTTCGCCCACAAACCCTGCTGGGTAGAGAGCAGCGAGCCGCCGTACATCTGCTGCGCACGGTAGTTACGTGCCATCTGTTCGCCTTGTGGCGCAACCCATTCGCCGATAGCCATCGTCAGCAGCACCAGCGGAATCGCGGTTTTCATCACCGACAACGCCACCTGCATACGGGTAAAGCCGGAAGCCTGCATCACCACCAGTTCACTGCGCTGGGCCAGCATGCCCAGCCCCAGCAATGCCCCCAGCAGTGCCGCCATCGGGAAGAAGATCTGGATATCTTTAGGCGCACTGAGCAGGGGATACAGCCCGGCGCCCATCGCATCGTAGCTCCCCTGCCCGGCTTTTTTCAGCTGGTCAACGAACTTGATGATCCCGGAGAGCGACACCAGCATGAACAGCGTCATCATGATGGTGGTGAAAATGGTTTTACCGATATAGCGGTCAAGTACACCAAAAGGCTGCATTATACCGCTCCTTTACGCATAAAACGGGCACGCAAGCGGCGCATCGGCACCGTATCCCAGAGGTTAAGCACAATCGCCAGCGCCAGATATGCCAGGTTCACCGTCCACATCCAGAACACCGGATCCAGCTTACCTTTACCGCCGTTCGACTTCAGCGACGTCTGAACCAGGAAGAACAGCAAATAGAGCAGCATTGCTGGCAGCATCGACAGCACGCGCCCCTGACGCGGGTTCACCACGCTCAGCGGTACGACCATCAGCGCCATCATAAATACGGTGAATACTAACGTGATACGCCAGGTCAGCTCCGCGCGGGCACGATCGGTGTCGGTCGTCCACAGCGTACGCATGTTCATCTGATCGGTATCGTTTGGATCCAGCGCCACGGCCTGATGACCGATAATCGCCTGATAATCCTGGAAGTCGGTAATGCGGAAATCGCGCAGCAGCGCGGTACCTTCAAAGCGCGTCCCCTGGTTCAGCGTCACGACCTGAGAGCCGTCACGCATCTGGGTAAGATGTCCGGAATCGGCTACGACGACCGAAGGACGAGCGTTGCCTTTCGGGCGGATTTGCGCGAGGAACACGTCTTTGAAGTTGCTGCCGTCAACGCTTTCGATAAACAGCACCGAACTGCCGTTGGTCGCCTGCTGGAATTGCCCCTGAGCAA
>NZ_SZWU01000006.1:46823-104741 GCF_005280935.1 Citrobacter sp. wls757 | reverse complement strand
GCGCCGCCATACCGGGGTTCGCTTTCGCCTCCGCCAGGACTTCGTCCTGATGTCTGGAGGACCACGGCCCGGCCCACATCACGTTGACCGCCGCAATAATACTGGTAAACAGCGCCAGCACCATCGCCGCTTTCACGAGCACTGCCTTGCTCAGCCCGCAGGCGTGCATGACCGTAATTTCGCTTTCGGTATACAGTTTGCCCAGCGTCATCAACAGCCCGAGGAACAGGCTTAAGGGCAAGATAAGTTGCGCCATTTCTGGCACGCCCAGCCCCAGCAGCGAGAGCACCAGATTTGCCGGGATATCACCGTCAACCGCCGCACCAAGGATCCTGACCAACTTTTGACAAAAGAAGATCAAAAGCAGGATGAATAGGATCGCAAGTTGGCTTTTGAGCGTTTCCCGAACCAGATATCTTATGATTATCACTTTAAATACGCCCGTAAAAACCCGTCTTTTGCCGGAATTTAGCTTGTTTCATGGCTTAAACGTCATTTATTCTCTTGAGTCGTCGAAATCGTCGCTAAGATCATTATACTCAACGGATCCACCTCTCAGAAATTGTTCTGACGTGCCAATGCCGTAATAACGTTAAGATTAACACGAAGTCACCGCAACAGCGGGTATGAGTTACGAAAGCTTGCAATTCTATCCGTAGCCACCGCCGTTGTCTTTAAGATTCAGGAGCGTAGTGCATGGAGTTCAGTGTAAAAAGCGGTAGCCCGGAGAAACAGCGGAGTGCGTGCATCGTCGTGGGTGTCTTTGAACCACGCCGCCTCTCTCCGATTGCAGAGCAGCTCGACAAGATCAGCGACGGGTACATCAGCGCACTGCTGCGTCGCGGCGAACTGGAAGGCAAACCGGGTCAAACCCTGTTGCTGCACCATGTTCCTAACGTTCTGTCTGAGCGAATTCTCCTTATTGGGTGTGGCAAAGAGCGCGAACTTGATGAGCGCCAGTACAAGCAAGTCATTCAGAAAACCATCAATACCCTGAATGATACAGGCTCAATGGAAGCCGTCTGCTTTCTGACTGAGCTGCACGTCAAAGGGCGCAATAACTACTGGAAAGTGCGTCAGGCCGTTGAGACGGCACAGGAAACGCTGTACAGCTTTGATCAGCTGAAGACCAACAAAAGCGAGCCACGTCGCCCGCTGCGTAAAATGGTCTTCAACGTGCCGACCCGCCGCGAACTGACCAGCGGTGAGCGTGCGATCCAACACGGTCTGGCGATCGCCGCCGGCATTAAAGCGGCAAAAGATCTTGGCAACATGCCGCCGAACATCTGTAACGCCGCCTACCTGGCCTCTCAGGCACGCCAACTGGCAGACAGCTACAGCAAAAATGTTGTGACCCGCGTAATCGGCGAGCAGCAGATGAAAGAGCTGGGCATGCACTCTTATCTGGCCGTCGGTCACGGCTCGCAGAACGAGTCGCTGATGTCGGTCATTGAGTACAAAGGCAATCCGTCCGAAGACGCGCGTCCGATTGTGCTGGTCGGTAAAGGGTTAACCTTTGACTCCGGCGGTATCTCCATCAAACCAGCCGAAGGCATGGATGAGATGAAGTACGACATGTGCGGCGCAGCAGCGGTATACGGCGTGATGCGCATGGTGGCCGAGCTTCAGCTCCCCATCAACGTTGTCGGCGTGCTGGCGGGCTGTGAAAACATGCCGGGTGGCCGCGCGTATCGCCCAGGCGACGTGCTGACCACGATGTCTGGACAGACCGTTGAAGTGCTCAATACGGATGCCGAAGGCCGTCTGGTGCTGTGCGACGTGTTAACCTACGTCGAGCGCTTTGAGCCAGAAGCGGTGATTGACGTCGCGACCCTGACCGGCGCGTGCGTGATTGCGCTGGGCCATCACATCACCGGCCTGATGTCGAACCACAACCCGCTGGCGCATGAGCTGATTGGTGCGTCCGAGCAGGCTGGTGACCGCGCGTGGCGTTTGCCGCTGGGTGATGAATACCAGGAGCAGTTAGAGTCCAACTTTGCGGATATGGCGAACATCGGCGGACGTCCTGGCGGTGCCATTACCGCGGGCTGCTTCCTGTCACGCTTTACCCGTAAGTACAACTGGGCGCACCTGGATATCGCCGGTACCGCATGGCGTTCAGGGAAAGCCAAAGGCGCAACCGGTCGTCCGGTCGCGTTGCTGTCGCAGTTCCTGCTCAATCGTGCCGGTTTTAACGGCGAAGAGTGATGTAAAACGCCGGGTGCGCCTTACCCGGCCTACAACATCACTCAACCGTAGGCCGGGTAAGCGTAGCGCCACCCGGCTTTGCATTTAAATCCACAACAAGAAGCCCCATATCATGAGAAACGCAACGTTCTATATTCTGGACAATGACAACACCGTCGATGGCTTAAGCGCCGTTGAACAACTGGTGTGTGAAATTGCCGCAGAACGTTGGCGTGCTGGCAAGCGCGTGCTGATCGCCTGTGAAAACGAAAAGCAGGCTCTTCGACTGGATGAAGCTCTGTGGGCAAGACCGGCAGAAAGTTTTGTTCCGCATAATCTGGCGGGCGAAGGCCCCAGAGGTGGCGCGCCGGTAGAGATTGCCTGGCCGGAGAAACGCAATAGCAGCCCGCGCGACCTGCTCATCAGTTTGCGCGTTGGCTTTGCAGATTTTGCCACCGCTTTCACAGAAGTGATAGACTTCGTTCCTTACGAAGATTCTTTGAAACAATCGGCACGCGATCGCTACAAAGCTTACCGCGTGGCTGGTTTTAACCTGAATACGGCAACCTGGAAATAATGGAAAAGACATACAACCCACAAGATATCGAACAGCCGCTTTACGAGCACTGGGAAAAGCAGGGCTATTTCAAACCTAACGGCGATGAAAGCAAAGAGTCCTTCTGCATCATGATCCCGCCGCCGAACGTCACCGGCAGTTTGCATATGGGTCATGCTTTCCAGCAAACCATCATGGATACCATGATTCGCTACCAGCGCATGCAGGGTAAAAACACCCTGTGGCAGGCCGGTACCGACCACGCGGGTATCGCTACCCAGATGGTGGTTGAGCGTAAGATTGCCGCTGAAGAAGGTAAAACCCGTCACGACTACGGTCGCGAAGCGTTTATCGACAAAATTTGGCAGTGGAAAGCGGAATCCGGCGGCACCATTACCCGTCAGATGCGCCGTCTCGGCAACTCCGTTGACTGGGAGCGCGAGCGCTTCACTATGGACAAAGGTCTTTCCAATGCCGTGAAAGAAGTCTTTGTTCGCCTGTACAAAGAAGATCTGATCTACCGTGGCAAGCGTCTGGTCAACTGGGACCCGAAACTGCGCACCGCTATTTCTGATCTGGAAGTGGAAAACCGCGAGTCTAAAGGCTCCATGTGGCACATCCGCTATCCGCTGGCTGACGGCGCGAAAACCGCAGACGGTAAAGATTACCTGGTCGTCGCCACCACCCGTCCGGAAACCGTACTGGGTGATACCGGCGTAGCCGTTAACCCGGAAGATCCGCGCTACAAAGATCTGATCGGCAAATTCGTTGTCCTGCCGCTGGTTAACCGTCGCATTCCGATCGTCGGTGATGAACACGCCGACATGGAAAAAGGCACCGGCTGCGTGAAGATCACCCCGGCACACGACTTTAACGACTACGAAGTCGGGAAACGTCACGGCCTGCCGATGATCAACATTCTGACCTTTGACGGCGACATCCGCGAAACCGCGGAAGTATACGACACCAAAGGCGAAGAGTCCGACGTTTACTCCAATGAAATCCCGGCTGAGTTCCAGAAGCTGGAACGTTTTGCTGCGCGTAAAGCGGTGGTTGCCGCCGTTGATGCCCTGGGCCTGCTGGAAGAAATTAAACCGCACGACCTGACCGTACCTTACGGCGACCGTGGCGGCGTGGTTATCGAACCGATGCTGACCGACCAGTGGTACGTCCGTGCCGACGTGCTGGCAAAACCGGCGGTTGAAGCGGTTGAGAATGGCGACATCCAGTTCGTACCGAAGCAGTACGAAAACATGTACTTCTCCTGGATGCGTGATATTCAGGACTGGTGTATTTCCCGTCAGCTGTGGTGGGGCCACCGTATCCCGGCATGGTATGACAACGACGGCAATGTCTACGTTGGCCGTACCGAAGACGAAGTGCGTCAGGAAAACAACCTCGGCGCCGACGTTGCGCTGCGTCAGGACGAAGACGTTCTCGATACCTGGTTCTCTTCTGCACTGTGGACCTTCTCTACGCTGGGCTGGCCGGAAAATACCGACGCGCTGCGTCAGTTCCACCCAACCAGCGTGATGGTTTCCGGCTTCGACATTATCTTCTTCTGGATTGCCCGCATGATCATGATGACCATGCACTTCATCAAAGATGAAAACGGCAAGCCGCAGGTTCCGTTCAAGACCGTCTACATGACCGGTCTGATTCGTGACGACGAAGGCCAGAAGATGTCCAAATCCAAGGGCAACGTGATTGACCCGCTGGATATGGTCGACGGTATCTCTCTGGCAGAACTGCTGGAGAAACGTACCGGCAACATGATGCAGCCGCAGCTGGCTGAGAAAATTGCCAAACGTACCGAGAAGCAGTTCCCGGACGGCATCGAGCCGCACGGCACCGACGCCCTGCGTTTCACCCTGGCAGCGCTGGCCTCTACCGGTCGCGATATCAACTGGGACATGAAGCGTCTGGAAGGTTACCGTAACTTCTGTAACAAGCTGTGGAACGCCAGCCGCTTCGTGCTGATGAACACCGAAGATCAGGATTGCGGCTTCAACGGCGGCGAAATGACCCTGTCTCTGGCAGACCGCTGGATCCTCGCTGAATTCAACCAGACCATCAAAGCGTACCGCGAAGCGCTGGATAACTTCCGCTTCGATATCGCCGCGGGCATTCTGTACGAGTTCACCTGGAACCAGTTCTGCGACTGGTATCTGGAGCTGACCAAGCCGGTCATGAACGGTGGTTCCGAATCTGAACTGCGCGGCACCCGCAATACGCTGGTCACCGTGCTGGAAGGTCTGCTGCGCCTGGCGCACCCAATCATTCCGTTCATCACCGAGACCATCTGGCAGCGCGTGAAAGTGATTTGTGGCAACACTGCAGATACCATCATGCTGCAGCCGTTCCCGGAATATAACGCAGCGCAGGTTGATGAAGCGGCGCTGGCCGATACCGAATGGCTGAAGCAGGCGATCGTCGCCGTACGTAACATCCGTGCGGAAATGAACATCGCCCCGGGCAAACCGCTGGAGCTGCTGCTGCGTGGTTGCAGCGCTGATGCGATGCGTCGCGTGAACGACAACCGTAGCTTCCTGCTGAACCTGGCACGTCTGGAAAGCATTACCGTGCTGCCAGCCGATGACAAAGGCCCGGTCTCCGTGACCAAAATCATCGACGGCGCCGAACTGCTGATCCCAATGGCTGGCCTCATCAACAAAGAAGATGAGCTGACACGTCTGGCGAAAGAAGTGGCGAAAATCGAAGGCGAGATTGCCCGTATCGAAGGCAAACTTTCCAACGAAGGTTTCGTTGCCCGCGCACCGGAAGCGGTTATCGCCAAAGAGCGTGAGAAGCTGGACGGTTACGCAGAAGCCAAAGCGAAGCTGATTGAACAGCAGGCGGTCATCGCCGCGCTGTAATTGCCTATGCCGGATAGCGCTGTTCTTATCCGGCAAACGGGCACCGTCATCGTAGGTCGGATAAGCGTAGCGCATCCGACACCACAGACGATAAAGCCTCTGACGCATATGCTCAGAGGCTTTTTATTGAATTATCCTCGCTTGCGCTTCCCCTCACCGCAGTGGTATTAACTGCATATGTCTCACTTTTATGTCATGAGTTCGCTATGAGTGCCATTACCTCCGTCGCGGCAACGCTGCGCCGAATTTCTGCCGATGATAACGCCGCCATTGCCCGTGTTATCCGCAAAGTTTCCGCTGAATACGGGCTTACCGCCGATAAGGGCTATACCGTTGCCGACCCTAATCTGGACGAACTGTTCCAGGTTTACAGCCAGCCGGGCGCGGCCTACTGGGTGGTTGAGCAAAATGGTGAAGTCGTGGGCGGCGGCGGCGTTGCGCCGTTAGGATGTAGTGAACCAGGCATTTGCGAGCTGCAAAAGATGTACTTCCTGTCGAGCGCGCGCGGTCAGGGGCTGGCGAAAAAGCTGGCATTGATGGCGCTCGAACATGCCCGCGAGCAGGGTTTTAAACAGTGCTATCTGGAGACCACAGCGTTTCTGACTGAGGCAATCCGCCTGTATGAGCATTTAGGCTTTGAGCATATCAGCGAAGCGCTGGGCTGTACCGGGCACGTGGATTGTGAAGTGCGGATGTTAAAGCCCCTCTGACCTTACGCCGAGAGGCTTTAGTCGCGTTACTGCATCTCGGCTGAGAGCATCAGTCGAATAACGCCAGCCGCGCGGGCGGTTGGCAGCTTCAGCACCTGTGACCAGAGATCCTGCACTATCTCACAGGCAATTTTCTCTTTGCCGATCGCTTTAGTCGGATCGGCCATGATCTGAATATCCGGCCCATAGCGCTGTACTAGCCCAGGACTTATTGCTTGCAGATCCTGCAACGCCAGCTGTTTCTCATCTGCCGTGACCGTATGTTTGTTCGGACCATAGGCAGCACGCATCATACTCATATCACTCGCCATACGACGGTTCATGATCTCATGCGGAACCAGACGTGCCGGGTTAATCCCCCCTTTCACTGCCGGAAACAGAAAGCGGAAGCATTCGTCATCACCTATTTTGGCCACAGCAGCGATCTGCTCAAGGTTAATTTTCATATATTCAATGACATTGGCATCTGGCGCCTGCTGCAATCTTGCCATTTGTAACTGAAGAATTTGCGGCTGTATCGCGTCGATAACCTGCTGTTCGCTACTCCCTGCTTTCTTCATCTGCGCTGCCTGGCTGATAATTTTTTGTGTCAGCTCAGGTTCCTGCTCCTTAATCACCTGAAACGCCGGATTGGAGAGCATCGCCTTTTCAAACTGCTGCTCTTCGGTCAGACCATAATCCGGGCTTTCGCGTGGGATCAGGTAGTGCACATCAAACAGATTCCACGCGATAATCGCCACCACAAAAACCACCGCGCCGGAGATCTTGCCCAGCCAGCCTTTTTTGCGAAACATGCCGACGACGATAGCAATCACCGCCCCGATATAACCTGCCAACAAAACGTGTGCCCAGTTCATTAACCATCCTTATGCCAAATCATCTCTGTTACGGGGATATATTTCCCCTTCGTGTGTTTTGATTATTACGGCAGCAGCGAGCGATTTCCAGCCACCAGATTTTGCTAACAGAAACAGGAAGGATTAATCCGCGCGGCGATGGACACCGCGCGTCAAACAAAGGAACTAAGCTGGCACACCGCTGTGGAAGCGGAATTCATCGTCAGGAGAGGTGATCAACGCGGCTTCTACTTCGCCAAAAAACTGCACCCGACTACTGATATCATCGGTTGAAACCTGCTGCGCCAGCGCCAGGTAATCCTGATAGTGCCGCGCCTCGGATCGCAGCAGCGACAGATAAAACGCCTGCAAATCGTCATCCAGATACGGTGCCAGCGCGGCGAACCGTTCACAGGAACGCGCCTCAATATAAGCCCCGCAAATCAGTTTATCGATTAACGTCAGCGGCTCGTGGGTGCGTACCTCTTTGAGCATGCCTTTGGCATAACGGCTGGCGGTAATCTTGATATAGGGAATGTTGCGGCTCATCATCGCCTCACGCACCTGCCAGAAGTGATGAAGCTCTTCTTTGATAAGCAAAACCATGCTGTCGATAAGCTTGCGTCCCCACGGGTCGTCGGTTTGCGGCATCACGCTTTTGCTTATCTGTTTATTCAGCGCGATAAAATCCGGCTCATCTCCTTCTCTGAAAGCAAACGCTTCATAGGGTTTCAGCCAGTCCAGCAGCGCCTGCGATCCCTGTTTATCCGCGACATACTTACGCACCAGCAGCATCGCCGTTTGCGCCGCTTTCAGCTCACAGACGAGGTGATCGGTCAATAACAGAGGCAGATATGCCGGGTCTCGCGCTTTATCAAGCCAGGCCTGGGGCGTTTTACAGTGCAGGAAATTGTGGATCGGGGAGAGTATTTGCAGGTAATCCATACGTTGTCCTTGGCCTGCGGCAGCCTGGGCTACCGCAGGTCAGTAGATGACTTAGTGACGCACGCCGTCATCATCTTCGTCGACGAGGTCTTCATCGTCGCCGTCTTCACCTTCTTCGCCGTTCGGGTCTTCAAAATAGGTGCCCCAACCGTCGTATTCCACATCATATTTTTCAGCCAGGTTCATCAGTTGCTCAACCTGAGCATCTATCAACTCCGCATTCAGTGCACATTCGCTCAGAATGTCACAGCAAATAACCGTGTCGCCTTCTTCCACTTCCAGCTCTTCCGGCTCGGTCACTTCATAACCCAGCTTGAAGGCTTCTACTGCCGCTTTTTCCAGGGTTTCGAAGTCATCCGCGGAAAGGTGATGCTCGATGGTGTACAGCGCGTCTGGATCGCTGCCATCTTCGAGTAACTCTTCAATAATCAAGCGTGTTTCTTCACGCTGTTCTTCCAGTAGTTCCGGGTTTGCCATGGCTCGTTCCTCATAATGTCCTGCCGATACTCTTATTGTCACATACCGCTGTCATTGCCTCCACCTTTCCAGGAAAGATTTGTTAAACAAGGTTGCAAATGAATAAACATCCATATAAATTGAATTTTAATTCAATAAATGGCCTAAGCCATGTGAGGGAACCATGTCTGCGTTTTATCAGAAACATTTTTTGAAACTGCTTGATTTCACCTCTGCTGAACTCACGTCACTGCTTCAGCTCGCCGCACAGCTGAAGGCGGAAAAGAAAAACGGCACTGAAGTCGCAAAGCTCACCGGTAAAAACATCGCGCTCATCTTCGAAAAAGACTCAACCCGTACCCGTTGCTCTTTCGAAGTTGCCGCATACGATCAGGGCGCGCGCGTGACATACCTCGGGCCAAGCGGCAGCCAGATTGGCCATAAAGAGTCGATCAAAGACACCGCCCGCGTGCTCGGCCGCATGTACGACGGTATTCAGTATCGGGGCCACGGTCAGGAGATTGTCGAGACGCTGGCGGAATATGCCGGAGTTCCGGTGTGGAACGGATTAACCAACGAGTTTCATCCCACCCAGCTGCTGGCGGATCTGTTAACTATGCAGGAACACCTGCCGGGTAAAGCGTTTAATGAGATGACGCTGGTCTACACCGGTGATGCCCGCAACAATATGGGCAATTCCATGCTGGAAGCCGCCGCGTTAACCGGGCTGGATCTGCGTCTGGTCGCACCGCAGGCCTGCTGGCCGGAAGAAAGTCTGGTTGCGGAGTGCAAAGCGCTGGCACAGAAAAACGGCGGCAATATTACGCTGACCGAAGATGTCGCCACGGGCGTGAAAGGCGCGGACTTCATCTATACCGACGTCTGGGTATCAATGGGCGAGGCAAAAGAGAAGTGGGCCGAACGTATTGCGCTGCTGCGTAAGTACCAGGTTAATAGCGCGATGATGGCGTTGACCGGCAATCCGCAGGTGAAATTCCTGCACTGCCTGCCCGCGTTTCATGACGATCAAACCACGCTTGGAAAACAAATGGCACAGGAATATGGTCTGCACGGTGGAATGGAAGTGACCGATGAGGTCTTTGAATCCCCCGCCAGTATCGTATTTGATCAGGCAGAAAACCGGATGCACACCATCAAAGCGGTGATGGTGGCGACGCTGGCGAAGTAAGAGCATGGATGAAAAGAATGCCGGATGGCGATGCTAAGCATCTTATCCGGCCTAAAATCGCGCTCCCGTAGGCCGGGTAAGGCGAAGCCGCCCCCGGCAAATACGCTTATGCCACCCGCATTTTCACCACGGCTTTGCGTACCAGCGCTGGTGCACCGACCGCGCACAGCGGTTTATGCACTTCGCCCGGATAAAACACCACGAAATCACCTTCGTTCAGCACCACCGTTTTCTCCTGTACTCCTTCCGGCAGGAAGGCGATATCTTTATCCGCCAGCCAGTCAGTTTCCGGCGCGCCCGCAGGCTGCGTGCTGAAGGTCATGCCTTCCTGACCTTTGAGCAGGATCTGAATATCCAGATAGCGCGCGTGATACTCGGCGCGGCGCTGTGCAAACGGCTCCGTCATATCTTCAGCAATCAGATAAAACAGACGATCGCCGTCGATGTCGTGCTTACCTTTTTCCGTCTCATCCGTCACATGCGCTTTAATGTGTTCAATCGCCTGACGCAGCTCTTCCGGCAGCCAGGCATCCAGGTTGTGAATATTGCCGACAATCATCTCAAACCCCTTAATTAAAACATCGTTTCATTTTAGTTGTTATACGAAAAAACGGTCTGCCATACTACTGCTATTTGCCAATATTTTGCGTCAACGCATGTTTATCTCATTGTTGCTGTTTGGCATTCAGGGTGAATGAATATTCATGAGAATCGTTTGCGATGAATAATTTGTGCATTTTTCGCTTGATCCCACAACGGAGCTGAGTATAATCGCGGACAATTTGCCGGGAGGATGTATGGTTCAGTGTGTACGACATTTTGTCTTACCGCGTCTGAAAAAGGACGCTGGCCTGCCGTTTTTCTTTCCGTTGATCACCCATTCCGAGCCCCTCAATTGAGGGGCTTTTTTTTTGCCCAGGCGTCAGGAGATAAACATGGCTAACCCGCTCTATCAAAAACACATCATTTCCATAAACGACCTCAGCCGCGATGACCTCAATCTGGTCCTCGCAACAGCGGCGAAATTAAAAGCTAACCCACAGCCGGAGCTGTTAAAGCATAAGGTTATCGCCAGCTGCTTCTTTGAAGCCTCAACCCGCACCCGTTTATCCTTTGAAACCTCCATGCACCGCCTGGGCGCCAGCGTGGTGGGTTTCTCTGACAGTAGCAACACCTCTCTGGGCAAAAAAGGTGAAACACTGGCCGACACTATTTCCGTCATCAGCACCTATGTCGACGCCATCGTAATGCGCCATCCGCAGGAAGGCGCCGCGCGTCTGGCTACGGAGTTCTCCGGTAACGTTCCGGTACTGAACGCAGGCGACGGCTCCAACCAACATCCCACCCAAACGCTGCTGGATCTGTTCACCATTCAGGAAACTCAGGGTCGCCTGGACAATCTGCACATCGCCATGGTGGGTGACCTGAAATATGGCCGCACCGTCCATTCCCTGACCCAGGCGCTGGCGAAGTTCGAAGGTAACCGTTTCTACTTCATCGCCCCGGACGCGTTGGCCATGCCGCAATACATTCTGGATATGTTGAATGAAAAAGGTATCGCCTGGAGCCTGCACGGCACTATTGAAGAGGTGATGGCGGAGGTCGATATCCTCTACATGACCCGCGTACAAAAAGAGCGTCTGGACCCGTCCGAATACGCCAACGTGAAAGCGCAGTTTGTTCTGCGCGCCAGCGATCTGAACGGCGCCAGAGCAAACATGAAGGTACTGCATCCGCTGCCGCGTATCGATGAGATCACCACCGACGTCGACAAGACGCCGCACGCCTGGTATTTCCAGCAGGCTGGCAACGGCATCTTCGCCCGCCAGGCGTTACTGGCACTGGTACTGAATAGCGAACTGGCACTGTAAGGGAGAAAAAGAGATGACACACGATAACAAACTGCAGGTTGAAGCCATCAAACGTGGCACCGTGATTGACCATATTCCCGCACAGGTTGGTTTTAAGCTGCTGACGCTGTTCAAACTGACGGAAACCGACCAGCGTATCACCATCGGTCTGAACCTGCCGTCAGGCGAGATGGGCCGTAAGGACCTGATTAAAATTGAAAACACGTTCCTGACCGATGAGCAGGTAAACCAGCTATCCCTGTACGCCCCGCAGGCAACGGTAAACCGCATTGACGATTACGACGTGGTGGGTAAATCACGTCCGAGCCTGCCAGAGCGTATCGACAACGTACTGGTTTGCCCGAACAGCAACTGTATCAGCCATGCTGAGCCGGTTTCCTCCAGTTTTGCAGTGAAAAAGCGTGCCGATGACATCGCACTCAAATGCAAATACTGTGAAAAAGAGTTTTCGCATTATGTGGTGCTGGCCAACTAATTGGGGTTGGTTATGAGATCCCGGCTCCCTATAATGAGCGGGAACATTCTACTACCGCTGTAATTCAGGAGAAATCATGAGCAAGACTATCGCGACGGAAAATGCACCAGCAGCAATCGGCCCATACGTTCAGGGCGTTGATCTGGGTAGCATGGTAATCACTTCCGGTCAGATCCCGGTCGATCCGAAAACCGGTGCCGTAGCGGAAGACGTGTCCGCTCAGGCACGTCAGTCGCTGGAAAACGTAAAAGCTATCGTTGAAGCAGCAGGCCTGAAAGTGGGCGACATCGTAAAAACGACCGTCTTCGTAAAAGACCTGAACGATTTCGCAACTGTAAACGCGACCTACGAAGCGTTCTTCACCGAACACAACGCGACCTTCCCTGCGCGTTCTTGCGTAGAAGTTGCCCGTCTGCCGAAAGACGTGAAAATCGAGATTGAAGCGATCGCCGTTCGTCGCTAAGTCTCCTTGTGCCGGATGGCGGCTTCGCCTCGTCCGGCCAATGCACGGGTCGTTTACAGGCCCGGTAAGCGTAAGCGCCACCGGGCATTTATCACATCACACCAAACAGTTTCGGCAGGAACAGCGAAATCGCCGGAATGTACGTCACGAGCATCAGCACCAGGAATAGCACAAGGTAGAATGGCAACATCGCCTTCACCACCTGCTCTATTTTCTGTTTACTCACCGCACTGGCCACAAACAGCACCGACCCTACCGGCGGCGTAATCAGGCCGATCCCTAAGTTCACCAGCATGATCATGCCAAAATGAACCGGATCAATGCCGAGCGCGTTGGTCACCGGCAGCAGAACCGGCGTCAGAATAAGGATCAGCGGTGCCATATCCATCAGCGTACCGATCAGCAGCAGCATGATGTTAATACACATCAGGATGACGTATTTGTTGTCCGAGATGCTGGTGAAGGCTTCAGTGATACGCATCGGCAACTGCATATAAGTCATGACGGCCCCAAACGCGGCGGCAAAACCTATCAGGATCATGACGATAGTGACCGTCTTCACCGTGCGGAACATCAGCTTCGGCAGCTCAGACCATTTATAGTCACGATAGATAAACATGGTGACAAAGAAGGCCCACAGGCAGGCAATTGCCGCAGACTCCGTTGCGGTAAAGATACCTGACAGGATACCGCCCATGATGATCACAACGGTCATCAGGCCCCACAGCGTATCAACGAAAATCTTCAGCGCCTGGCGAAACGGTACACGTTCTCCTTTTGGATAACCGCGCTTGTGCGCAAAAGCCACGCACATCACCATCAGGCTGAGGCTTAACAGCAGCCCCGGCAGGATCCCGGCGATGAACAGCGCGGCAATCGACACCGTGCCGCCGGTCGCCAGCGAGTAAATAACCGAGTTATGGCTGGGCGGCGTAAGAATCGCCTGTACCGAACCACTGGCCGTTACCGCTGCGGCAAAGTCACGCGGATAACCTTTTTTATCCATCTCCGGGATCATTACCGAACCGATGGACGCGGTATCAGCCACAGACGATCCGGAAATAGCACCAAAAAAGGTTGATGCCACAATGTTTACCAGCGACAGTCCGCCGCGGATAAAACCAACAAAAATATAGGCAAAGTTCACCAGTCGCCGCGCAATTCCCCCTTCGGCCATAATAGCCCCGGCCAGAATAAAGAATGGGATCGCTAACAGAGAGAACTTGTTCACCCCGCTGGTCAGTTGGATCATTACCGCTTCCAGCGGAATATCAATATACCAGGCCCCAATGATGGCGCTAATGCCAACCGCGTACGCTACCGGTACCCCAATCGCCAGCATAATGCCGAGCGTAAAGACGAGAATAAATGCATCCATCTGCTTTCCTTTCTGAAATGGGGGCGGTAACTAGCTGGTCGATCCCAGCATGACAACGGGACGTTGATACTGCGGACCACGGAAAATCTTTTCTGCGATAAACAGCAGCGTTATGGCAGAGCCAATCGGCAACGGAAGATAGTTTTGCCCGGCGCTTAAAAGCGGGAATTCCGCCACGGGCTGGTCCCACAGTTCAAGACAGAGATTGGTTCCGTACCAGAGGATAAACAGGCTTATCGCCACCAACATAACGTCTGCGATTACCGAGCAATAACGGCGGGAAGCATCCCCCAGACGGTCAGTCACCATGCTCACCGCGATATGCGAGCCTGCACGATAGCTCACCGCCGCGCCAATAAAGGTGAATGTCACCATACAGAGAATAGCGACGGGTTCAGGCCATGACAGGGCGTTATTCAGAACATAACGCGCGAATATACCAATGGGGATAATGGCGACCATGACCAATAATGCGATACCGGCAATCCACATTGACACCCGATAAAGAAAATCCATTACCGATGAATAGCATTCACCCATAATTATCACCTCGAATTAATCAAAAGATTCAGGCGGAGGGTTGATATCCTCCACCTGATGAATTACTTCACATCCTGAATACGTTTGATCAAATCCTGGTGGTCTTTACCGTAATTATCCCGCACTGACTGCGTGGCTTTATAGAAATAGTCCGTATCAATATCGTGGAACTGAACGCCGTTGGCTTTCATGGTCTCCAGTGATTTCGCATTATAATCCTGCCAAAGTTTTCGTTGCTCTATCTGTGCTTCCTTGGCGAGTTTAATAATGAGATCCTGATCTTCTTTTTTCAACTTATCCCATTTAGCTTTCGAAAACAGAAAAAGCTCAGGAATAATAAAGTGTTTGCTCCAGGTATAGTTTTTCACGACCGGCAAATAGTTATGCGCAACAAACGTTGGCGGGTTATTTTCCGTGCCATCAATAACGCCGGTCTGCATGCCGCTAAATACTTCACTGACGCCCATGACAACGGAGTTAGCGCCCATCGCTTTCAGAGTATCCAGCGCTATCGGACTTCCTTGAACGCGGATTTTCATACCGTGTAAATCTTCCGGTTTCACCACCGGATTTTTGGTGATCAGGTTACGCGTGCCGGCATCCATCCAGCCGAGAAACACCAGCCGCGATTTGGTATTGGCCGTCAGACGATCGCCAATTTCCTGCCCGATCATGCCGTCGAGAACCTTATGCAGATGGTCCTCATCGCGGAAAATATATGGCAGGGTAAACACGTTAATTTCAGGGAGAATGGCGGCAACAGGCGTCATTGAGACACGAATAATATCGATAGCGCCTAATTGCGCCTGTTCAATCATCTGTTTTTCATCGCCTAACACGCCACCAGGAAATGTTTTAATCTCCAGACGACCGTCGGTCGCGGCGCTAAGTTTTTCCCCCATATGTTTGACAGCAACAACGTTAGGGTAATCAGCCGGATGCACATCTGCGGCGCGAAAAGTTTGTGCCAGCGTTGCATGACTCATCAGTAATACAGACGCGCCAATACATAGACTTAACAGGTTTTTTGTCAGTTTCATTTGTCCTTCTCCAGAAGTTCATAATATCCATTAACAGGAATAGCTTGCAGAGCAAATGACTGCCGGAATTAAAAACGGGCAGCGAGAAACTTTCTTAACGACGTTACCTGCGCAGACTAACTGGTGTAACAATTTATTTCGATGACTGCGTTCACAAAAAATCGCAGACGCTTAAAATTTTTAGCACACTGTTTCATTTTTGCAATGCAGATCGTTTTATTGATAAAAAAACAACGCAAGGAAGGCGATTTGATACTAATAACACCCGTTAGCATTTCAATAAAAATAAAACACTAATGTTGTGAGGTAATATCTTCGAATGAAAATGAGGAATGCAGGATGGTATTAACACCATCCTGCTGAGGCGTTTGATGTTTACTGCCAGCCGTAGCGACGGCTATAAAAACCTTTCACTAATTGAGTCAATGTCATGTAACCCGCCAAAATCGCAATCAGCCACGGGAAGTAGCTCAGCGGCAATGCCTGCAATTGCAGATAGCTGGCCAGCGGCGAGAACGGTAATGCAATGCCGACGACCATCACCACCAGCGTCATCAGCATCAGCGGCCACGCGGCGCGGCTCTGGATGAACGGCACGCGACGGGTACGAATCATATGCACAATCAACGTTTGCGACAGCAGGCCCACCACGAACCAGCCAGACTGGAACAATGTCTGATGTTCAGGCGTATTGGCATGGAAGACGAACCACATCAGGCAAAAGGTCAGAATGTCGAAGATCGAGCTGATCGGTCCAAAGAAGATCATAAAGCGGCCCAATTCGCTGGGATTCCAGCGCTGCGGCTTTTTGATCTGCTCTTCGTCGACGTTATCAAACGGAATCGCCACCTGGGATACATCGTACAGCAGGTTCTGAATCAGTAAGTGCAGCGGTAACATCGGCAGGAACGGTAAGAAGGCGCTCGCCACCAGCACGCTAAATACGTTACCAAAGTTTGAACTGGCCGTCATTTTGATGTACTTCAGCATGTTAGAGAAGGTACGGCGTCCTTCAATCACCCCTTCTTCCAGCACCATCAGGCTCTTTTCCAGCAGGATGATATCCGCCGCTTCACGCGCAATATCAACCGCGCCGTCAACGGAGATACCAATGTCCGCCGCACGCAGCGCCGGAGCATCGTTTATACCATCGCCCATAAAGCCGACCACATGGCCTTCGCGCTTGAGCAGCGTGACAATGCGCTCTTTGTGCATTGGCGTCAGACGGGCAAACAGCGTGGTGCGCTGAGCAAGCCGAGCCAGCTCATCATCGCTTAACCCTTCAATGCTGCTACCGACAACCACATCGCCCGCATCCAGGCCCACTTCATGACACACTTTTGCCGCCACCAATTCGCTATCGCCAGTGAGGATTTTCACCGTAATGCCGCTGGCTTTCAGCGCTTTAAGCGCAGGTGCGGTGGTCTCTTTCGGCGGATCGAGGAACGCAATATAGCCTTCGAGGATCAGATCTGATTCATCAATACGCTGGTAATCACCTTCACGCGCTGGCAGGTATTTCGTCGCCACCGCCACCACGCGCAGCCCCTGCCGGTTCAGCGTGTCCGTGACGCGTTTCACCCGACGCAGCATGTTGTCATCTAACGGGACTATCTCACCGTTGTGACGCACCTGGGTACATACGCTGAGGATCTCCTGTAGCGCCCCTTTACAGACCAGCTGGTGCACATCGGTTTCTTCTGCCACCACTACCGACATGCGGCGACGTTCAAAATCAAACGGGATCTCATCGATTTTCTGCCAGCGAGTCGAGAGCTGGCGGGCTGATTCTTCGTCCACACCTTCCAGCACCGCCGTATCCAGCAGATTCTTCAGCCCGGTCTGATAATGGCTGTTCAGCCACGCAGAATGCAGGACATGTTCGCTGGGCTTTCCAGAGATATCCGTATGATTCTCAAGTACAATTTTATCCTGAGTCAGGGTGCCGGTTTTATCGGTGCACAGGATATCCATCGCGCCAAAGTTCTGGATAGCGTCGAGGTGTTTAACGATAACCTTTTGTTTTGACAGCTTCACCGCCCCACGCGCCAGCGTTGAGGTGACGATCATCGGCAGCATTTCTGGAGTCAGTCCCACCGCCACAGACAGGGCAAACAGCGCCGCTTCCCACCAGTCACCTTTGGTGTAACCGTTGATAATAAGCACGATGGGCGCCATCACCAGCATAAAGCGGATCAGCAGCATGCTGACGCGGCTGATCCCTTTCTGGAAGGCATTCTGCTCGCTTTCCTGCTCGCTGACGCGACCCGCCAGTTGCCCGAACCAGGTATTGGCGCCGGTTGAAATCACGATGGCCTGCGCCGTGCCGCTCACCACGTTGGTGCCCATAAAGCACAGGGTATCGCATTCCAGCGGGTTGCTTTGCTGCGGATCGCGACTGGTTGCCACTTTCTCCACCGGCAGCGATTCACCGGTCAGCGAAGCCTGGGCGACGAACAGGTCACGAGCCTGCACCACGCGCAGATCGGCTGGGATCATATCCCCTGCCGCCAGCTTGATGACATCGCCGGGAACCAACTGGTCGATCGGCAGTTCAACCCAGCCGTTCTCCCCTTTCTCGTTGATGACGCGCAGCACCGTGGCGGTGTTGCTGACCATCGCTTTCAGCGCATCAGCCGCTTTGGTGGAACGCGCCTCTTGCACAAAATTCAGCAGCGTAGAGATGACGACCATCAGGGCGATGACGCCAGCGGCAAACAGATCTTCGGTGGCATAGGAAATCGCCCCGAGAATGGTCAGCAGTATATTAAACGGGTTGCGATAGCAGACCCACAGATGCACCCACCAGGGTGACGGCTTCTGTGCCGGCAACTGGTTCTCGCCATGTATTTCGCGGGCGTTCTCGACTTCTGCGGCGTTTAAGCCTTCCGGATGAGCGCCGAACGTTTTCCACAGCGCGTCTTCGTCCATCAGCGCCATTTTCAGGCAATGTTCGCTCAGCGATGGCGGGATCGGTGTGCTGGCAACGGTCTGAGCATTCGGCAACGGATCGCGATGCACCAGACGATGTGGTAAATGGCGGCTTAGCCGGGCAAACAGCTGGCGAGTCATATTTTTGAACATAGGCAGTCCCTCTGCACCAGTATAAACAGGCGCAGTAAATCCTTCAGGCGTGGCAAAGCCTTGCCTGGTGGCAATATTAAAATCACAACAGGGACGTCAGAACGTCACTGTCTTACTGTTCCGGTAAGACAGTGAAAGACAGGCTTACCGGAAAGGGTTGTTTCTCCATCTCGGGAGAGGGGTGGGATCGGGATCCATATAGCCTCCGGTAAGTGAATGATTTGCGCCGCGGATTATACGCAGAAAACCATAAGGTTTGTGGCAATTATGGCGGTATGATAAACCATGGAAACTAAACCAAACGTATACCAGACTTTGCCCATTGCGCCGCGCTTGAGTAAAGTTATTCTCTATTTGGCATAACTTCACACGCAACACGGGAAAACAGGATGCAAAATCGGCTGACCATTAAAGACATCGCCCGCTTAAGCGGTGTGGGAAAATCAACCGTTTCCCGTGTGCTCAACAATGAAAGCGGCGTGAGTGAACGCACCCGCGAACGCGTTGAGGCGGTGATGAATCAGCACGGTTTTTCCCCTTCCCGCTCCGCACGCGCCATGCGCGGACAAAGCGACAAGGTGGTGGCGATTATCGTCACGCGTCTGGACTCGCTTTCGGAAAATCTCGCCGTGCAGACCATGCTGCCCGCCTTTTATGAACAGGGCTACGATCCGATCATGATGGAAAGCCAGTTCTCGCCCGAGCTGGTTGAAGAACATCTCGGCATGCTCAGACGCCGCAACATTGATGGCGTGGTGCTGTTTGGTTTTACCGGCATTACTGAAGCCATGCTCGCCTCCTGGCAAGATTCTCTGGTGCTGCTGGCAAGAGATGCCAAAGGCTTTGCCTCCGTCTGCTATGACGATGAGGGTGCCATTCGTACCCTGATGCAGCGTTTATACGAACGCGAGCATCGCCATATTAGCTTTCTTGGTGTTCCGCATAGCGATGTGACCACTGGTAAACGCCGCCATGAGGCCTACCTGGTATTCTGTAAAAAACACAAACTACATCCTGTGGCCGCGCTGCCGGGTCTGGCCATGAAGCAGGGCTATGAGCAGGCCGCCAACGTCATCACCCCGGAAACCACTGCCTTAGTCTGTGCGACGGATACCCTTGCCCTTGGCGTCAGCAAATATCTGCAGGAGCAGCGGATTGAGAACCTGCAGTTGGCAAGCGTGGGCAGCACGCCGCTGATGAAATTCCTCCATCCGGAAATTATCACCGTCGATCCTGGATACGCCGAAGCCGGGCGACAAGCGGCCTCGCAGCTGATCGAACAGATCAACGGCCGCAGCGAACCACGACAAATCGTTATTCCTTCCACCCTCTCCTGATCGCTTTCTGAGCATTAATTTGTGATCTTCGCTGCGTTTCGGGAACGTTCCCATTTTTAAATATTCATCGAAGATATACTCTGGCGCCAACAACGAGAGAGTTGCCGAATGACGACGCAACAGCGTCTTTTCCGGTCTACGGGGAACACACACCATCATGAGCAAAATAAAACAAGCAGACATTGACCGGCTAATTGAGCTGGTTGGCGGGCGCGACAATATCGCTACAGTGAGTCACTGCATTACTCGCCTGCGTTTTGTGCTGAATCAGCCTGCAAACGCCAGACCGAAAGAGATCGAATTGTTGCCAATGGTCAAAGGCTGCTTCACCAACGCCGGGCAGTTTCAGGTGGTAATTGGCACCGAGGTGGGCGATTACTACAAAGCGCTGTTGGCGACCACCGGACAAGCCAGTGCCGACAAAGAGCAGGCAAAGAAAGCGGCGCGGCAGAACATGAAATGGCATGAACAGCTGATCTCTCACTTCGCGGAGATCTTCTTCCCGCTGCTGCCAGCGCTGATTAGCGGCGGCCTGATCTTAGGTTTCCGTAACGTGATCGGCGATCTGCCCATGAGTAACGGGCAGACGCTGGCGCAGATGCATCCTTCGCTGAAAACCCTCTATGACTTCCTGTGGCTGATTGGCGAAGCGATCTTCTTCTATTTGCCGGTCGGGATTTGTTGGTCGGCAGTCAAGAAAATGGGCGGTACGCCGATCCTCGGTATTGTGCTGGGCGTGACCCTGGTTTCTCCGCAACTGATGAACGCCTATTTGCTCGGTCAGCAGGTGCCGGACGTGTGGAACTTCGGCCTGTTCAGTATTGAGAAAGTGGGCTACCAGGCGCAGGTCATTCCGGCACTGTTGGCCGGGCTGGCGCTCGGGTTTATTGAAACACGCATGAAGCGCATCGTCCCGGATTACCTGTATCTGGTGATCGTCCCGGTGTGCTCGCTGATCCTTGCGGTATTCCTTGCGCATGCCTTTATCGGTCCATTTGGCCGCATGATTGGCGACGGTGTCGCGTTTGCGGTCCGTCATCTGCTGACCGGCAGTTTTGCTCCGATTGGCGCGGCGCTGTTCGGCTTCCTGTATGCCCCGCTGGTGATCACCGGTGTGCATCAGACCACGCTGGCTATCGACATGCAGATGATTCAGAGCATGGGCGGTACGCCGGTATGGCCACTGATCGCACTGTCGAATATCGCTCAGGCCTCTGCGGTGGTCGGGATCATTATCTCCAGCCGCAAACACAACGAACGTGAAATCTCCGTTCCAGCCGCGATCTCCGCCTATCTCGGGGTAACTGAACCAGCGATGTACGGGATCAACCTGAAATACCGCTTCCCAATGCTGTGCGCGATGATCGGTTCCGGTCTCGCCGGACTGCTGTGCGGCCTGAACGGTGTGCTGGCGAACGGGATTGGCGTCGGCGGTTTGCCGGGCATCCTCTCCATCCAGCCGACTTACTGGCAGGTCTTTGGTATGGCGATGGTCATTGCGATTGTCATCCCAATGGTACTGACCTCATTCGTTTACCAGCGTAAACACCGTCTGGGCACATTACAGATTGTCTAACTTTTCTTCGGGGCGCAGTTGCGCCCCAGCGTATTTCCAGGAAACAACCATGAATATTCCCCACTGGTGGCAAAACGGCGTTATCTATCAGGTTTACCCCAAGAGTTTTCAGGACACCACCGGCAGCGGCACCGGAGATTTACGCGGCGTGACGCAGCGCCTCGACTATTTGCAAAAGCTGGGCGTTGATGCCATCTGGCTGACGCCGTTCTATATTTCGCCGCAGGTTGATAACGGTTACGACGTCGCAGACTACACGTCTGTCGATCCGGCCTACGGCACGCTGGAAGACTTTGACGAACTGGTGGCGCAGGCGAAAGCGCGCGGCATCCGTATTATTCTCGACATGGTGTTTAACCACACCTCAACCCAGCACGCCTGGTTTCGTGAAGCGCTGGATAAAGACAGCCCGTATCGTCAGTTTTATTTCTGGCGCGACGGCACGCCAGACTGCCCGCCAAATAACTGGCGCTCCAAGTTTGGCGGCAACGCCTGGGGCTGGCACGCCGAAAGCGAGCAGTACTATCTGCACCTCTTTGCTCCGGAGCAAGCCGACCTGAACTGGGAAAACCCGGCGGTACGCGCCGAGCTTAAGAAAGTATGCGAGTTTTGGGCCGATCGCGGCGTGGACGGACTGCGCCTCGACGTGGTGAATCTTATCTCTAAAGACCAGGACTTCCCGAACGATCCCGACGGCGATGGACGGCGTTTTTATACCGACGGCCCGCGCGCGCATGAATTTTTGCGTGAGATGAACCGCGATGTTTTTACCCCACGCAACCTGATGACGGTCGGCGAAATGTCTTCCACTACGCTTGAACATTGCCAGCAGTACGCCGCACAAGATGGTAGTGAACTGTCGATGACCTTTAACTTCCACCACCTGAAAGTGGATTATCCCAACGGTGAGAAGTGGACGTTAGCAAAACCCGATTATGTGGCGCTAAAAACCCTGTTCCGCCACTGGCAGCAGGGCATGCACAATCAGGCCTGGAACGCGCTGTTCTGGTGTAACCACGATCAGCCGCGCATCGTGTCGCGTTTTGGCGATGAAGGTAAATACCGCGTTCCGTCGGCCAAAATGCTGGCGATGGTGCTGCATGGCATGCAGGGCACCCCCTACATCTACCAGGGTGAAGAGATTGGCATGACCAACCCGCACTTTCGCCAGATTACCGATTATCGCGATGTGGAAAGCCATAACATGTTTGCCGAGTTGAACGGCCAGGGACGCGATGCGCAAGAACTGCTGGCGATCCTCGCCAGTAAATCTCGCGATAACAGCCGCACGCCGATGCAATGGGATAGCAGCAAACACGCGGGCTTCACCCCCGGCGAGCCGTGGATCAATCTGTGTGACAACGCAGCAGACATCAACGTGGCGGCAGCACTGAACGATACCGACTCGGTGTTCTACACCTATCAGAAGCTGATCGCCTTGCGCAAAGCGGAGCCGGTTATCACCTGGGGCGACTACCAGGATCTGCTACCGGACAGCCCGCATCTGTGGTGCTATCAACGAGAGTGGCAAGGGCAGCGGCTACTGGTCATTGCCAATCTGAGCGGTACCTTTCAGAGCTGGCAGCCAGCCCAGACCGACGGAAACTGGCAGGTGCTGATGCACAACTATGCCGAGGTTGCCAGCCAACCTGGGGACATGACACTGCGTCCTTTTGAGGCCGTCTGGTGGTTGCAAAAATAGCTTGCAATTATGTTCAGGCCCGGTACGCATAGCGCTACCGGGCGTTGCTACATACGCTTAGCTTACCCTTCTGTTTTTGCTGAATAATTAATCAGAATTTTCTGCCTACAATTTACAATCGGCTGTACTGCCCGTCATCTGTACGCTCCGATTTTTACTTTGCGCTACATCAAATAAATCGTAAACATCCTTGATGCAAATCACTACATATAGAACTTAAAATGCACGCCGACCCAATATGTTGTATTAATCGACTACAATTGCTACAACTACAGTGCACCGTTTAACGGTGGAATTGTGGATAAAGTGGGTCAGGATTGCGGGAAGTCATTGGCAATAGAGATGAATAAAGCCATGACCGCTTCCCCAACCTCTGTGGATAACCTGTTCTTATAAATATGGAGTGATCATGACACCGCATGTGATGAAACGAGATGGCTGTAAAGTGCCGTTTAAATCAGAGCGCATCAAAGAAGCCATTCTGCGTGCAGCTAAAGCAGCGGGAGTCGATGACGCAGATTACTGTGCCACCGTCGCAGAAGTCGTTAGTAGCCAGATGAATGAGCGCAGCCAGGTCGATATCAACGAGATCCAGACAGCGGTTGAAAACCAGCTGATGTCTGGTCCGTACAAGCAACTCGCCCGTGCGTACATCGAATATCGCCACGACCGTGATATACAGCGTGAAAAACGTGGCCGTCTGAACCAGGAAATTCGTGGTCTGGTTGAGCAAACCAACTCTGCTCTGCTGAACGAAAACGCCAACAAAGACAGCAAAGTGATCCCGACCCAGCGCGACCTGCTGGCCGGTATCGTCGCCAAACACTATGCGCGTCAACACCTGTTGCCGCGTGATGTCGTCCAGGCGCACGAGCGTGGTGATATTCACTATCACGATCTCGACTACTCTCCGTTCTTCCCAATGTTTAACTGCATGCTGATCGACCTGAAAGGTATGCTGACGCAGGGCTTTAAGATGGGTAACGCGGAGATTGAGCCGCCAAAATCCATCTCCACCGCGACGGCCGTCACCGCGCAAATTATCGCGCAGGTTGCCAGCCATATTTATGGCGGTACCACCATTAACCGTATTGACGAAGTTCTCGCACCGTTCGTGACCGAGAGCTTTAATAAGCATCGCAAAACCGCTGAAGAGTGGCAGATCCCAGATGCCGACGGTTATGCGCATTCCCGTACCGAGAAAGAGTGCTACGACGCATTCCAGTCCCTTGAGTATGAAGTGAATACCCTGCATACCGCCAACGGTCAGACGCCGTTCGTTACCTTCGGTTTCGGCCTGGGAACCAGCTGGGAATCGCGTTTGATCCAGCAGTCCATTCTGCGTAACCGCATTGCTGGCCTGGGTAAAAATCGTAAAACCGCCGTGTTCCCGAAACTGGTGTTTGCGATTCGTGACGGTCTGAACCACAAGTTTGGCGATCCGAACTATGACATCAAGCAGCTGGCGCTGGAGTGCGCGAGCAAGCGTATGTATCCGGATATCCTGAACTACGATCAGGTGGTTAAAGTGACCGGCTCGTTCAAAACGCCAATGGGCTGCCGCAGCTTCCTGGGCGTATGGGAAAACGAGAACGGCGAACAGGTTCACGATGGCCGTAACAACCTCGGCGTTATCAGCCTTAACCTGCCGCGTATCGCGCTGGAAGCTCATGGCGATGAAGCCACCTTCTGGAAACTGCTCGACGACCGTCTGATCCTGGCGCGTAAAGCGCTGATGACCCGCATTGCGCGTCTGGAAGGCGTGAAGGCCCGCGTTGCACCAATCCTGTATATGGAAGGGGCCTGCGGCGTGCGTCTGAAAGCAGACGATGACGTGTCAGAAATCTTTAAAAACGGCCGCGCATCGATTTCTCTGGGTTACATCGGCATTCACGAAACCATCAACGCGCTGTTTGGCGACAAACACTTGTACGACAGCGAGCAGCTTCGCGCTAAAGCTATCGCCATTGTGGAACGTCTGCGTCAGGCGGTCGATCAGTGGAAAGACGAAACCGGCTACGGCTTTAGTCTGTACAGTACACCAAGCGAAAACCTGTGCGATCGTTTCTGCCGTCTGGATACCGCCGAGTTTGGCGTGGTGCCGGGTGTTACCGACAAAGGTTACTACACCAACAGCTTCCACCTCGACGTGGAGAAAAAGGTTAACCCGTACGACAAGATCGATTTCGAAGCGCCGTACCCGCCGCTGGCGAACGGAGGTTTCATTTGCTACGGCGAGTACCCGAACATTCAGCACAACCTGAAAGCACTGGAAGACGTCTGGGATTACAGCTATCAGCACGTGCCGTATTACGGGACCAACACGCCAATCGATGAATGCTACGAGTGCGGCTTTACCGGTGAGTTCGAGTGCACCAGCAAAGGCTTTACCTGCCCGAAATGTGGTAACCACGACGCCGCGCGCGTGTCGGTCACCCGCCGCGTATGCGGTTATTTAGGCAGCCCGGACGCTCGTCCGTTTAACGCCGGTAAGCAGGAAGAAGTGAAGCGCCGCGTTAAGCATTTAGGTAATGGGCAGATCGGTTAATTTCGACAGTATTATTGCCTGGCGATGTGACGCTTTTCGCAAAGCAATTGGCGCCAGGACAAGGCGGCAAGCAAGCGAATCCCGGGGAGCTTACATAAGTAAGTGACCCGGGTGAGCGAGCGCAGACAACGCAGTAATGGCGTCAATTGAGAAGCGAAAATGCGATACCATCAATACTATCCTGTCGATATCGTCAACGGCCCAGGAACCCGCTGCACCCTGTTTGTGTCGGGATGCGTGCATGAATGCCCTGGCTGCTATAACAAAAGCACCTGGCGACTCAATTCCGGCCAGCCGTTTACCAAAGAGATGGAAGACAAGATCATTGCCGATCTGAACGACACGCGAATCCCTCGCCAGGGTATTTCGCTGTCCGGCGGCGATCCGCTGCATCCGCAAAACGTGCCGGATATCCTGCAACTGGTACAGCGTATTCACGCTGAGTGTCCGGGGAAAGATATCTGGGTGTGGACTGGCTACAAGCTTAATGAACTCAACGCCGCGCAAATGCAGGTGGTGGATCTCATCAACGTGCTGGTCGATGGTAAATTTGTGCAGGATCTTAAAGACCCGGCGCTGATCTGGCGCGGCAGCAGCAACCAGGTTGTACATCATTTGCGTTAATCGCTAAAGCCGTTTGTTTGCATCGTGATAAACGGCTGAATGTTCTCGCTTACCTACCGCGACAACAAACACGACCACAACCTCATCCCGAACCTGGTACACCAGACGGTACCCGGACGATTTAAGCTTAATTTTATAGCAGTCAGGAAGACCATTTAAACGGGCAGAGTCAATTCTGGGGTTCAACAACACGTCGGCCAACTTCTTCTTAAACTGAGTCTTCACCGTATCACCCAGTTTATGCCACTCTTTTAAGGCTCTCGGGTCGAATTCCAGTTCATAAGTCATCCAGACTAACCTTGATTCCCTTTTGCGGGCTGGCAAGCCTTTCCCGGACTGTCTGAATGAGTGCATCTTCACTGTCGCTAAGGGTGACGGTTTTCACCGGCATGCGCCCCGTTTCCGCGACGTACTGAAACAGTAATCGCACAGCTTCCGTTGGAGTAATATTCAGTTTTTCCAGCACGGCATAAGCCTCATTTTTGAGTTTGTCATCCAGACGGACGTTCAGCGTGGCCATTATGCCTCCAGTAAAATCGAATGTGTAATGCAGTTTAGCATTACACTCGCATTACATCGAATTCTGGATAACGCCTCTCAAAAACGGCTCACACACTCCATCGCAACCGCTTTGAACTCGGTGAAATGACGGCACGCGCAGAGTCGCGTCATCGCGCGTTCGCGCAGGAAGGTGACGAAGATATCGTAGATAGCCATCGCCTCTTCGTATTCACTCTTGCTGATGGCGAGCAAGAAGATCACGTGGGCCGTTTCATCGCCCCAGGCGATACCCTGTGGGGCGAGGATGGTGTAGACCACCGTTTTCTTTGCCAGCAGACCAAGGGCGTGCGGCAAGGCAATGCTGTCACCCAGCATGGTGCTGACGATGGCCTCGCGCTCAACCACCGAATCAAGAAACTCCGCGTCGACAAAACCTTCATCCTGCAACTGACGGCATAAGGTTTTGAACAACGTTTGTTGATCCATTGGCTCGTCAATCACACGAAAATGGGCGGCATCGAAGAATTTGTTCAACATCCACGGACGGGTTCTGTCGACCAGCACCAGTTTGCCAATCTGCTCCAGCTGATAATCGGTAGGGAACGGCGCAATCATCACCACCGGCTTATCTTTTTCACCAATCCGCGCGGTTGAGATGACAAAATCTTCGCTGATGCTTTCCCGCTGTTCGTAGTCGCGAAGCGTTACGGTATCGACGATCTCTATCTGCGGATACTTACGCGCCAGTACCGCTTCAATCATCCGCGCCATCGCATTTCCGGCATCGCATACCAGCAGAACCTTCGGCTGTCTCTGGTAACCGATGTTGTAACTACGCTCCAGCCCGACGCCAATATGCAGCACGAGGAAGCCAATCTCATTTTCACTGATGGTGTACGGCGTATATTTTCCCCATCCCGAGACGGCGGCCAGCGTCATGTCCCACGCCATGGGGTAGTGCTGTTTAATATTTTCCAACAGCGGATTGGGGATCATTATCTGGTAACGCACCCGGGTGATCATCGTCTTAATATGCGTCAGCAGGTCAGCATGCAACTGTTTGTCATTCAACAGGTTGTAGTTGTACTGGGTGTTGATAAAACGCAGGATGTAATTGACCAACGCTTCGTCATCATCCGCATTGATAGCACTGGGCGCGATATCCTGAACCTGGCGGGCAGCAATATGCACCTGTAGCCAGTTTTCTTCGGAAACGGAAAGCGGTTTGTCTGCCAGGCGGTGCAGTACCGCCGCGATTTCCCGCGTGGCCAGGCACACCGATTGATCGGCCTCTTCTGCGGCAAAATCCGGGAGTGGATATCCTTCGCTAATCCGCCGTACCGCCACCGCGCAGTACAAGCGTAAAAACAGCTCGCCCTCATCGGTCAGACGAATATGGAAACGGGCAAAAATGTCCTGCAAAACGGGTTGCAACTGTTCAGGAAGCCCCGCATTCAGCGCTTCTTGCGTCACTAACGGATGCTGCGGATCCTGCTGCGCCAGCGTCCACAGCAGATCGGTCAAACAGGCGCGGATCGCCATTTCGCTGCCGAACAGCTTCATGCCGTGACGGGGACGCGTTTCCAGCGTCAGATGATAACGTTGCAGATGCTCGCGCACCTCAGCCATATCGTTTTGCAGCGTCGCGCGGCTGATAAACCATTCATCAGCCAAATCTTCCAGCTTCAGCGAGAAAGCCGACGTCAGAAAACGCACCACCAGCCAGTGTATCCGTTCCTGGCTGGTGCGTGGGATGCGCAGCAACGTATTGGGCTGCTGCGTTTGCAGGGTGTGAAAGCTTGCCGGGTCATCAATTTTGAGCTGATAACCATTACCCCGGCTGAGGACAAACTGTGCGCCGTACTGGGTGAGCAGCGCGTTTAGCGCGGTGATATCCGCCCGTACGGTGCGTGTGGAAACCGACAACCGCTGCGCCAGCTCGTCCTGTGGAAGCGCTTCGTTTTGCAACATGTCAAACAGCTGTGCTAAACGTTGGTTGGGGAATCGCACGTCAGTTTCCTCATCAGTCAGTTAGCCTACGCAGGCCCGGGTCATCGCCATCAGCTGGCGTACGTCGTCCGGACGAGTGTTACCACTCACCTTATCAATAATCGAACTATAGATGTGAGGAATGATTTTACTCACTCCGGCATCGAGGGCAATTTGCAGGATTTCAGTGAAATTATCCAGATCGATACCGCCGGTTGGCTCCAGCCAGAAGTCATGACGGGCGCAGGCCTGCGCGACCGCAATGTACTCGTCACGGCATTTCAGGCCGCCCATCGGGAAGTATTTAATTGAGCTACCGCCCATGTCTTTGAGCAGCGCAATCGCGGTTTCTACCGACACAATACCGTCCGGCGACTGGCTGCTTAGCGGACCAGTGGAGATTTTCACCCTGCCCGGCGTGCCGGTTGGCGAGACCAGACCATTGACCACTGTCTCCTGCTGGCCCAGCAGCGCGCGACTGGTGGCCACGCCGGTAAAGACCTGATTGACATGCTGTGGCTGCACCTGACGGGAGATTTCACTGACCATCGCCGACTGGTTAGGATCGCCCGCCCCCAACCCCACGGAGAGCGCATTGTCGATAAGGGCCGCGTATTCACGCATATCCGCTACCGCGCTTGCGACATCCGGGTAATTTTTTGACAACACGCCAACCAGCACGTGTCCTTCCGCCGCCGCATAAATATCCCGGGCATTTTCTTTGGAGCCTGCCAGCACGTTCAGGCAGACGCGGTCGCGATAAAAGTTAGGGGTCAGTTTCATGCGTTTTTCTCCTGCGAAATCACTTCACCAATTCGACGGGCCACAATCTCCAGCTGCGCGCGATCGACGCTGCGCACATCGGCTTCGATAATGCCTTCATTGGCTTTGTAACCACGGAAGTAAATCGCGTACTCCCCCTGTTTGAGCGCGTCGACCAGTTCCCCCGTGGCGATCCCGGTTACCGCTTCATCAAACTTAATTTCCGTGCGTGCGATGTCGCGCCCTGCACTATCCCACACCACGCGGGCGCTCACGCCGTTAAGCTGGTTCAACGCATTAATGAACGGCGTCATTTTCTCGACCATCTCCGCGCCGCTCTCTTTCTGCGCGTTCAGATACAATTCGATGGCACAGGTCAGTCCAAGAATTCCCTCTTTGCCCACCTTCATCGCCCGGCCAATCCCCGCCGTCTGGCGCTTCACCCACTCAACATATTGGGTTTTACCAATCACCAGACCGCTGGTTGGTCCTTCTATCGCCTTGGCGCCGCTATAAATCACCAGATCTGCACCAACCCGGTAGTAGCACTGCAAATCCTCTTCCGCCGCCGCGTCCACTATCAGCGGCAGATTATGCGTACGCGCCACCACCGCAGCCTGCTCCACGCTGAGCATACTTTTCTGGACGCAGTGGTGAGATTTGATATACAGAATGGCCGCCGTACGCGGTGTAATGGCCGCCGCCAGCTGTGCCGCGGAACATTCGTTGGCATAACCGGCTTCCACTAACTTGCCGCCGCCAAGCGCTACCATGGTGCCCACCGGTGCGCCAAAGTTGACGTTGTGACCTCTGGGCAGCACGATTTCGTTGTTCTCGATGGGCGTGACGTGCAGGTTCTCCAGCAGCCAGTCGCTGTCTTTAACCAATACGCCAGCCACCGACAGGGCGATCCCGGCCGAGGCGCAAGAGACAACCGTTGCCCCCTCCACTTCCAGTAATTTCGCGATGTAGTCGCCGGTTTTATTGACCAGGTCTTTCATCTCGAAATATTGGTTCATCCCCGCCATCGCGGCTTCAACCACTTCTGGTCGCGGCGTGGAAACGCCGAGCGCCGTCATGCGGCCGGAGGTATTAATCACCTGTTTTAAATCGTATTTCTCAAAAATCGAAGGCATGTTCCGCGCTCCCTTGTTCGGTCATATAGCCCTTGCCCGCACGTATTGCGGCAAGCGGCACCAGCAGTTGTTCAGCCTGCAGGCTGTCGTTTTCTGCATCTACCAGCACGGTTGGCTGGCGCTTAAGCGTAAAGAGGGTTAAATCGGCATCCAGACCGATCTGCAGCCGCCCCTTCTGTTTCAGGCGCAGACCATCGGCGGCATTGGCGGTAACGCATTCAATGACCTGCGGAAGCGACATCCCAATGGCGAGGAATTTCGACATCACATTCGCCAGGGAATGCACCGGGCCGCTGATACGGTTACGACAGTAAATATCGGAGCTGATGGTGTGCGGCAAAATACCCAGTTCGATAGCGCGTTTTGCCACCGCAAAGCTCAGGCTGGCGGTGCCATGCCCAACGTCCAGACGCACGCCGCGTGAAATCGCCCGCGTCACTGACGCCCGCAGCTCGCCTTGCGGCGTCAGAATGCGATTCGGCTTACCGTTGTAACAGTGGGTAATGATGTCACCCGCGCTCAGGCGTTCGGCGATCTCATCTAGGCCCGGCGGGTTGTTGCCGATGTGCACCATCAGCGGCAGGTCACCGTTCTGCGCTTGCATCGCTTTGGCGCGATCCAGCGGCGTGATGCCATTTTCACCGACTACGCTGCTGCTCATACGTGCCTTCAGACCGACGATAAAATCAGGGTGGCGTTTCACCGCCTCTCGCACCGCATCAGCGTCAATATTGACCATGTTGGCCAGCTCGTTCTGGGCAATAAGCCCAACGCGGGAGATATTCAGCAACGCGTACACTTCGGTGGCAGCTTCCCGGGTCAGGGTGTAAAAATCGTCGATGTCATCCGCTCCGGTGCTGCCCGCATCCACTACGGTAGTGACGCCGGTCGCAATACCAACGCTATCCGGCTGGTCGTGGTAAATCGGGGATTTCGGGTAGCAATGAACGTGGGAGTCAATCCAGCCTGCGCTGACGTAGCACTCACCGCCCAGCTCAATGGTTTTCAGCGCCGGGCCATCAACGTCACCCAACGCCGCTATCTTGCCGTCTTTGAGCGCAATATCGCTCACCGTATCGTCAACGAGGCGCGCACGGCGCAGGAGTAAATCAAACATGTCTCTCTCCTGTTGAAATGGGGGCGGTCGTGTAGGCCTGATAAGCGCAGCGCCATCAGGCGTCATTGTCGGATGGCGGCTGCGCCTTATCCGGCCTACAACGACACACCATCAACTAATGGCAATCGGGAAGATGGACCCGAGGATCATTGCGCCGAGGATCGCCCCGCCGGTAATCGGTTTTTGCCACAGGTAAAACAGCAGCGCACCCGCCAGAGAACCGATTCCGATAGGAATAGAAGCCGTCATCGCGCTGAGGATAATCAACGGTCCGAGGAAGCGTCCGGAGGCGTTACCGGCCCCCATCATGACGTCCGCACCGTAGGTCGAGTCGCTCTGGTTGATGGTGAACTTACGCGCCAGAATGATGATGTAGCCAATCGCCAGACCAATCACCAGACCGGTGACCAGCGAGGCAGCGAAGTTGGCGACCGGGAAGATAATGCCCGCGCCCAGCAGCAGCGCCGGAACACCTAACCCAACCCCGGTTTGAATCGCCCCGCCGATATCCAAAATCCCCACCAGCGAACCTTCAATGATGCGGGCAAACAGGAAGCTTGCGCCAAATGCCGCCACTGCTCCGTAGGATCCGGTATCCATTCCCGCCTTCAGCATCGCCACAAAAGCCACTTCGTTAAATGCGCCAATACCGTACAGGTAGTACATGTGTGTTCCGGCAAACACGCCAGAGGAGAGCAGGCCCACGAAGATCGGGAACGACCAGTCAGCGAACCAAAAACCTTTATTCTGTTCCATGATGACCTCCGTTATTTGCCGCTGAGCGAGTTGTGGATAAGTTCGAGCCAGTTAGGCACGGTCAGATGGAAGGATTCGATCATCTTCATATCGAAGCCACGGAAGAAGCCGCTCAGGACAAACAGCGCGACGATAGCCACCATCATCACTTTAGTGACGTGGTTCCAGCCGCTCTCTTCAACACCTTTGCCGATCAGAATGCCGAGAACCAGACCCGGAACGGCGTTACCCATGATCAGCTGCGCCGCGCCGCCAAAAACGGTGGCCCAGAAGCCAGATTTCTTACCGGCGTCGATCGCCGCCAGCCAGAAGATTACTGGCATCACGGTGTTAACCAGCAGGTTAGCCGCGGGCACCAGCACCTTGACGGCGGTAACCTGCAACGCTTCCGGTACGGATGATGCGGTGAGGTTCAGGAAGGTCACCACGATCATCCCGATAACGCCGCAGGCAATTGCCATGCGTTTGGGGTCGTGCAGCGTTTCACCGACGTTGCGATTTTTAATCATCAGCGCGGCGGCGCCCCAGTTGGGGATGATGCGATGGTCGACGTCCTGCGTGAACGCCCCCGCCGCAACAGAGGAAGCCCAGGCGTTAAAGAAGAAACCCAGGCCGAACGAGAAGTGAGAAGCCGGATCCCCTTCGCAGGAATTCAGTTCTCCCAGAGTACGAAACGCGCCCATCCCTTGAGTGGTAGGCGCATGAAACATGCGTGCAGCCCCAGCGCCGACACCAACGCCAACCAACGCGCCGATGATGAGCGATTTTATTAATATTATCAGGAACATAATTATGCCTTTTAATAGAAAAATCAGCGTTGCGTAACGAAATCCACCTTGTCGAGATTGATGGCAGTCACGTTGACGGTCACGTCCAGCTCCACGCTGAAAGTGCGTCTTTCCCGGCGCAAAAAGAGGAATAAAAACGCCTCTTTACGCACCGATTCACGCGCTTGAACAACCTGCACATCCTGTGGCTCAATACGCAGTAAGATATGCGGCGACGCTTTCATCACCGCAGCCTGAACGTGGTTCAGGGCATCGGCAAAGGCGCGAGCTTTGGTCTCGCCCTTACCCGTGACTCTCACCGTGGTGGTGAATTGCTCTTTCATGCTTAAGCGCCGTGTTTCTTTTGCCACGCCTGCACCAGGCGCTCGCCGAGCTCTTCTTTGTCCATAAAGCCGAATCCCAGTACGTTGCACCCTTCGTTGATGGCGGTTACCCCTTCATCGACCGAGCGCATGCCGTATTTCGCCTTGTAGCCGTATTTGGTCTGCGCGGTAATCGCTCCCGCACCACCGCTGCCGCAAAACGAGATACCAAAGGTGGCGTTTTCCGCTTTCATCACGTCACCCAGCTTCATATCTGCTGCAACGCCCGGCACCACAACGGCACGGCCACCCGCTTTCTCTACGCCTGCCGCCACTTTCTGGCCTTTACCCAGACGATCGCCAATCACTACGGTAATCTGTTCCATCTTTTGCTCCTTAAAGGTTGTCTTTCGCGACTTCGAAGTGCACCGACAGCAGCCAGGCCTCTTCCTCAGGAAGATTGCCAAACTCGGCGACCACGTCGCGGGCAAGCGCCATTGATTCGGCAGATATTTCATCAAACAAGCTGGCATCGACCTCTGGTAAGGGTTCACCCGTTACCGAGCGGTGCGCCATGGCGCGAACATGCGACGTCAGCATCTGTTCCTGTACGGCGTTGGGAATAATGTTGCGTTCACGCAGCAAGGCATACACCTGCGCCAGCATGCGGTCGGCCAGTTCCACCGATTCCCCCATGTCATTCATTACAGCTCCGTTATTCACTCGTCTTACCCCGTTAATGTCTCTGAGGGTAAATTAGCGACGGAGGTTATGAGTTTGTAGCGAGTTGTTTTCCACTTCGAAGTGGAAAGGTGTGCAGCGATAGTGATCTGTGCCGCAAAAAGAGCTGGAACCACGATTTATCACTGGAAGAATGTGATTGAGATCGCAAGAGCGAGCAGAAAAATGGAAGGAAGTGCGAACAATGAATGGGCGATAAAAATGAAAAAATGTGATGGGGATAGCGTTTACTTATGGGACGTGCAGTAGCGGGGTGTTGTATCCGACCTACGGGTATGCAGGCCGGATAGCGCAGATTAGCGGAACTTCTTGTGGTTTTCGTTGCGCGTTGTTTTCAGCTCTTCCGCAACGGCTTTCGCCTCTTTAACTTTACCTTCGTTCGCCAGCTTCAACGCACCGTCGATCTGGCCGATCAGCATGTCAAAACCGTGACGGAAATCCTTCATCTCCGGGCTGTCCGGGGATTTGTTTTCCAGCTTCGGCGGCGTTCCCTTTTGCGCGTCCAGCGCGGCTGCACGCATTTTGGTTAACGCATCTTTCAGTTCAGTCGCATTGTCCGTTTTTTCGACGATTTTCAGGTTGTCGTTGAGGATCCCCATATCGTCTTCAAGATCGGCTGCAAACGCAGAAGAACCAAGAACCAGCGTTGAAGCTGCGACGATCGCTAACAGGTGTTTACGCATTGCTCACTTCCTTTTTTATTATTCAAAAATAAACAAACGCCAGATACCCTCAATAATTCACGCCACAGCTTGAAGTATGACGGGTATTATTGCCCGGCGATCTTCATCTCCGGCAACAGGACCGAACCACACTGAATATTACTGCGCGTTTCAATATCGTTGCCGACGGTGACGATATTACGCCACATCTCTTTTAAGTTACCGGCGATGGTAATTTCACTCACCGGGTACTGAATTTCGCCGTTTTCGACCCAGAAGCCCGCCGCGCCGCGCGAGTAATCGCCGGTAATGCCGCTTACGCCCTGTCCCATCAGCTCGGTAACCACAAGACCTGTGCCCATCTCTTTGAGCAACTGCTCGAAGCTTAGACCCTGTCCCGGAATTCGCCAGTTGTGGATCCCGCCTGCATGACCGGTGCTCTTAAGCCCCAGCTTACGTGCAGAATAATTGGTCAGCAGCCACTGAGTCAGCACACCGTCTTTAATAATGTCGCGGCGTTTGGTCCGTACGCCTTCGCTGTCGAACGGTGAAGACGCCAGCCCTTTCAGCAGGTGCGGATGTTCTTCAATGGTCAGCCATTCCGGCAGAATTTGCTTGCCCAGCGAGTCGAGCAGGAAGGTGGATTTGCGGTACACCGAGCCGCCCGCAATGGCGCCAACCAGGTGTCCGAACAGTCCGGTCGCCACTTCATTGGCGAAAATCACCGGCGCTTTCATGGTGGAAAGCTTACGTGGAGACAGGCGTGATAAGGTACGGCGAGCACAGTCAGCCCCCACCCACTCCGGCGTTTGCAGATCGCCCATCGCCCGACCAATGGTGTAGGCGTAATCACGCTCCATATCACCATTTTCTTCTGCGATTACGCAGCTGGAAAGAGAATGGCGCGTGGAGCAGTAGCCCTGCAGCATACCGTGGCTGTTGCCAAACACTTTGATGCCATAGTGGCTGTTAAAGCTGCCACCTTCGGTATTGGTGATGCGTTTGTCGGCCTGCAACGCCGCCTGTTCAGCGCGGGCAGCCAGTTCGATAGCTTCGTCAGGGGAAACTTCCGCCGGGTGGAACAGGTCCAGATCGGGCGCATCGAAGGCCAGCAGTTCTTTATCTGCCACGCCCGCGCACGGGTCCGGCGAAGTGTAACGTGCAATGTCCAGCGCGGCCTGCACGGTGCGTGCAATCGCCTGCGGGCTTAAATCGGTGGACGATGCGCTGCCCTTACGGTTCTGGTGATAAACCGTAATCCCCAGTGCACCATCGCTATTGAATTCGACGTTCTCCACTTCACCATAACGGGTGCTGACGCTAATACCCGTGGTCTTGCTTACAGCGACTTCCGCGCCATCCGACTTACCTGACGCTAATTCCAGTGCTGTCGAGACTGCTTCTTCCAGAATCTTACGCTGCGCTTCAACTTGTGAGATTACTTTCATCGCAAATGCCATAATGTAGAGAGAGTTTCTCTGAAGTCTAACAGAGAACCGTTTTTCAGTGCGCATCTTAACTGGTAACATTAGCCTCTTTTTTTAAGGAGCCTGACATGACTAAGCAGCCCGAAGACTGGCTCGACGACGTTCCCGGTGATGACATCGAAGACGAAGACGATGAAATTATCTGGGTCAGTAAAAGTGAAATAAAACGTGACGCCGAGGAGTTAAAACACCTGGGTGTGGAACTGGTAAAACTGGGGAAAAACGCGCTGGATAAAATCCCGCTCGATGCGGATTTACGTGCCGCGATTGAGCTGGCCCAGCGTATTAAGATGGAAGGTCGCCGTCGTCAGCTGCAGCTGATTGGCAAAATGTTGCGCCAGCGCGATGTTGATCCTATCCGTCAGGCGCTGGACAAGCTGAAAAACCGTCACAACCAACAGGTCGTTGTCTTCCATAAGCTGGAGCAACTGCGTGACCGTATGGTTGACGGTAGCGATGAAGCTATCGAAGAAGTGATGAACCTGTGGCCTGACGCCGACCGTCAGCAACTGCGTTCGCTGGTGCGTAACGCCAGGAAAGAAAAAGCGGGCAACAAGCCGCCAAAATCTTCCCGCCAGATCTTCCAGTATCTGCGTGAACTGGCGGAAAACGAGGCGTAATTCGTCGGCTATGACTCTTATAAGGGTAATAAATTACCCTTATAAGACATTTATATTATCAATATAATAATCAACACTATTCTTTCTAGCTATTTTTAATAGTGCTCAAATATTGTTGCAGTCAGCACCCGAAAGTGATTGAATCTGAATTCTGAACGGAAGCGCTTCGGATAATATTTATATTCACAAGGATTATAAAATGGAGAAAAAATCAATTAATGAAAAATGGCGAGAGCGTTTTGACTTTCTGAGCACACATGGATTGCCAGGAACATCATCTTATACAAAAATTTATAGAACAATGAAGTTTGGACAGAGGATAAGTATAGGAGTCAACTTATATGCTTTTTTCTTCGGTTTCGTTTACTTCTGCGTCCTGGGCTTATGGAAAAAGGGACTGGTATTATTTTTGGGCGTAGCGGCCATACAGGCCGCACTGATCGCAATAGAAACTGTGGCAGATATTGATATGAATGCCTTTGCCAAAGTCATAAATATTGGATACTCCTGTGTATGCTCTTATTTAGTCAATACTGCCTACTACCTGCGCATGGTGAAAGGTGTTGAAAGTTGGAATCCGTTCCAGGGGTTAACCCGAAAAAGCGCAGAAGCGGTGTCAAACCTGCCATCACGTCAGTATTAATCTCACAGGGAGCATATTTGTCTCCCTGCTATTATTAAAAAGCAAATAATAATGTGGTAGATATGTACATCGCAGCTGATAAGCAGGTGATAATGAAAGCACAAAACGCCTTTAAACGATAATTCGACGATATCATTCCGGCAATACTCATCGAAAAACCAATAACAAAAAAGAGTATTCCAACCATGACGAAAAATATCGCCATACCATCACCATCATCAATACCTGCGGTTATGAGATACAAGAAAAAGCAAATTGCAAGAATTAACCCAATGAAACTTACCCATAGAGAAACCGTTACCATTTCTCTGTTACCATCACATGAAGAGACTATACTCGCTGTCATATTAAGGAGGCTGATCCTTGTATTGAATAATAAAACAATGTTTTCAATATGCAGAAAAATTATATTTATTGCAATGACCTATCAGAATAGGAAAAAGAAAGCTGACGACATTAACTTTCTTTTTTATTTAGAGAAACAAAGTTTAGCGAAACGAGCTTGCCGGATGGCGGTGCAAATACCTTATCCGGCCTACGATCCGTTGTAGGCCCGGTAAGCGTAGCGCCACCGGGCATTTTTTTACTCTTCTTCTGCCTGAGCTTTCTTCGCCATACCATCCAGCAGTTTTTGATGAATACCGCCAAACCCGCCGTTGCTCATCACCAGAATGTGATCGCCAGGCTGTGCGGTTTTCATCACCATATCTGCCAGTGCATCCACATCGCCGCTCCAGTGTGCCGGCTGAACGCAGGCTTCAGCGACTTCTGCTACCTGCCACGGAATGTGCGGGGGTTGCAGCAGGAACACTTCGTCTGCACGCCCTAACGACGGCGCCAGGTCATCTTTGCACAAACCCATTTTCATGGTGTTCGAGCGAGGTTCCAGCACCGCGATGATGCGCGCCGTGCCGCCCACTTTACCGCGCAGTGCCGCAAGCGTTGCCAGAATGGCCGTCGGGTGATGGGCAAAATCGTCATACACCGTCACGCCGTTGGCTTCACCGCGCAGCTCAAGACGGCGACGAGCGTTGATGAACGAGCCCAATGCATTGGCCGCATCCGCAGGCACGACGCCAACATGACGCGCGGCTGCAATCGCCATCAGGCCGTTGTGCATGTTGTGCTCGCCCACCAGGCCCCACTTAACTTCGCCGACTTTTTCACCGTCCAGCCACACTTCCCACTCGGAGGCATCGGTGGTCAGCTTTTTCGCCTGCCAGTGACCTTGTTCGCCCACCAGCTCTTGTTCGCTCCAGCAGCCCATCGCCATCGTCTGTTTCAGATTGATGTCGTTTTCCGGGTAGATGATGCGTCCCTGGCCCGGCACGATACGCACCAGATGGTGGAACTGTTTCTGAATAGCTTTCAGATCGTCAAAGATATCTGCGTGATCGAACTCAAGATTATTGAGGATCAGCGTGCGCGGGCAGTAATGTACGAATTTAGAACGCTTGTCGAAGAACGCACAGTCGTACTCATCCGCTTCAATCACGAAGAAATCGCTCTCGCCGAGGCGCGCGGAAACCTCAAAGTTGCCCGGAACGCCGCCGATCACAAAGCCAGGTTTATAGCCGCAGGCTTCGAGGATCCAGGTCGCCATCCCGGCGGTGGTGGTTTTACCGTGCGTACCCGCAACCGCCAGTACCCAGCGATCGCGCAAGACAAAGTCATGCAGCCACTGCGGGCCAGACATGTACGGAATGTTCTTTTCCAGCACCGCCTCCACGCACGGATTACCACGGGTCATGGCATTGCCGATGATCACCAGGTCCGGCTGCGGGTCGAGCTGGCTGGCATCGTAACCCTGAATCAGATCAATGCCTTGCTTCTCAAGTAAGGTACTCATCGGCGGATACACATTGGCGTCCGAACCGGTTACTTCATGACCGAGCGAGCGCGCCAGCATCGCCAGACCGCCCATGAAAGTGCCACAAATTCCCAAAATATGAATGCGCATACGTCACTATCCTTTTTTAATCTGGGGGCCATTTTACGCACATGTCCGGCAAGTGAGAAACGCATTTCAGGATATTCCGCAGTTTGCTGGCGCGATTCACCTAAGCGCAACAAAGGAAATATTTGTTAATATTGTTGCGGTCGCTTTACTCCACATAAATTGCAGGGAAAGTGTTATGAAAACGTTAGGTGAATTTATTGTCGAAAAGCAGCACGAGTTTTCTCATGCTACCGGTGAGCTCACTGCTTTGTTGTCGGCAATAAAGCTGGGCGCCAAGATCATCCACCGCGATATCAATAAGGCCGGTCTGGTCGATATCCTGGGTGCCAGCGGTGCTGAGAACGTGCAGGGAGAGGTTCAGCAAAAACTCGATCTGTTCGCGAACGAAAAACTGAAAGCTGCACTGAAGGCGCGCGACATTGTGGCGGGCATTGCCTCAGAAGAAGAAGATGAAATCGTCGTCTTTGAAGGCTGTGAACACGCTAAATACGTTGTGCTAATGGATCCGCTGGATGGCTCATCCAACATCGATGTTAACGTCTCTGTCGGTACGATTTTCTCTATTTACCGCCGCGTAACCCCAGTCGGCACACCGGTCACGGAAGAGGATTTCCTGCAACCGGGCAACAAGCAAGTTGCTGCAGGTTACGTTGTTTATGGTTCTTCCACCATGCTGGTGTATACCACCGGCTGTGGCGTACATGCCTTCACTTACGATCCTTCTCTGGGCGTATTCTGCCTCAGCCAGGAACGTATGCGCTTCCCGGCGAAAGGCAGCACGTACTCCATTAACGAAGGTAACTACATCAAATTCCCGAACGGCGTGAAGAAGTACATTAAATTCTGCCAGGAAGAAGATAAGCCAACCCAGCGCCCGTATACCTCGCGCTACATTGGCTCTCTGGTTGCAGATTTCCATCGCAATCTGCTGAAAGGCGGGATCTACCTGTACCCAAGCACCGCCAGCCACCCGCAAGGGAAACTGCGTCTGCTGTATGAATGCAACCCGATGGCCTTCCTGGCCGAGCAGGCGGGCGGCAAAGCCAGCGATGGTAAAGAACGCATTCTGGATATCACCCCAGAAAGCCTGCACCAGCGCCGCTCCTTCTTCGTGGGTAACGACCATATGGTTGAAGATGTAGAACGCTTTATCCGCGAGTTCCCGGACGCGTAAGTATCATTCATCGCACGGACGTAGGCCGGATAAAACGCGTAGCGTTGCCATCCGGCCTACAAAATCCATCGTCTGCTTACGCTTTCTGTAGCTTAAATACGGCCATTGCTTCGATTAGCGCTGAAGACTGCTCTTCCAGCGAGCGGGTAGCCGCTGAAGACTGCTGTACCAGCGCCGCGTTTTGCTGCGCCGTTTCATCCATCTGAATTACCGCGATATTCACCTGCTCTATGCCGCGACTCTGTTCCTGGGACGCACTGGCAATTTCACGCATCAGTTTGGTCATACGCATAACCTCGGTCGCGATTTCATCCATGGTTTCGCCCGCCTGCTGCGCCAGTTCACTGCCTTCCCCCACATGGGTGTGCGAATCGCTGATTAGCGTACGGATCTCTTTGGCCGCCTCGGCGCTGCGGCTGGCCAGATTACGCACTTCACCTGCCACAACCGCAAAGCCCCGCCCCTGCTCACCAGCCCGCGCCGCTTCAACGGAAGCATTGAGCGCCAGAATATTGGTCTGGAAAGCAATGCCATCAATCACGCTGAGGATGTCGGCGATTCGGCTGGAACTGCCTGAAATATCGCGCATTTTCTCGATCACATAGCATACCATTTCGCTACCGCGATCGGCGGTATCCGACACCGATTTTGCCAGTTGGTGCGCCTGTTCCGCGTTCTGCGCATTCTGTTTCACCGTCGCCGTGAGTTCTTCCATGCTGGCGGCGGTCTGCTCCAGCGAAGTGGCTGTCGATTCAGTGCGTTGCGCCAGATGCTGGTTACCGGCCGTCAGTTCACGACTGCCAATATCAATTTGCGAGCTGGCATCGCGTACGCGCTGTACCGAGTCGCCCAGCGCATGGCGCATATCATCCATTGCTGCGTTCAGGCGGTTGAATTCGGCGCTGGCCGACAACGCGGTAACCGTCGACAAATCCCCCGTTGCCAGACGTTCCAGTTGCTCAACCATGTTATCCAACGGTTTGAGAAACTTATTTCGCAGCATAAACCAAATGACCGCCAGCAATGCGATAGCAGCCAACATTGCAGCGCTCATAATACCGTGATAAATCAACGAGGTAATGACACGTGTAGACGCATATAGCCCCATGCCACCGGTCAGTAGCAGAAGGAACGTCAGCAGAGACAATAACACCAACAAACTTGATCGAATTGAAAGGGATTTTGGCATCGTTATATTTCCGGTTGTAGGGTTAAAACAGACCTGTACAGAACCTATCGACTACAACCGGAAAAAGTTTAGGTATTTAAATGTTTTGTGCAAAATCAGGATGTTACTTTGGTGTTGCCGCCGTACCCACTCGGGTAACCGGCGAGCTTTGACGATTTTCCCAAAGCACCGTCAGACCGCGTTGTAACGCTATAAATATAAACAATAAAATGCCAATCGCGATCTTCGTCCACCAGGAACTTAATGTGCCGTCAAAATTAATGTAGGTCTGGATCAGCCCCTGAATGGCGACGCCAAACAACGTCCCTAACACTGTACCGACCCCACCGCTGAGCAGCGTTCCGCCAATCACAACTGAGGCTATCGCATCCAGTTCGACGCCAACGCCCGCCAGCGCATAGCCCGCCTGGGTGTAAATGGAAAAGACAATGCCGGCAAGCGTCGCAAGCCCGGTAGACAGCATATAAATGCGGATGGTGGTGCTGCGGGTTGAGATGCCCATCAGGTTGGCAGAGGTGGCGTTGCCGCCAATCGCGTAAACCTGATTACCAAAGCGCGTACGGTGCGCCAGGAATATGCCGATGACGACAACCGCCAGCATCAGCAATCCCATCGCGCTCAGGCGACCACCGCCGGGAATTTTCCATGCCAGGCTTGAGAGCGTGTCATAAACCGGATGGTTAATTGGGATGGATTCTTCAGAGACCAGATAGCTGACGCCGCGCAGGAAGAACATTCCCGCCAGGGTGATAATAAATGCCGGGATCTTCAGCGCATCAATCAGTAACCCCATAAACGCACCAAACGCGCAGCCCATCAGCAAAACCAAAGGGAACGCCAGCAGCGGAGAAATGCCCCAATAGCCAATGGCCTTTGCCAGAAATACACCGGTAAAGGCGATCACCGAGCCAACGGAAAGGTCGATCCCGCCAGAGAGGATTACGAAGGTCATGCCTACGGCAATGATGCCCAGAAAGGCGTTATCGGTCAGGATATTGCAAATGACCCGGGTGGAAGCAAAAGCGGGAAACTGCGTCAGGCAGTAGAGATAACCCAGCACAAACACGCCGAGGGTGATCATCAGCGGTAAATTACGTTTTATCATGGCCACGCACTCCTTTTATCAGGCTGATAAAGCGTTGTGATTGCACAACCAGCACACACAACACCACCACGGCTTTGACCACCTGATTCAGTTCCGGCTGGAAGCCCGACAGCAAAATCCCGGTGTTCATGCCCTGAATAATCAATGCGCCTACCACCGACAGCAGCAGGTTAAAGCGCCCGCCCATCAGCGAACCGCCGCCGATAACCACCGCCAGGATGGCATCCAGCTCCAGCCATAATCCGGCGTTATTGGCATCTGCCCCGCGAATATCCGCTGTGACGATAATGCCAGCGATAGCCGCGCACAGGCCGCTCAGCACATAGGTGAGCATCACGATAATGCGGGTGTTCACCCCGGCATTTTTTGCCGCACGAATGTTGATACCCACCGCTTCGATAAACATACCCAGCGCCGTTTTCCGCGTCAGCAGCCAGAACACCACCAGCGTGAGCAGTGCAATAATTACCGGCGTGGGGAATAGTAAGAGCGAGCCGCTGCCAAACCATGACAGTTCGGGCGAGTTAAAGGTGACGATCTGCCCGGAGGTGATAAGCTGCGCCACCCCGCGCCCGGCCACCATCAGGATTAGCGTGGCGACAAACGGTTGGATCTTGAGGATGGCCACCAGAATCCCGTTCCACAGCCCAGCCAGAATGCCGGAGCCTAAGGCGGCAAGCAGCACTACCGGCAGACTGTGCCCGGCCACCGTCATCGCCGCAGTAGTAGCGCCAGCAATAGCCATGACTGCCCCCACGGAAAGGTCGATGCCGCCGGTAGCAATCACCAGCGTCATACCAATCGCCAACAGCGCCACGGGCGCGGCACGGTTGAGAATATCAATCGGGCTACCGAACAGCCGACCATCCTGCAAAATCACCTGGTAGAAATGCGGGGCGACCAGGCTATCCACCAGCAGCACCAGCAGTAACGCCACCAGCTGTGGCATCCCCTTTGGCCAACGGAACCGCCGTTTAGACGGATTGGATTGAGGGAGAGATTGAGGCATCACCATAGTCTCCTTAGGCCGCAATGGCGTTCATGATCGCCGGTACGGACAGTTCAGCCAGGGGGATCTCGGCCACCTGTTTGCGATCGCGCATAATAATGACCCGATCGGCATAGCCCACTAACTCTTCCAGTTCGGATGAAATGACCAGCAGCGCCAGACCATCCGCGCACAGCGTTTCGATCAGGCGAATGATCTCCGCATGCGCGCCAACGTCGATCCCTCGCGTGGGTTCATCGAGGATCAGGAACTGCGGTTTGGTCAGTAACCAGCGCGAGAGCAGCACTTTTTGCTGATTGCCGCCGGAGAGAAATTCGATCGGTTGCTCAGCGTTCGGAGTACGAATACCAAGCTGGCGGATAAAACGCTCGGCAATCTCGTTTTGTTCTTTCCGTGGGATAGGCCGCAGCCAGCCGCGCTGTGCCTGCAATGCCAGAATGATGTTTTCCCGCACCGAAGCGGCGGCAATAATGCCATCCGTTTTGCGATCCTCCGGACAGAAACCGATCCCCAGACACGAAGCCTGATGTGGCGATCGCAAGGTCTGCTGTTTGCCTTTGATCAGCGCTCTTCCGCTGTCGGCGGGTTTAATACCGAAGATCACCTCCGCCGTTTCCGTTCGCCCGGATCCCAGTAGTCCGGCGAGACCGACGATCTCACCGGGACGCACCTGTAGATCAAATGGCGCGATGGTGCCTTTTTTGCCAAATCCGCTGAATGCCGCCACCGGTTTATCACTCAGCAACGTGCGGCCCGCACGCTGTAGCGCATGGGTATCCAGTTCACGGCCCAGCATCATTTTGACCAGTTCGATCTGAGGCAGTTCTCGGGTTTCACGGCAGCCAACGAAGCCGCCGTTACGCAGAACGGTAATGCGATCGCTGACCTGATAAACCTGATCAAGAAAGTGGGTGACGAAGATCAGGCTGACGCCCCGATCGCGCAGATGTCGCATCAGGCCAAACAGCATTTCAACTTCCTGGGTATCAAGGCTGGCGGTCGGCTCATCGAGGATCAGCACTTTCGCGGAGAGATCGATCGCCCGACAGATGGCGACGATTTGTTGCATCGCCACGGAAAAGCGGTTCAGCGGCTCGCGCACGTCGAGGGAAAAACCGTATGACGCCATCAGTTCCGTCGCACGTTTTTCCATCTGCTTGCGCCGGAGCAGGCCAAAGCGCCGCGGTTCGCGACCAATAAATAAGTTATCGGCAACCGACATATTGGGCAGCAGGTTCACTTCCTGGTACACGGTGCCAATCCCCAGTTGTTGGGCATGGGCAGTGTTTTTGGGGGATATGGGTTGGCCTTCGAGCCAGATAGTGCCGCGATCGGCATGGTAAACGCCGGTCAGCGCTTTGATGAGCGTCGATTTGCCGGCTCCGTTTTCTCCCAGCAGCGCCATAATTTCACCGCGACGCAAGCTGAAATCCACGTTATCCAACGCCTTGACGCCGGGAAAGAATTTGCTTAATCCTTCGGTGCGGAGGATTTCCTGATGTTGGTCGGTGGTCATGGTTCCCCCTGCATCACGCCGGATGGCGCTACGCTTATCCGGCCTACAAAAGAGCGTAATGTAGGCCGGGCAAGCGCAGCGCCCCCGGCATTTTCATGAAGGCTTAGTAGCCCATGTTTTTCTTCTTCTCTAACTCTTCTTTTGCCGTATCCGGCAGATAGAGGATCGACTTGGTAATGGTCAGCTTCTCAGGCATCGTGCCGTCTTTTTTGAATTTCTCCAGTGCGTCGAATGCCGGGCCAGCCATATTTGGCGTCAGTTCGACGCTGGCGTTGGCTTCACCGTCAATCATCGCTTTGTAGATATCCGGTACGCCATCGATAGAACCGGTGAGAATATCTTTGCCAGGTTTCAGGCCCGCTTCTTTGATCGCCTGAATCGCACCGATCACCATGTCATCGTTGTGGGCGTAAACCATACAGATGTTCTTGCCGTTGTTTTCCGCTTTGATAAAGCTCTCCATCACTTCTTTCCCTTTACTGCGGGTGAAGTCACCGGACTGAGAGCGAATAATTTTGATGTTTGGCGCACTGGCAATAGCTTCAGCAAAGCCTTTCTTACGATCGATCGCCACGCTGGCCCCAACGGTCCCTTGCAGCTCAACGACGTTACACGGCTTGCCGTCCACTTGTTTAATCAGCCAGTCGCCGATCAATTTACCTTCCAACACGTTGTCGGCGGTGACGGTGGTCATATAGAGAGATTTGTCTTTTACATCGATGGAACGATCGAGCAAAAAGACCGGAATGTCGGCATCTTTAGCTTCTTTTAAAACCGGCTCCCAACCCGTTGCCACGACCGGCGCAATAAAGATGGCGTCGACGCCCTGCGCAACAAATGAGCGGACTGCTTTAATCTGGTTTTCCTGCTTTTGCTGGCCATCAGCGATTTTCAGCGTAATTCCCCGCTTTTCGGCCTCGCTTTTCGCGACGTTGGTTTCTGCGGCGCGCCAGCCGGATTCAGAGCCAACCTGCGAAAATCCTACGGTTAAAGGGGCTGCCATTGCCATAGACGACATGGCTGCCGAAACTGCTGTGACTAAAAGTAAGCGCTTCCACATAAGTGCGTCCTCGTAGGGTGATTATTGTTGGTTAATTAACCGTTGCGAAAAAACTATAGACAATTGAGCATGTAACGGATTGCGTTACATCACACTTCAAAAAAGTAAATAAAACGTTAATCACAACTTTGTAATCGCTTTCATCTCGCTATGAAAAATGCGGCTGAAGATATGGATTTTTCTGTCACGAAAGAGAGATAAAAAGAAGAAAATGCACGCAGAGAAAGCGAAAACAAGCGGAGACATTCCGCGCGAGTTGGCTATAATACCCGCCACTTGTTTGCCATAGCTTATTTAAAGGAAACAGACATGAGCTTACTCAACGTCCCTGCCGGTAAAGACCTGCCGGAAGATATCTACGTTGTTATCGAGATCCCTGCAAACGCAGATCCGATCAAATACGAAGTTGACAAAGAGAGCGGCGCCCTGTTCGTTGACCGCTTCATGTCCACCGCGATGTTCTATCCGTGCAACTACGGTTACATCAACCACACCCTGTCTCTGGACGGTGACCCGGTAGACGTTCTGGTCCCGACTCCGTACCCGCTGGAGCCAGGTTCAGTGATCCGCTGCCGTCCGGTTGGCGTACTGAAAATGACCGACGAATCCGGTGAAGATGCGAAACTGGTGGCGGTACCGCACACCAAGCTGAGCAAAGAATACGATCACATCAAAGATGTGACCGACCTGCCGGAACTGCTGAAAGCGCAGATCACCCACTTCTTCGAACACTACAAAGATCTCGAAGCGGGCAAATGGGTGAAAGTTGACGGTTGGGACAACGCTGAAGCTGCTAAAGCTGAAATCGTTGCTTCCTTCGAGCGCGCGAAGAAGTAAGTTCGCGTTAGCTTAAAGCCCTGAACGCCAGCCCCTGGTTAGTAAGGGTTTTTTAATTTCTACTTTCTTTTCCCCCTCCCCTTCGCTGTTTTCTTTTTGACCTACCAGATTGGGTAGTCACATTTCATTTATCTTAATTGCGAATGAGATTAGATCTCATTATCATTCTCAGCATGTAAATAAATGTGAATAAAAGTCAATGAACCTCCACAATGTGAAGTCCCTGAAACGCTATTCCTGCGTGGCTCTCGCCACAGCACTGTTATTTACCAGCCTGTCCAGCGTGGCGCAGACGCTACCTGAGCAAGATTTTCTGACCCGCGACGTTGGCAACGGCGTGTATGAACTGGCGGTTGATAGCCAGCAGAATGCGCTTTTTGCTGCCTCGTCGCCGTCGTTTGATAAAGATAAAACCAGCGGGCTTATCTATAAACTCGATCTGGAGAAGCTCACCACGACTGAAGTTATCGAAACCAGCCGTCGTGCCTTTGCCACTGCCCTGGATGCAGGAAACCAGGTGCTCTATGTCGGCAACACGCTGGAGGGTTCGGTCACGCTCATTGATACCCGCAGCGGTAAAGAGCTGGCGATACTGCAACTGAGCGAAGCCAAAAACCCGAAAGAAATTGTCCATACCCGCGAAATGGTGCTCGATAAACAGCATCACCGCCTGTACGTTTCCGGCGTGGCTGAAAAGGGTATTGTCTGGGTGGTGGATACGCAAAAGCGCGAGAAAATCGCCACCCTTGAAAACATGGGCCAGTATCCGACCGGCATGGCCGTAGATGCCAATAAGAACCGCCTGTATGTCGTAAATGGCCGCAACGAACTTATTACGCTGGATACCACTAACCATCAAATTATTAACCGCTTTAGTATTGAGCCAGGCAAAAAACATTTTTTCCTGAATATTGCTTTGGATGCAAAAAATAATCGCGCATTCCTGACCGATCCTGATTTAGCGGATGTACTGGTTGTTGATATTAATACCGGTAAGGTTATTGCCCCCATTAAGGTTATCAACTCGCTGGCAGTGATATATAACGAAAAGCGCCAGGAAGTGTATATCACCCACCGTAATGCAAAGCGCATCAGCATTGTGGACAGCAAGACTTATCAGGTAAAACAAAGCATTGAAACCAATGCGTTACCTAACAGCCTGGCGCTCTCGTCTGATGCCAACACCCTGTATGTCAGCATCAAACAGCCGGAAAAAATGACCGGTGTGAAGCCCGACTACGTGCTGCAAATCGACCTCTCCAAATATTAATAATTAAAAACGCTTCTGACACCTTGCAGCTTTTCTGGGCTGCAAGGTGATGCTTTTATTTTTTACTTTTCAGGTGTCTATATTATGAAAACGCGTCAACTTATTACGCTGACAGGGATCGTTGCATTCTCAGGCGGTGTTATTTTCCCCACTCAGGCAGAAGAACTCACCGAAACCTCACGCAATAGCGAAGATGAAATGGTGATCACCGCATCCGGGTTCTCGCAGCAAAAGCGCGAAGCGCCGGCCACCATTTCCGTTATCGATCGTAAAACGCTGGATATTCAGCCGGACCGTAGCATTGGTGAAGCGATTAAAAACCTTCCTGGCGTCTCGGTCACCAACAGCAGCGGTATGAACGCTGGCAGTATTATGATTCGCGGCATGGACCCGTCCTATACCGCGTTTATGGTCAACAGCGTCAAACAAAATACCGGTGAATCTCGCCCTTACGGACATGACATCGGTACTGAAGCCAACTTCTTACCGCCGATGGAGGCCATTGAGCGTATCGAAGTTATCCGCGGGCCCATGTCCTCGCTGTACGGCTCAGATGCCATCGGCGGTGTGGTCAACGTGATTACCAAAAAACCGTATGGCGCAAAAGAGTGGACGACGGCAATTGCCGCCAATACCTGGCTTCAGGAACACCAGTATTTGGGTAATACCAGCCAGATGAATCTGTTTACCATGGGGCCGATTGTGCCCGATGTTCTCGGCCTTAGCGTAGCGGCCGACTGGCTCGACCGTCGCGATGACGATCGCAATAACTATTTCGGCAAACACAACCGTAAATCCGTTGATATGACGCTGGGCCTGGCCGCTAGCGAAAATAACCTGTTCGACCTCAATGTGGTCACCGGTGAGCAGGAGAAAAACCGTACCCAGAAGCGCGGCGCGCCGTGGTCATGGCTGTTCGATCGTAACGCCGCCACCTTAACGCATACCGGCTGGTATGCCGACGACACCATTGCAACGACCAACTACATAAACTATGAAAAAGGCCGTTCGAAGTACGTTTATGACGGCCAGTCGCCGCAGTATGTACAGATGGAGAACTACGTCGCTAATTCGCAAACCACCTTCACGCTCGACAACCATAAACTGACCGTTGGGGCGAATTTCACCCGCGAAGAGCTGAATGACCGCTTTGATGTGGCCAACAAAACGCTGCCCGGATCTGAGCCAGTGACAAAAATCAGCCGTAACGGTTGGGCATTGTTTGCTGAAGACGGCTGGAGCATTGACGACTTCATCCTGACCACATCAGCGCGTATGGACCAGGATGATAACTTTGGCACACATATTACGCCGAAAATGTACGGTAACTGGGCCTTCAGCAATGACTGGGCGCTGAAGGGCGGCGTTTCCGCAGGTTATAAAAAACCTGAGCTGCGTGCGACATCCAGCGACTTTGTCACCCCATACGGCTCGACCGTACCTTATCCCTTCCTGACCGTCGGTAACGACGATCTGAAACCAGAACAAAGCGTTAACTCTGAGCTGGGCCTCTACTGGACGGGGAATGCGCTGTCACTGGATAGCACCGTCTTCTATACGCAGTTCAAAGACAAAATTGCTGAACAAACCATTTGCGAAACTACATCGACGAATCAGTGCTCCGTGAATGGCTACAAGGCGGACTCCGTCAGTAAATACTTCAACGTCAGCAAGGCGGACGTGTACGGCATAGAACTGAATGCCGACTGGCAGATTAGCGCCGATGTAAAAGCCAACGCTAACTACACCTGGAACCATAGCGAACAGAAAAGCGGCGTAAACAAAGGCTACGCGCTCAACGATTATCCGCGCCATATGGCGAACCTGTCGCTGAACTGGGCGGCAACGCAGAGTCTGGACGTATGGAGTACGGTGAATTACCGCAGCAGTAACCGCAACAGCGGCAATAACTATAAGTACGATGACTACACGATGGTCGACGTAGGCGTACGTTATAAGCTCAATAAGCACACGCAGCTGATGGCAGGGATCTACAACGTGCTGGATGAAGATCCGAAACTGACGACTGCATGGAATGAATCCGCGCAGGTGGAAGGACGCCGCTATAACCTCGGCGCGCGCGTGGAGTTTTAAGCCTTTAATAAACAACGCCACCCGAAGGCGGCGTTGTTTATTCTGGTAGGCGATATATCAGTACTGGTCTCTGTCTAACCAGTTACCGCTTTCAATCAGCGTTAAGCCATCAACCGGACGTTGGTACACGTACATCCATGCACTTCCGTACGGCGTTTGAATTAACTGGCGTGCGTATTCACCGCCGCGGGTACGCAGAGCGTCAAGCTCTGCCAGCGTGGCGTTATCAATACGATAAACTTCCCCGTGTACTGTTCCATTTCCCGGAACCGCGCCTGGATAGTGGCCCAGGCTGTACAACTGGTAGTTATCGATACTGAAATTTCCCAGCAACAGGGCATTGGTCATCCAGTGGCTGTTGCCTTGTTTGGTTCGTAAACTGCCGTAGACAAATATTCGCATTGCTAAAACTCGAACTGATAGAGCAAATCAAGTGCCTGATCTACGCCAGACACTGCTTCCAGATATAGCTTAGGCATCAGACGATAACGTAGCGTGAGTGTCGCTAAGGAGTCAAATATACCCACACCATATTTCACCTGCAGACCTGGCAGTACGTATCCGCTGACAACCACCTGAGATGAGTCGCCCACCCCTTGCGTGTCCAGTGCCAGATTGCTTACGCCAAATGTCTCCCCGATTTTACCCACAACCTGACCACTTTGTGCAACCCCCAGACCAATAAGCATTGAAGTCATCGCTGCGCTATCGCTCTGTTCGCTATCCAGCCCTTGTCCACGTAGCAGGTAGGAAAGCGCCATTTGCTGCGACATTGCCGGGTCGGAGAAGATCTCCGCCTTCGGTTCATCGGCGGTACCGGTGACGCGAACGCCAGCGATCACGTCGTCTTCGGTGGCATCTGGGTTACGAATCGCTTCGATGTTGAGCAACGGCTGATCCGGCGGACCGGAGAACAACAGCTCGCCCTTACGCACAATCAGATCCTGACCATAGGCGTGGAAGCGACCGCTCGGGATATTAATTTGCCCGTTAAGTCCCAGACCTTGCTTATCCTGCACCACTTTCAGATCGCCCGTCAGACGCGCTTTCAGACCAAAGGCGTCAAGACGCACGTTGTTACCGACGTGGATATTCAGGTTGCTGTTGATCGGAATACCGGCGGTCTGCGGTTTCTCGGGCTGCAGGTTGTTGTTAAGCATAACCATATCGCTGGAAACCCCAACCGCGCTTTCCGGCAGGTCATGTACCACGATACGCGCCCACGGCACATCCACGTTACCATCGAGAGTAAACAGGCTCGGCGTGGCTTCAAAGACCACGTCCGGCGATACGTCGAGGCGGACCATCGGCGGTACGGTAATACGCACCCTGCTGCCTTTAGCCGCAACACGCGCCCGCCAGTTGTCTATCTGACTCCAGTCGGCATCGCCGCTCAGGTTAATTTCTCCCTGCTGCGTACGCACCACGCCCGCCAGCGTTGAGCGTGTTCCATTGAAGTTAACGGCTAACTGGCTTGGCTGCATGTCAAACGGCATGAAGTTACCGTCAATATCCAGACCACTCAGTTGCAGCTGTCCGAGCAACTGCGGGCTTTGCACATCGCCGCCCAGCCGCAGGTTGGCGTTGATCATCCCTGCCGCTTTTTCACCGCGCGAGAAGATGGGGTTCACCATCGCCAGATTGAAGTTGCGAATATTGACGTTACCGCCCAGATTACGACGCCCTTGCGGGTCCGTTACCTGCACCTGTCCGTCAAACTGCCCGTTGTTGGTCAGACGAATTAGCCAGCCCAACTCGGCACGGTTATTGTGCAGGTCGGCGGTCAGATTCAGCGTTTCAAACGCCACGGGGAGCGGGGCATCATTCACGCTTTGCGTGACCTTCACGTTACGTCCGCTCAGGGTGACCTGCCCCTGTGGCAGCCCCTCTTTGGTGGTATCCCAGCTCACATCAGCTTTGCCAGTGAACACACCGCTGGCCTGGGTTGTCTCCGGCATAAACGGTTTTAGCATCGCCAGGTCGAAGCGGTTAAGATTCACCACCGCGCGACCTTCTGCACCGGCATCAATGGTTTGTGGTACGCACAGCTCCGCATTCGGGTTGTTCCAGCAGTGCGGCCCGATACTAATTTTCTGTTCTTGATTACGATAATCCAGCGCGATAGCCCGGTTGAGCGACCACGGACCGACCGGCGTCTGGAAGCGGGTATTGCTTAACTCCCCTTTCCAGCGCTGTTCTTTGCGATCAAAGCTCCCGGCAAGATCCAGTTGCCCTGAAACCGGCTCACCCTGAATGCGTAACTGCAGTTCATGCTGCTTTTCACTGCCTTTGGCGTTGAGCGTCACCAGACCAATATTCACGTCAGGTTGTACAATCCGCTCTACGCGAACGTTGAGATTACCGGCGATTTGCTCGGCCGATTTCACATCGCCTTCGACGCGCACCTGAGCAACGGAAAGTTCCTGCCAGCGCAGACCACGGGCGGTAATATCCGCCAGCAACTGCGGCGCTTCAACCGTACCGCGAACTTTTACCAGCCCTTTCGCCGTACCGCCCAGCCCCGGCAGCGCGTTATCCAGGCTTGGGGCATCAATCGTCGCGTCGAGGTTGAGGTCTTTAACCCCCAGTTCGCCTTTTACGTCCGCACTGTTGCGTCCCAGCTCCAGATGAAGGCCCGGAATCGTCCACTGCAGGTAGCTGTTCCCCTTCAGCGAACCGTTCACATTGACCTTGTTCTGCTTCACGTTGCCGGTCAGCTTCAGCTCCGGAACCTCCATCTGCCAGCTTCCGCCGTACAGACTGCCGCGCGTTTTCACCAGGCCATTCAGTTTTGACGGCCAGTCCGGGATCGCTTTCGCGGTATTGATACCATCCAGCGTTAGCTCCCCGCGCCAGCTGATCGCCTGCTGCCAGTCCACCAGCGCTTTCAGCTCGGTTTTCCCTTCCAGCGCCGCAACGCTGAGTTTGTCGAGATTAATCTGCTGCTCGTTGCCTTTGGCGTCCAGCGTGATAGTAGCCGGAGGAATATCCTGACCTTTCACGGCGGTACGCATCGACAGCGTATAGTCGGTCATCTTGCCGGTCAGTTTGAGCTTGATGTCATCGGCCTGGAACTGTTTCTCACCGGTAAACGGCCAATAAACCTGCTTACTTACCACCTCAATGTTGAGCGGCAATCCGGCTTCTGCCAGGCGCGTCTGTGCACGCAGGTCCATATCTACCGGACCAGACAGATTGACGCCGACTTCCAGCTGTTCGCGCAGCGCACCGCCGACCTTCAGCTTCACCTTTTCGCCTTTTAACGGGTCGATGTTTAGCGTGCTGTTTAACGTAATATCAACCGGCCACGTGTCGGTCAGTTGCGCCGTGCCGCTGGCTTTTACCGTTCCCTGATTCGAGTCGATATCCAGCGCGTCGAGCTTCATGTTGCCGTCAATGCTGCTCACTTTCAGCAGCATACTATGTACTGTTAAATCCGTATCCCCGGTCACACGCAGCTGCTCGCCGCGAAACTCTTCAATATTGAGATTGAGCGGCAGATGGACATCGGTCATTTCCGGCAGCACCGGTTTTGAGAACAGATCTTTTAGCGTTTCCCCCAGCGGCTTTTCATCCGGCTGCGGGTTTTGAATCTTCGGTTCGACAACCTCTTCCTGTGCCACTTCCGCCACTTTAGGCAGAGCAATCAGCAGCCCCTGTAATGACGTTGGCTTCAACGTCAGCGTTTTTTCCTGCCAGTTCAGGCCAGAGGTAAAATCCAGCACTGAAACCGTGGTGTCATCGATTTTGATATTGATGTTGTTCAGCGCCACGCGCGAAAGCGTGATGGGGTAAGGCGTGGAAAGATTAAGCGGACCGCTCTCTTCTTCCTCAACCGGCGCGGATGGCGGCATCTTTTTGCTGTCGATCGCCACGTTGATGTTTTTCAGCGCCAGATCGTTGACGCACAGGCTGCTGTCCCACAGACAGTTAAGCCCCACGGCCAAATGCACTTCACCAGCATTCACCGCCACGCCAGGCTGGTCGTAGCGAATATTTTTCAGTGATAGATCCCGCCAGCCGCCGGTGACCTGACCAATTTCCAGACCCGGAACCCAACGATTAGCGGCTTTGAAGATCAGATGCAGGCCCGAGGTGGTACCGACGAGGAACGCCACCGTGCCTAACAACAGCAGGATAAAAACCAGCACGCCGAGGCTTATCTTCTTCCATAAACTCATAATTCAGGCCCCAGACCGATGTAAAACTGTAAACCATGTTCATCTTTGTCGCCGACCGGGACGGCAAAGTCGAGCTTGATAGGTCCAACCGGCGATTGCCAGCGTACGCCGACCCCGGCACCGGTTTTGAAATCGCTTCGGCGAATGTCGCTGACCGCTTCACCGCTATCGACAAACATCGCCCCCCACCATTTACCGGTCACGTTGTACTGGTATTCCAGCGAGCCGGTTGCCAGCTTGGAGGCCCCTTTCAGCTTGCCGTCGCTGCCTTCCGGCGAAATAGATTTGTATTTATAGCCGCGAATACTGCGATCGCCCCCGGCAAAGAAACGCAGGTCCGGCGGCACTTTGTCGAAGTCGCCGGTTTCAATCCAGCCGAGATTACCGCGCATCACAAAACGATGCCTGTCGTACAGCGTGCGGATCCAGACGTTTTGCGCCTGGAAAACGGAGAAATCAACATCTGAACCCCAGGCGGTGTTCGAGTAATCAATAGAGTAACGCTGAGAGTCGCCCCAGACAGGCATCAGGCCGCCGCGTGAACGCGTCCGGCTGATCATCACGCCCGGATAGAGCAGCATAGTGGTGTTGGTGACGTTACCCTGGGTAAAGTGGTCGAGGCTCCAGCGCAGGTTAATCGCGCGCTGCCAGCCGCTGGAGAGGTCCCAGTAACGGGAAACCGCAAGCGTTGTGGAATCCTGCTCGGTGTCGTTTAAATCGGTACGCTTAAAGCCGCCCTGTACCAGGTAATACTGCTCCAGCGGGTTCTTTAACAGCGGCATTTTATAGCTGAAATCAAGCACCTGCTCTGGCGCCGAGATACTGGCGCTGGTCGTCAGGCTGTGACCGTAGGAGTTCATCCACGGCTTTTTCCACGAGGTCTTCACCCGTGGCCCGACGTCAGTTGAATAACCGACCCCGGTTTCGATGGTGTTTTCGGTTCGCGGTGAGACCACGCCTTTCAGGGGTAGCACCTTGGTTTTGCGGGCTTTATCAAACTCCGGTGCGACGACCACGGAATTAAACCATCCGGTCGCCGACAGACGACGGTTCAGTTCGCCCAGATCTTTCGACTCGTACTCTTCACCTTCTTTAAAGGGCACCAGATTTTGCAGATACTCATCGCGAATTTGCGAGCCTTCAAAAGTGACATGCCCAAAGCGATAGCGTTCGCCGCTGTTGTAATCGATATCCCAGAACGCCTGGCGCCGCTCAAGCGCTATCCCGAGCTGGCTTTTATTAAATTCACTATCGAAGTAGCCTTTGCGCAGCGCCACGCTGGTGAGTGACTTTTTGAAGTTGTCATAGTCCCCCTGATTCAGCACGGTACCGATTGCCGGGCGTGTTTTCAGCAGATCCAGATAATCTTTATCCGTACGCGCGCCACCGCGCAAAATCACCTCAGTGCCACCAATCAGCACCGGCTCGCCGGGGGTCACTTTGGCAATCAGCACCTGGCGGCCTTTTGCCGGCGGTGGACGCAGTTCAAAATCAATGGTCGGCTCAAAGTAGCCCAGCGCTTTTAGCCCTTCGCGGATGGCATCATCAACGCGCGCACGAAAGCGTCGGTCTGGAGTGACTTCATCACTTTGAATCGTGGACAGTTGCGCACGGACGTTTTTCTCCAGCGGTCCTGATAATCCTTCGACCTGTAAGCGAACATTCGCGGCGGCGGCGGAGCCACTTAAGCACAGTAATCCCACCCAACATAACTGACGGATATATGGCACATTTTCTCCTGAATATCCTTTTTTCCCACCCCTGGAAAAAAATACTATGCCGTTCCTCGGCTTAACAAAAAATCAACAATAAGAGTTGAAAAACAGACGACAACCCAAATATTTCTTATGTTTAACTCTAGACGTATTCACGCCGTTTATTGTGGGCAAAGACGCGTCTCGTTACAACCTTAACCCAAATGACTGATTTCGGGAGAACGGCCATGAGTTTATTTGATAGAAAGCATCTTGTTACTCAAGCAGATGCGCTACCTGGACGCAACACCCCGATGCCAGTGGCAACGCTGCATGCGGTTAACCAACATTCGATGACCAACGTGCCCGACGGTATGGAGATAGCTTATTTCGCCATGGGATGTTTCTGGGGCGTTGAGCGTTTATTTTGGTCATTGCCAGGGGTCTACAGCACGGCGGCCGGGTACACCGGCGGCTACACCCCAAACCCAACCTATCGTGAAGTGTGTTCTGGCGATACCGGGCATGCCGAAGCGGTACGCATCGTCTATGACCCGCATGTTATCAGCTACGAACAACTGCTGCAGGTGTTCTGGGAAAATCACGACCCGGCTCAAGGCATGCGTCAGGGGAACGACCAGGGCACGCAGTATCGCTCCGCCATTTACCCGTTAACGCCGGAACAAACCGCCGCCGCACAGGCCAGCCTTGAACGTTTTCAGGCAGCAATGACCGCCGCAGGCGACGAGCGCACCATTACCACGGAAATCACTACGGCAACCCCGTTCTATTATGCCGAGGACGATCACCAGCAGTATCTGCACAAAAATCCTTACGGATATTGTGGCATTGGTGGTATTGGTGTTTGCCTGCCCCCACAAGGATAATTTCCCCCTCTGGCGACTTTACAGTACCTTACGCTATACTAGCTT
>NZ_SZWU01000006.1:35278-46790 GCF_005280935.1 Citrobacter sp. wls757 | reverse complement strand
AATTTACCGGCTCACTTCCACGAGCCGGTTTTCAATGAATATTCCATTGGATTTATACTCTAAGGATTTCGAGTTGCAGGCAGGCGGCAAACTCGTGAATCCCCAGGAGCATAGAGAACTATGTGACTGGGGTGAATGAGTGCAGCTAACGCACCTGCAGCTTGAAAGACGACGAGTATCAACTTCTCCCTTCCGAGGATCTGACCCGAACGGTCGGATAAGATATGTTAAACAGTATTTTAGTCATTCTCTGCCTGATCGCCGTGAGTGCGTTTTTCTCGATATCTGAGATCTCGCTTGCTGCATCACGCAAAATAAAACTTAAACTGCTTGCCGATGAAGGCAACGTAAACGCACAACGTGTTTTGAAGATGCAGGAAAACCCCGGCATGTTTTTTACCGTCGTGCAAATTGGCCTTAACGCGGTCGCCATTCTCGGCGGTATCGTCGGTGATGCAGCATTCTCCCCGGCGTTTTACAGCCTTTTCTCGAAGTACTTCACTCCAGAGCTGTCCGAACAGTTAAGCTTTATTCTGTCGTTCTCGCTGGTTACTGGCCTGTTCATCCTGTTCGCGGATTTAACCCCGAAACGCATCGGTATGATTGCGCCAGAAGCTGTGGCTTTGCGTATCATCAACCCGATGCGCTTCTGCCTGCTGGTCTTCCGCCCGCTGGTGTGGTTCTTTAACGGTCTGGCAAACAACATTTTCCGTCTGTTTAAGATCCCAATGGTGCGTAAAGACGACATCACCTCGGACGACATTTACGCCGTGGTCGAAGCGGGTGCGCTGGCGGGTGTTCTGCGCAAGCAGGAGCATGAGCTGATTGAAAATGTGTTCGAACTGGAATCCCGTACCGTCCCGTCTTCAATGACCTCGCGCGAGAATATTATCTGGTTCGATCTCCATGAAGATGAGCAAAGCCTGAAGAACAAGGTGGCGGAACATCCGCACTCCAAATTCCTGGTGTGTAACGAAGATATCGACCACATCATTGGTTATGTTGATTCAAAGGATCTCCTCAACCGCGTACTGGCAAACCAAAGCATGGCGCTGAACAGCGGCGTACAGATCCGCAATACGCTGATCGTCCCGGACACGCTGACGCTCTCTGAAGCGCTGGAAAGCTTCAAAACCGCAGGCGAAGACTTTGCCGTCATCATGAACGAGTACGCGCTGGTGGTGGGGATTATCACCCTCAACGACGTTATGACGACGCTGATGGGCGATCTGGTAGGTCAGGGTCTGGAAGAGCAGATTGTGGCACGTGATGAAAACTCATGGTTAGTCGACGGCGGTACACCGATTGATGACGTAATGCGCGTGCTGGATATCGACGAGTTCCCGCAGTCCGGCAACTATGAAACCATCGGCGGCTTTATGATGTTCATGCTGCGTAAAATCCCGAAACGCACCGACTCGGTGAAGTATTCAGGTTACAAATTTGAAGTGGTGGATATCGATAACTACAAGATCGATCAGCTGCTGGTGACGCGTCTGGACAGTAAACCTACCGTTCTGGTACCAAAACTGCCAGATGCAAAAGAAGAGGCAAAGGCATCTTAACGCCTTACAGAAACATCAACGGCTCCCATCAGGAGCCGTTTTTTTAACTACTGCATAGCACTTTGATCAAGCCATCTCAGTTTGCAGACGCAAGACCTGACGGTTAACTTCGGACATCACGGAAAAATGCAGTTTGTCCTTCACTTTTGGGATAAGAATCTTACCCTTATCAAATTCAAAAGCGCCTACATCCTTGATATATAACCGTCCACGAAACAGGATCTTCACGTACTTCGCCACCTGCAGCGGGTTGTATCGTTGGAAAATTTTCATTGTTGTCTCCTGCTGAGCATTACGCCTTTGCGGTACCACAATCGGTCCGACAATCCTCAGGCGCAAATTTTAATGCCCTATGACTATAGACTATCTCGTTGATGTTTCCAGCGTGTATAAGTTTATTTACCTTCAAGTTACAATTATTCAGAATTATCTTTTCAACGCTTCGCTGACTTCAGTATAAGCCTTCATTTTTCGCAGGATTTGTGCGCCCGTCCGCAAACTGGCATCGCGCTTGCGGGAAAAAGCATCATTCGCACATATGATTAAATTCCAGACCCAAGTGGTCGGATCACCTGCAAAATAAAAGAAAGAAGGAAAACCTATGACCTTACGAAAACTGCTGGCGCTGTCGTGCCTGCTACTGCCGATGATTGCCTCCGCACATAAGTTTGAGATTGACCAGCGCGTACCGCCGGTGGGGATCGCCGATCGCGGCGAACTGATTCTCGATAACGATAAGTTTAGCTACAAAAGCTGGAATAGCGCGCAGTTGCCAGGCAAAGTGCGAATTGTGCAACACATTGCCGGACGCACCTCCGCCAAAGAGAAAAATGCGACGCTGATCGAGGCAATCAAAGCCGCCAACCTGCCGCACGACAAATACCAGACCACCACTATCGTCAACACGGATGACGCCATTCCCGGCTCCGGTATGTTTGTGCGCAGCAGTCTGGAGAGCAATAAGAAGCTCTACCCGTGGTCGCAATTTATTGTCGACAGCAATGGCATTGCGCGTAAAGCCTGGCAGCTGGATGAAGAGAGCTCCGCTATCGTCGTACTCGACAAGGACGGACGCGTGCAGTGGGCAAAAGATGGTGCATTAACGCAGGAAGAGGTGCAGCAGGTAATTGCCCTGCTGCACAAATTACTCAGTAAATAGAGACGCGGAAGCCGGGGTTGAGGAACGATTCACGTGGGGTGTAATCCAGAGGTTTCCCCTGCCAGTCGTGAACGTGCGCTCCGGCTGCGGCGGCAACGGCATGGCCAGCGGCGGTGTCCCACACGTTGGTTGGCCCAAAACGCGGATACAGCTGTGCGTGCCCTTCCGCCACCAGGCAGAACTTCAGCGATGAACCAATCGAGGTGGTCTGGTGCTCGCCCAACTGTTGCAGATACTCTTTTAACTCATTGTCGGCATGCGAGCGGCTAATGACCACCAGCGGCGGACGCGCGTCACGAACCTGAATTTGTTTGCGTACGCCGCACTCTTCTTTCCACGCTTTACCTTCTGCTGCGCTGTACATCACTTTCATTACCGGCGCGTAAACCACGCCCAGAACCGGCTTTCCTTTCTCGATCAGCGCAATATTGACGGTAAATTCACCGTTACGCTTAATGAACTCTTTGGTCCCGTCCAGCGGGTCCACCAGCCAGTAGCGCTGCCAATGCTGGCGAACATCCCAGCCAGGAGGCGCCTCTTCAGACAGAACCGGAATATCCGGCGTCAGCGCCAGTAATCCTTCGAGGATCACCGTATGTGCGGCGATATCTGCCGCCGTGACCGGAGAATCATCCTGCTTGCTGGTAATCTCCATCGGTTTGATTCCATCGTAGACCTGCATAATGGCATCGCCCGCGTTCCGTGCAAGCTGGCATACATGTTCTAGCATTCTCCACCTCGTTTCTGTCAGTGGTGTTAACTCGTTGTTTTACTTATACCCGATCGTCAGGGGATCCGCCAACTGTGATAGCGTCTGCGGTTTTAAACGCTATATTCATGTCATGATTCACAGTTCTGTAAGCAAGAAGATTTATATACATTTTCTTTTGTGGCTTAGATCTTAAAAGGATGCCCCTGATGATTAAGTTTAGTGCAACGCTTCTGGCAACGCTGATTGCAGCCAGCGTCAATGCCGCGACCGTCGATCTGCGTATAATGGAAACCACTGATTTGCATAGCAATATGATGGATTTCGATTATTACAAAGATACACCGACTGAAAAATTCGGTCTGGTACGTACGGCAAGTCTGATCAACGCTGCGCGTGGTGAAGTCAAAAACAGCGTGCTGGTTGATAATGGCGATCTGATTCAGGGCAGCCCGCTCGGGGATTACATGGCGGCCAAGGGGCTGAAAGCGGGCGAAACTCACCCGGTATATAAGGCGCTGAATACCCTGGATTACGCGGTGGGTAACCTCGGCAACCATGAATTCAACTACGGTCTGGAGTATCTGCACAACGCGCTGGCCGGAGCGAAGTTCCCTTACGTTAACGCCAATATCATCGACGTGAAGACCAAAAAGCCGCTGTTTACGCCTTACTTGATCAAAGACACTGAGGTGGTCGACAAGGAAGGGAACAAGCAGACGCTGAAGATTGGCTATATCGGCTTTGTGCCACCGCAGATTATGACCTGGGATAAAGCCAACCTCAGCGGCAAAGTCACGGTGAACGACATTACGGAAACTGCACGCAAATACGTTCCGGAAATGAGAGAAAAAGGCGCCGATGTCGTGGTGGTGGTTGCTCACTCCGGGCTTTCTGCCGACCCATATCAAACGATGGCGGAAAACTCCGTTTATTACCTCAGCGAAGTACCGGGCGTGGATGCCATTATGTTTGGTCACGCTCACGCCGTCTTCCCAGGTAAAGACTTTGCCAATATAAAAGGCGCAGATATCACAAAAGGTACGCTGAATGGGGTTCCTGCGGTGATGCCGGGTATGTGGGGCGATCACCTGGGCGTGGTGGATTTAGTGCTGAATAACGACAGCGGTAAATGGCAGGTCACTCAGGCGAAAGCCGAGGCGCGTCCGATCTATGACGCCGCAGCCAAAAAATCACTGGCAGCAGAAGACAAAAAAATCGTTGAGATCCTGAAAGCCGATCACGACGCCACGCGTGAGTTTGTCAGCAAACCGATCGGTAAATCCGCCGACAACATGTACAGCTATCTGGCGCTGGTACAGGATGACCCGACCGTACAGGTAGTGAACAACGCGCAGAAAGCCTATGTAGAACACTTTATTCAGGGCGATCCGGATCTGGCAAAACTACCGGTACTTTCCGCCGCCGCGCCGTTTAAGGTCGGTGGACGCAAGAACGATCCGGCAAGCTTCGTAGAAGTCGAAAAAGGTCAGTTAACCTTCCGTAACGCCGCTGATTTGTATCTCTATCCCAACACTCTGGTGGTGGTGAAAGCCAGCGGTAAAGAGGTGAAAGAGTGGCTGGAATGTTCTGCCGGGCAGTTCAATCAGATTGATATCCACAGCAGCAAACCACAGTCGTTGATTAACTGGGATGGCTTCCGTACCTATAATTTCGACGTGATTGACGGCGTGAATTATCAGATTGATGTTTCACAACCTGCTCGCTACGACGGTGAATGTCAGACCATTAACCCGAAAGCGGAACGTATTAAAAACCTGACCTTTAACGGCAAACCAATCGATCCGAATGCCACCTTCCTCGTCGCGACCAACAACTACCGCGCCTACGGCGGTAAGTTTGCCGGAACCGGTGACAGCCACATCGCGTTTGCCTCTCCGGATGAAAACCGCTCGGTGCTGGCCGCGTGGATTGGTGCTGAGACGAAGCGTGCCGGTGAAATTCACCCGGCGGCAGATAACAACTGGCGTCTGGCGCCAATTCATAGCGACACACCACTGGATATTCGCTTTGAAACATCACCGTCTGATAAAGCCGCGGCATTTATTAAAGAGCAAGGCCAGTATCCGCTGAAGAAAGTCGCGACCGATGACATCGGTTTCGCTATTTATCAGCTGGATTTAAGTAAGTAATTTTCGTGCCGGATGCGGCGCAATAGCGTCTTATCCGGCCTACAAAACTACGCAGCCCGTTCGTCCCGCTGCGCTAAAACCTGCGGCAAATTCAGTTCTATCCAGTCCGCCAGCGCGGCGACTTTATCGCTCACCTGCTCACCCAACGGCGTCAGGCTATACTCCACGTGCGGCGGCACCACCGGATACGACACCCGATTGATAAACCCGTCATGCTCTAACGCTTGCAAGGATTGCGCCAGCATCTTTTCACTGACCCCGCCCATCTTACGGCGCAAATCGCTGAAACGGTGCGTACCGTCGCGCAGCGCCACCAGAATCAACACGCCCCAGCGGCTGGTGACGTGTTTTAACACCTCACGGGAGGGACACTGTTCGGCAAACAAGTTGCCATCGCGTAACTGCTGAGAGAGCGTCGAAGCTGTCATTTTCATACTAACCTTTTTGTACGTACTTACTAAAAGTTAGTTTAGGTGTTAGCGTGATTAAACACAAGACCAATACCAAGGAGTCACCCATGATCGCGATTACCGGCGCCACCGGCCAACTGGGCCAATACGTTATTGAATCTCTGCTGAAAACCGTTCCTGCCAGCCAGATCGTGGCAATTGTGCGTAATCCCGCTAAAGCGACGGCGCTTAGCCAGCAGGGCATTACCGTTCGTCAGGCGGATTACAGCGATGAAGCCGCCTTGACGGCTGCCTTACAGGGTATCGACAAGCTACTGCTGATCTCCTCCAGCGAAGTGGGACAACGTGCCCCGCAGCATCGTAACGTGATTAACGCAGCGAAAGCCGCGCACGTGAAATTCATCGCCTACACCAGCCTGCTGCACGCCGACACCTCCCCGCTGGGGCTGGCTGATGAGCATGTGGCAACCGAGAAGATGCTGGCTGAATCCGGTATCGCCTACGCGCTGCTGCGTAACGGCTGGTACACCGAAAACTATCTCGCCAGCGCACCGGCTGCACTGGAACATGGCGTGTTTATCGGGGCTGCAGGTGAAGGCAAAATCGCCTCAGCGACCCGCGCCGACTATGCCGCTGCCGCCGCGCGCGTCATCAGTGAAGACGGTCACGCCGGTAAAACTTATGAACTGGCGGGCGACGCAGGCTGGGCCCTGAGCCAGTTGGCTGCCGAGCTGGCAAAACAGAGCGGTAAAAAAGTGGTGTATCAGAACCTGAGCGAAGCAGATTTTGCCGCCGCGCTAAAAGGTGTAGGCCTGCCTGCCGGGCTGGCGGACATGCTGGCTGACTCAGACACTGGCGCCTCCAAAGGTGGTCTGTTCGACGACAGCCATACGCTGAGCAAACTGATTGGTCGCCCGACCACCTCGTTGTCTGACAGCGTCAAAGGCATCGTGTAAGTGTTAAAAATTAGTTAATTGTGGTGGCATCCCCGCGCATCCTCTCTGATAATGACAGGATGATGCGTGGGGAGAGAAAACGTGCAAGGTGTACCTGAGCAGTTTATTGATGAGAAAGACAGCGCCCGCTTTCGCCATCTGGCGCAGGTGCCGGGCGTTGAGCTGTATCATGCACACATCTCGCGTTACGCTTTCGAGCCGCACACCCATGAAGCGTTTGGCATTGGCGCGATAGAAGCCGGAGCCGAACGTTTTCGTTATCGCGGCACGCAGTATGTTGCCCCCGCCCATTCCGTCGTCACCATGAATCCCGATGAGCTGCATACCGGCGAAGCCGAAACCGCCGACGGCTGGCGCTATCGGATGATTTACCTTGAACCCGACCTTCTGGAAGAGGTCACCGGGATCCGCCACTGGTGGTTTCATGACGTAACGCGTCACGATCCGCTGCGCTCGCGCCAGATCTGCTCGCTGATCCACGGCCTGTGGAACACGGAGGATCCGCTGGCACAAAAAGGACTCCTACTCGATCTGATCGACACGTTCCAGCCGCTGGCCCGCCATGCGCCGGTATTGCCGGAGGGGGCGCATCGCTTTGAACGGGCACGCGAGTATCTGCATGATAATTATATGCATCCGGTCACGCTCGACGAGCTGGCGCGGGTTGCATCGCTGAGTCCCTGGCATTTTCAGCGCCAGTTTAAGTCTCATTTCCACGTCACGCCGCACCAGATGCTGATGGCGATCCGGCTGTGGCGAGCCAAAGGTTTTCTCACTTACGGTATGCCCGCCGCAGAGGTCGCCGCCGCAACCGGCCTCACCGACCAGTCGCATCTCACCCGCGCGTTTACCCATCGCTACGGCATTACGCCGGTACGTTATCAGAAACAAGTCGTCCGGCGTTGATCAGCAATCTCATACAATACGGCAGCATTTTTCCTGCCTACACTCGACGTATTGTTAAACGATGTGGATGTCCAAAATGATTAGCGGTGTGTTGTATGCCCTGTTGGCCGGGCTGATGTGGGGATTAATTTTTGTTGGACCGCTGATCGTACCGGAATACCCGGCGGTATTGCAGTCGATGGGGCGTTATCTGGCGCTGGGGCTGATCGCATTGCCGATTGCCTGGCTGGGACGTGCGCGCCTGCGTCAACTCGTGCGGAAAGACTGGGTAACTGCGCTGACGCTAACAATGATGGGGAATCTGATTTATTACGTTTGCCTGGCAAGCGCCATCCAGCGCACCGGCGCACCGGTCTCCACGATGATTATTGGTACATTGCCGGTGGTGATCCCGGTCTTCGCTAACCTGCTCTACAGCCAGCGTGACGGCAAATTATCATGGTGGCGTCTGTCGCCTGCGCTGGTATTGATTGGTATAGGACTGCTGTGCGTGAATATCTCGGAGCTGAATCAGGGGTTACCAGACTTTAGTGGCTGGCGTTATGGTTCCGGCATCGCGCTGGCGCTTGTCTCGGTGGTGTGTTGGGCATGGTATGCGCTGCGTAATGCCCGCTGGCTGCGCGAGAATCCGGATAAGCACCCGATGATGTGGGCGACGGCCCAGGCTCTGGTAACGTTGCCCGTTTCTCTGCTCGGTTACATTGCCGCCTGCCTGTGGCTGAACGGGCAAACACCGGACTTCGCTCTGCCCTTCGGTCCGCGTCCGGGCGTGTTTATCGGTCTGATGATAGCCATTGCGGTATTGTGTTCGTGGGTTGGCGCACTGTGCTGGAACGTCGCCAGCCAAAAATTACCGACGGTGATCCTCGGCCCGCTGATTGTCTTCGAAACGCTGGCCGGTTTGTTGTACACCTTTATTCTGCGTCAGGAATTTCCACCTCTGCTGACGGTTAGCGGTATTGCGCTGCTGATGGTTGGGGTGGTGATAGCCGTCAGAGCCAAGCCGCAGAAACCGAGCGTCGTGGTGGTTTCACAATCATAATGTGCCGGATGGCACTGCTTATCCGGCCTACAAGGACTGTACGATCTCATGTAGGCCGGATAAGGCGTTTACGCCGCCATCCGGCGCGACACCTTAAACACCGCTACCGTCTGGTTCAACCGCGCGGCCTGCTCTTCAAGCGCAGCAGCGGCGGAAGCGGATTCTTCTACCAGCGAGGCGTTTTGCTGCGTGACGCGATCCATTTCGGCAACCGCCTGGCCTACCTGATCGATACCCCGACTTTGTTCATCAGAAGCTGAGGCAATCTCCCCCATGATGTCGGTCACGCGGGTCACAGCGCTAACTATTTCCGCCATCGTTTCGCCCGCTTCATGCACCAGCGCCGTACCGGCATTGACCCGATTCCCTGAGTCATCTATCAGCGCTTTGATCTCCTTCGCCGCCTGAGCGCTACGCTGCGCCAGCGTCCGAACCTCGCCTGCGACCACGGCAAATCCGCGCCCCTGCTCGCCCGCACGCGCCGCTTCCACCGCCGCGTTCAGTGCCAGAATATTGGTCTGGAAGGCAATGCCGTCGATAACATTGGTAATTTGCGCGATTTTGCTGGAACTGGTGGCGATTTCATCCATCGTACGCACCACACCATCAACCACGGTTCCGCCTTTTTGCGCCGTCTGTGAAGCATTTTTTGCCAGACTGGTCGCCTGACGCGCGTTATCTGCGTTCTGTCTCACGGTTGCGGTAAGTTGTTCCATGCTGGCTGCGGTCTCTTCCAGAGAGGCGGCCTGCTGCTCGGTACGTGAAGAGAGATCGTTACTGCCTGCGGCGATTTCACCCGCACCGGTATAGATGGTATCGGCCCCGTCACGCACCACGCTGACCGTATTCGCCAGCGCCTGCTGCATGTCACGGACGTTACTTGCCAGCAGCGCCATTTCATTGCTGCCATCGGCGCTGATGGGGTGCGTCAAATCGCCTGCGGCAATGTGGCGAATATGTCCCATCACCTCGTGGAGCGGCTTGAGCAGCACTCGCTGCATCGCCAGCCAACTGGCGATAATCACGGTGACGACAATCAGCATCACCGCGGACAGCAGCCAGATTATCTTCTGGTAATCACTCTCATTGTCCTGCACTCCGGCAGCGGCCAGCGCCGTTTGCGCGCTACGCCATTGCCGATAAACTTCCTGCATGGCCGTTTGCTTTTGCTCGGCATTCTGCTTGAACATCTCTTCCAGCTTTCCTTCAGCCAGCAGCGCGTTCATTTTTGCCAGCGTCGCAGAATAGATGCCGTACTGCTCTTCCAGTCGATCGGCCAGATGCTCATCCAGCCCCGGCGTTTCCGGCAGAGCGTAGTATTTATCGTAATGCTCTTTCGATTCGGCCAACAGGCGATTTGCCGTGTTCACCAGCTCCTTCAATTGACCGCCGTTAATCTCGCTGGCCATCGTTCCCTGTAAACGCAGCATGCCCCGGTTGAGCGTGACGCGAGCCTGGTTCAGGCTAATCCACGCATCGGTAAACTCGGCCACGTTCTGGCTGGAAAGTTGAGACACGTTAAAGTTCTGCTTATCGTTATTGAGTGCGCCAATAAAGACGCCCGCGGAGATGAGCTGCATTGCGCCCAGCGCGAGTAACACGGTGATAAGTAAGGTTATCACTTTGATTCGTTTGAACATCTGTAGCCTTTTATTATGCAGGTATTGTCTGAGGTCTAACTATCGGCAGCGGCGTGCGCTTATTTAATCCTGTCGTGCGGCTTTTTTCGCCGTACTTCTCCTTTCCAATAAGATTCAGCATCTTAACGAGATAAGAAATTTTCGTGACGCTCATCACAAAACACCCCACCCCGAAAGGGTTATATCCTTCGCCATAAGTTGCATTTAAAATACATCTTATATTATTGAGAATGAGGTAACGGCAATGTCTTATCGCGATCAACCTTTAGGTGAACTGGCGCTCTCTATTCCTCGCGCTTCGGCCCTGTTTCGTAAATACGATATGGATTACTGCTGCGGCGGTAAGCAAACGCTGGCACGCGCTGCCGCGCGTAAAGAGCTGGATTTAGACGTTATTGAGGCGCAGCTCGCGCAGCTGGCTGAACAGCCGCTGGAGAAAGACTGGCGTACCGTGGCTCTGGCTGAAATCATCGACCATATCATCGTGCGTTATCACGACAGACACCGCGAACAGCTGCCGGAGCTGATCCTGCAGGCCACTAAAGTTGAACGCGTTCACGCAGACAAACCGAACGTACCGCGCGGTCTGGCGAAAAACCTGACCATGCTGCATGAAGAGCTGTCCAGCCACATGATGAAAGAAGAACAGATCCTGTTCCCGATGATCAAACAGGGCATGGGTAGCCAGGCGATGGGGCCAATCAGCGTGATGGAAAGCGAACATGACGATGCGGGTGAACTGGTAGAAGTGATCAAACACATCACCCATAACGTCACGCCGCCACCAGAGGCCTGCACTACCTGGAAAGCCATGTATAACGGCATTAACGAGATGATCGACGACCTGATGGAACACATCAGCCTGGAAAACAATGTGTTGTTCCCGCGTGCCCTCGCAGGTGAATAAAAAAGCCCGGTAGCGCTAGCGCTTACCGGGCCTACAACGACCTCGAACGTAGGCCTGATAAGGCG
>NZ_SZWU01000006.1:26291-35215 GCF_005280935.1 Citrobacter sp. wls757 | reverse complement strand
CGGATGCGGCGTAAACGCCTTATCCGGCCTACATCTCACGTCTTAGCGATTAACGCACGCCTGCCATACGTTTCTTACCGATAAACAACCAGCCCAGACCCAGCGCGATGAACCACAACGGCGTGACGATCAGCGCCTGACGGGTATCATCTTCCAGCGTCAGCAGTACCAGTACGAAGACGAAAAACGCCATACATACCCAGCACATCAGCTTGCCTAACGGCATCTTGTAGATTGATTTTTCATGCAGGTGAGGACGTTGCTTGCGGTACACCAGGTACGAGCAAAGAATGATGGTCCAGACGAACATGAACAGAATCGCCGATACGGTGGTGATCATGGTGAAGGCGCCAATCACGCTCGGGTTCACGTACAGCATCACCACGCCGCCCAGCAGACAGATACAGGAGAAGGTTAAACCCTTCGCCGGAACTGCGCGTTTAGACAGCTTGGCAAACGCTTTAGGCGCAACGCCTTCCTGCGCCAGACCGAACAGCATACGGCTGGTAGAGAACACGCCGCTGTTTGCAGAAGAGGCAGCTGAAGTCAGCACCACAAAGTTGATCAGGCTCGCCGCAGCAGGCAGACCAACCAACACAAACAGTTCAACGAATGGGCTCTTGGTTGGCACTACCGAGCTCCACGGCGTAACGGACATAATCACGATCAGCGCGAACACGTAGAACATGATGATACGGATTGGAATCGAGTTAATGGCGCGCGGCAGAGATTTCTCCGGATCCTTGGTTTCCGCTGCGGTCGTACCCACCAGCTCAATACCCACAAACGCAAACACGGCTATCTGGAAGCCGGCAAAGAAGCCACTCAGACCTTTCGGGAACCAGCCACCGTCATTCCACAAGTGCGTGAACGATGCCTGAACGCCGGTTGGCGACTGGAAGTGCGTCAGCACCATCACCAGACCGACGACAATCAGGCCGATGATGGCAACGATTTTGATCATCGCAAACCAGAACTCCATCTCACCGAACATTTTTACGGTGGCGAGGTTGAGGCTCAGCAGCAGCACAATCACCGCCAGCGAGGCGACCCAGTCTGACAGTTCGGGGAACCAGAATTGCGCATACGCGGTAATCGCGACCACGTCTGCCATTCCGGTAACGACCCAGCAGAACCAGTAGGTCCAGCCGGTAAAATACCCGGCCCATGGCCCGAGCAGGTCGGAGGCGAAATCACTAAACGATTTGTACTCCAGATTCGAGAGCAGCAATTCACCCATTGCGCGCATCACGAAAAACAGCATAAAACCGATGATCATATACACAAAGATGATCGACGGTCCGGCGAGACTGATGGTTTTACCGGAGCCCATAAACAGGCCAGTACCGATAGCGCCACCAATAGCAATAAGTTGAATATGACGGTTTGTGAGATTGCGCCGTAGCGACTGTTCAGACGACGCCTCTTCAGCGGTGTCGACTTTTACCTGATCTACCATGTTTTTTCTTCCTGTACCTGTCTGTGTTGTTCAGGCTCTACGGCCTTTAGTGTGTCTATGATACGACGATCCTGTTATCAGGACTCATCGATATTAGGTAAGAATTGGCGGGATGAATACTAAGATTTAGATATAATGTTAATTTAATGTTTAAAGTGAGTGTCATATCACTCTGATAGCGCGAATCAGCTCACAAAAATACACGCTGACGGGGCATTTGCAAGATAAAATATCGACAACGACGTAACTATAGCTGTTCACGCTATTTTTTTGCTCCCCCCGGCCTCGGGGGGAACAGAAGTCACTGCTTACAGGATCTCAAGCAGCTCAACTTCGAACACCAGCGTGCTGAACGGAGGAATGGACGCGCCAGCGCCACGCTCGCCGTAAGCCAGTTCCTGAGGAATAGTCAGTTCCCATTTGGAACCTACCGGCATCAGGGTCAGCGCTTCAATCCAGCCTGGGATTACGCCGTTAACCGGGAATTCAGCCGGTTCGCCACGTGCGACAGAGCTGTCAAACACGGTACCGTCGATCAGCTTACCGGTGTAGTGCACGCGAACGCGGTCAGTACGTGCCGGAATAGCACCTTCACCCTGGGTCAGAACACGGAACTGCAAACCAGATTCAGTGCTGTTCACACCGTCTTTCTCACGGTTTTCTTCCAGATATTTGACGCCATCAGCCGCCATAGCCTGGAAACGCTCGCGACGAACTGCATCAGCACGTTCGTGGATTTCACGCAGTGCGCGATGCACAACATCAACCGGCACTGCCGGGTGCTTACCTTCCAGCGCGTCAGCGATACCCGCTACCAGCGCTTCAGGCAACAGTCCTTCCAGTCCGGATTCGCTCAGCTGTTGTCCTACCTGCAAACCAATGCCGTAGCTTGCTTGCGCTTCGATAGTGTCAAAAGTCGGGTTAGCCATCATATTTCCTTTCATCGGATGTAAAGTAGCGGGCAGCATATCAGCCATGCCGCATCCGGTAAAACTTTGTCTCGGGAACAGATGACAAATCGCGAGGAAACATAAACAATAGGAATATCCCGCGTTGACGTCACGAAAGCGGGTAATATGACGAACATCATAGCGTTAGCCATCTATACTCTATGATCGAGGAACGAGACGCGGAGCAGGAGGAAAGCCATGCCCGGGCGCTTTGAATTAAAACCAACCCTGGCGAAAATCTGGCATGCACCGGACAATTTTCGCATTATGGACCCGCTACCGCCTATGCACCGCCGCGGCATTATTATTGCTGCTATTGTGTTGGTGATAGGTTTCCTGCTCCCTTCCAGTGACACCAGCGATACCCCTGTGGTGACGCGTACTGCCCAGCTGGATTTACAGTCACAGTCGCAGCCACCGACCGAGGCTCAGCTGCAGGCACAGCTTGTCCCGCCGCAAAATGATCCCGGCCAGGTCGCTCCGGTTGCGCCAGAGCCAATCCAGGAAGGCGAACCTGATGCGCAGCCTCAGGTCCAGCAATCTCAGCCGCAGACACAACCTTTCCAACAGGATAGCGGAATTGACCAGCAGTGGCGCTCCTACCGCGTAGACTCAGGTAAAACGCTGGCGCAGGTATTCCGTGACCATAACCTCCCGCCAACCGATGTGTATGCGATGGCACAGGTTGAAGGCGCCGGAAAACCACTGAGCAATCTGAAAGACGGTCAGATGATACAGATCAGGCAGAATGCCAATGGCGTAGTGACAGGATTAACCATTGATACCGGAAATGGCCAGCAGGTCCTGTTTACCCGCCAGCCTAACGGCAGTTTTATTCGCGTCCGTTAAGCACTGTGACCCCGCGATTCCAGGCCTGATAAGAGATAGCGCCATCAGGCATCAAGGTGAAACGTCAACGTTTCACCTTGTTCACCCACCAGATCCCCGAACACACCAGCACCAGCGCTACCGCATATTTCCATTCGAGAATGTTTTCACCGAGGAATATTGCCGACAGCACTGCACCCGAAACCGGGATCAGGAAGTTAAACGGCGCAATCATCCCCACGCGATTATGCTTGAGCAGAATACTCCACAAGGCGAAAGCGACCGAAGAGAGTAACGTCAGGTAGCCGAGAATCGCCACCGAAGACGCACCGTGTACGGTTAGCGTGCCGCCAAAAGCGTAGCCGCCGATAACCAACGCCAGGCCGCCACCGCCCAACTGGTACCCTGTCATTACCGTCGGGTCCACCGTCTGAGAAATACGTTTTCCATATAGCGTGGCAGCAGAGAGAATAAAGGCTGCCATCACTACTGAGCCGTCGCCTAACAGGCTGAAGCTAAAATCCATTCCGCTGCTAAAGTTCACCACCATTACACCGGTAAAGCCCAGAATACAGCCCAGCGCTTTGTTGTAGCTCAGTTTGTCGTTATGGTAGATAAAATGGGCCAGCAGCACGCTGAAGAAGGTCCCGGTCGCATTCATGATGGACCCTTTCACTCCCGTCGTGAACGCCAGGCCAATGTAGAAGAAGATGTATTGCAGCGAGGTTTGCGTTAGCCCCAACAGCGTGAGTTGGCCGTACTGACGCGGGCTTAACCGGCCAATCGGTTTACGCTGCGCTACCGCCAGCAGTAGCAGCAATAATCCCGCAAACAGAAAGCGATATCCGGCAAAGACAATCTTTGAGGGAATGTCATCCGTGGCAATCTGGAAGATCTCATATCCGCTTTTAATCGCCGGATAGGCGCTCCCCCAAAGCAGGCAGCAGAATGCCGCGCTCAGGTAGACAACATTTTTACGCGCAAACAGAGGTTGGTGCGTTGGTTCCATTCCATCACCACTTTGAAATAATGTTTTATTTTTGTGATTATCCCGAAAAGGATAAAGAATAGCCAGAGAGAAAAGCGGGGGAACAGAAAAGCAAAACGCCGGCACAGGGCCGGCGCTTTTACGCGGTCATCAGAATAAAAACTTATTCTGCAACTACGTTTACAGTCAGCTTAGCAAACACTTCGCTGTGAACCTGGAAGCTCACTTCGTGCTCGCCAGTGGTACGCAGAACGCCGTTCGGCAGACGAACTTCGCTCTTAGCTACTTCAACGCCAGCTGCAGTTACAGCGTCAGCGATGTCGCGAGTACCGATGGAACCGAACAGTTTACCTTCGTCGCCAGCTTTAGACGCGATGGTTACGGTTTCCAGTGCGTTGATTTTCTCAGCACGAGCTTCAGCAGCGGACAGAACGTCAGCCAGTTTAGCTTCCAGCTCAGCGCGACGCGCTTCGAAAAATTCAACGTTTTTCTTGGTAGCAGGAACAGCTTTACCCTGTGGTACCAGGAAGTTACGAGCATAGCCCGCTTTAACGTTAACCTGATCACCCAGGCTACCCAGGTTTGCTACTTTATCAAGCAGAATAACTTGCATTACCTTATCCTCTCAAAGTCGTATTAATGGACCGTGACCGATTACTGATGACGATCAGTGTACGGCAGCAGGGACAGGTAGCGAGCGCGTTTGATAGCGCGAGCCAGCTGACGCTGGTATTTTGCACGGGTACCGGTGATACGGCTTGGGACAATCTTACCGCTTTCGGTGATGTAGTTTTTCAGCGTAGCGATATCTTTATAGTCGATCTCTTGAACGCCTTCCGCGGTGAAACGGCAGAACTTGCGACGACGGAAATAACGTGCCATATGGCTAGTCTCCAGAATCTATCAATTCAATCAGCTCGGCATGCAGAACCATTTTGCTCAGGCCGTTCTTTGCCTTGTGGCAAGATATGAACCCCTGAACGGTCACTGCGCTACCGACCGTTATACTGTGAGTAATGGCCTGGTTTTCGTGTCCGCTAATAATAACGGGCATTTGGCACCACGCCTGCCGGTGAAACCCGGCTTCCTCCTGCACAGAACGATGCTCAAGCACGAACTGGCAATGAGGAATTCCTGATGGACTGACCTTTCGAAGGGGGGCCCTGCACACAGTGCCGGACAACGCCAGACGGTTGGTCATCAGAAATTACTCTTCAGAATCCCCAGCTTCAGCATCATCTGCGGTTTCGTTAGCGAAATCATCGCGACGTTCACGACGCTCGTCTTTCGCTTTAACCATCGGAGATGCTTCGGTAACAGCGTGTTTAGTACGCATAACCATGCTGCGGATAACGGCATCGTTGAAGCGGAAGGTAGTTTCCAGCTCATCGATCACTTCCTGCGGCGCTTCAACGTTCATCAGAACGTAGTGAGCTTTGTGCAGTTTGTTGATCGGGTAAGCCAGCTGACGGCGGCCCCAGTCTTCCAGACGGTGGATCGTGCCTTCTGCACCAGTGATGGCAGCAGTGTAGCGTTCGATCATACCCGGAACCTGTTCGCTCTGGTCAGGATGGACCATAAAAACGATTTCGTAATGACGCATCGAATTGCTCCTTACGGATTATTCAGCCTCCTGTCTGGGTCAGCCGAGGCCCATGGAGGCAAGGAACGTGTTAAAGGTCGGCTGAAAAATGACGCGTCATAATACTGGGGTCAGCAGGTAAACTCAAGGTGCTTGTACGATTATTTATCATGTTGCCATTAATACATATCCAGCAGCATTTTGATGCTGATACAAATGGAGACAATGACAATCATGGGTCGGATGACTTTCTTACCGCGCGTCAGTACGACTGTCGCACCAAGACGTGCGCCAAGGGATTGCCCTGCAAACATCACCAAACCCAGCGACCAGATCATTTTACCGCCGAAAATGAAGAACAAAATCGAGGCGATGTTCGACGCCAGGTTAATAAAATTCGAGTGGATTTGCGCTTTATCAATACTGTATCCCCACAGCAGGATATAGCTGAGGGTATAAAAGGAACCTGCCCCAGCACCGAGAAAGCCATCATAAAAACCAATACATCCCCCACCGATCAACGAGAAGAGAAACAGGGATACCTGCTGCTTTCTTTTCGGTTCGCTAAGGTTTGGCGCAAAAATAAAGTAAATGGCGACTGCGATAATCAGGATTGGGAGCAGTTTCTTCAGCAGTTCCGGTTCAATGAACTGGATAAGCGTCGTTCCCAGCGCAGAACCGATAAAGGCAGATAAAAACACATACTTGTGCTCCTGCACGTTGATATGTCCTCGGCGTAAAAAGTAAATTCCGGAGGTCAGCGAGCTACCCAGAGCCTGAATTTTATTGGTTGCCAGCGCATTAGCCGGGGGTAAACCAGAAATTAAGAGTGCGCCAATAGAGAGAAATCCACCACCGCCCGACACCACGTTAATAAAGCCAGCCACCAGCGCGACCATAAACATAACCACGAAATAGCTGAAATCCATGAATGAAGTATCCATAAGTTTTTGCCTTATTATCATAAAGTTATATTAATTATCCAGCTCACTATAAACGGCGTACTCACCCGATTAAATTGACTATTTGGTAAGAGCTTATGCGCGAAAGGCAGGTATTTTTTCACCGCAGCGGTTTACACCAGCAGACTGTTAATTAAAGAAAAGATGGTTATGCGGTAATTTTTTGAACAACTGCATCAGAAATGGTCGCTATCGACTGCGCTGGTAGCGGTTAAAATTACATCAGAAGTTAATCACTCACAGGAGATAGGCAACCAGAGACCGCAGTCGAGGAGGTACATATGCGAGCCCGTGTTTTGACCCTTCTGGCTGTGCTTTTGCTCAGTGCAAATGCAACGGCAGCCATCAAAATTGATAACCATCAGGCCAGGAACATGGATGATGTGCAGAGCTTAGGCGTCATTTACATAAATCATAACTTCGCCACTGAAAGTGAAGCCACTCAGGCCCTGAATGAAGAGACCGATGCGCAAGGCGCAACCTACTACCACGTGATCCTCACCAGGGAACCCGGTAGTAACGGAAATATGCACGCCAGTGCAGATATTTATCGTTAACACCAGAAATAACCAACGAGAACATTGCCACAGTTTGACTTGCCCCCTTCACTGGGGGCTTTTTTTGCAAAACAATCCCGAAGCCAGACCGATCTCATCCCCATGAAGAGTTGGCTCCGGAACGTTTTTTCCTACTTCTGCCCGTAATAGGCATTTGGGCCGTGCTTACGCATGAAGTGCTTATTCATCAGATAACTGTCGATAGCGCTGAGTGCCGGATTAATGCCACGCGCAATCCATGCCATTTTTGCCACCTCTTCCATCACCACCGCGTTATGTACCGCGTCATGAGCGTCTTTGCCCCAGGCAAACGGGCCATGTTGGTACACCACTACGCCTGGCGTATGCAAAGGTTCCACCTCCCCCAGCGTTTCAACAATCACCCTGCCGGTATTCAGCTCATACTCATCCTGAACTTCCGCTTCAGTTAACGCCCGGGTGCAGGGGATATCGCCAAAGAAGTAGTCCGCATGCGTCGTGCCTAGCGCGGGTATTGCCAGACCTGCCTGCGCCCATGCCGTCGCGTGGGTTGAGTGGGTATGCACCACGCCGCCAAGAGAGGAATAGCGGCGATACAGCGCCAGATGGGTGGCGGTATCGGAAGAAGGACGATAGCGTCCTTCCACCACGTTGCCGTGCAGATCCACAACTACCATGTCGTCCACTGTCATTGTCTGGTAGTCGACGCCGCTGGGCTTAATCACCACCAGCCCGCGTTCGCGGTCGATGGCGCTGACATTACCCCAGGTAAACGTCACCAGCCCGTAGCGCGGCAGATCCATATTGGCCTCAAAAACCTGCTGTTTGAGTTTTTGCATTACACCGCCTCCACCAGACCGGCGCTGGCCATACGCGCTTTCACCCAGTCGCGCGCCTTCGCCACTTCACGTGCCGGGTCGTCCGACGTTTCACTCCACATCTCAATCAGGTATGGCCCGCAATACCCACTCTGTTTGAGCGTCGCAAAACAACGTTCGAAATCGACAACCCCTTCACCAAACGGCACATTCTTGAATACACCGGGTTTGGTATCTTTCACGTGTACGGCAACGATATGGCCCATTCCCGCCTGCAACTCCATCTGCACATCGTTGTCCCACGCCGACAAATTGCCGATATCGGGATACAGCTGGAACCACGGATTGTTGAGATAGTGGGCGTATCCCAGCGCCTTACTGATCGAATTCATCAGTGGATAATCCATGATTTCCATCGCCAGCGTCACCTGTGCACGGCTCGCCATCTCTACGCTTTCTTTCAGCCCATCGCGAAACCGACGACGCGTTTCGTTATTGGCCTGCTGGTAATAAACGTCGTAACCCGCCAGTTGAATAACGCGAATACCGATATCCTGCGCAAACTGAATGGCTTTACGCATGATCTCCAGCCCCTGTTCGCGCACCGCATCATCTTCACTGCCAAGCGGGAAACGACGATGAGCGCTCAGGCACATGGACGGCACCCGTATCCCTGTCTCGGCGATAGCGGCCACCAGCGCCAGTCGCTGCTCGCGGTTCCAGTCAAGACGCGCCAGGCGAGCGTCGGTTTCATCAACCGACATTTCGACAAAGTCAAAGCCCAGTTCCTTCGCCAACTGC
>NZ_SZWU01000006.1:0-26258 GCF_005280935.1 Citrobacter sp. wls757 | reverse complement strand
CGCTCCAGCCAGCACTCCCCGCCGGGGAGTGCCTTTTCATAAATACCGAGCGGGACCTGTTTCGACAACATAGTCGCTCCTTATCCCCACAGCTGGGCGATAGAACGTTTGAACTGACGGGCCGCTTCCACCGGAGAAGCGGCATCGCGAATGCTGCGACCGGCAATAAATACGTGAATCGGAATTCCTTGGAACAGCGGCAGATCTTCCAACGCCAGACCGCCGGTGACGGTGACTTTAAAGCCCATCTCGGACAGGCGTTTGATCGCGCTGATATCCGCCTCTCCCCACGCCACACCTGCTGCCTGCGCATCACGGCTGCGGTGATACACAACTTGCCCAATGCCCGCGTCACGCCACTCTTGCGCCTGCTCCCAGGTCCAGTAACCCGTCAGTTCAATCTGTACATCACCGTTAAATTCTTTCGCCACCTCCAGTGCCCCCTTGGTGGTGTTGATATCCGCACAGCAGATGACGGTGACCCAGTCAGCGTTGGCTTCGAAACACATGCGGGAGAGGATTTTTCCCGCATCGGCAATTTTGGCGTCCGCCAGCACAATTTTATGCGGGTAAAGCGCCTTCAGATCGCGAACGGCGCGCACGCCCTCTGCCACGCAAAGAATAGTGCCCACCTCAATGATATCGACCTCTTCGGCAATCAGACGCGTCGTTTCATACGCGGAAGACATTGATTGGTTATCCAGCGCAACCTGCAACATAGGTAATGACATTTTGGTATCCTTTTAAACAGCCGCCGCAGTGGCGTTATCAATTAAATCCAACACTTCCTGCGCGGTGCGGCAGGCGCGTAAACGGTCAAAATTGGCTTCGTCATCAAAGAGATTCACGATCTGCATGATGCCCACTTCCTGATGCGTGTTGGCGTCAACTGCCGCCATCGTTATCAGAATATCGACTGGGTCGTTATCTTCGTGGTTAAACACCAGCGGCGTTTTCAGCGTCACCAGCGCAAAACCGGTTTTCTTAACTCCTTCCTCCGGACGGCCGTGCGGCATTGCCAGGCCAGGCGCAATCACAAAGTACGGGCCAAACTGCTCAACGCCATCAAGGATGGCCTGGTAGTAGCGTGGTTCAACCACATCGGCCTTAACCAACAGATCCACACCAAGCTTTACCGCTTCCTGCCAGGTACTGGCCTCGGCTTGCAAAAGGATGGAATTATTGTCTGCCAGCGAGTCACGTAATTTCATATGCCGCCCCTTACTTCACGTCCTGCGGGAAATGCGCTTTGATCACTTCCAGCAGTTTTGGCCCAAAATCGGCAGGAGACAGCATGTTGCGTACGCCGACGACATATTTATTGCCAGAAACGGTAATCTCACCGGCGATATGCGTAGAAGCGATGATGATATCCGCACCGCTCAGTTCACTTTTGTATTCACCCACGGCGCAGCTGTTTACCGTATGGTCAATATTTGACTGGGTTAAAAACTGGTCCACCTTCATTTTCATGATCATGGAACTGCCCTGCCCATTGCCACATACAGCCAGAATACGTACGGTCATAATCGGAACTCCTTATTAAGCAGAGTGTTCTGCCAGTTGTTTTTCTGCGTCTTCCTCAGCGCGCAACGTGCGTCCTGCGAAAAACATATAAGCCAGTGCAATCAAAATAATGACGGCCATAAACACGATGCCGATGGAGGCAAAGCCTTGCATCATCGGCGGTGCCAGAATTGACCAGTCCGCCATGCCCATCCAGGCGCTCATACCGGTGAGTTTCACCGCCCAAACGCAGCCGAAGATTTCGATCATCCCCATCACCAGGCAAATCTTGAGCGCCGCGCGCCAGCCGCCAAAGTGGTTAGCAAATACGCCGATAGTGGCGTTCGAGAAGAACATCGGGATAAAGCCTGGGATAATCAGGATGGAAGAGCCGCAGGCAACCAGAATACCTACCGCAATCAGTTGGCCGATGGTGCCCCACATAAAGCCCCAGACCACCGCGTTGGGGGCAAAGCTGTAAATCGCTGCGCAGTCGATAGCCAACACCGCGCCGGGGATCAGACGTTGAGAGATACCGTTGAACGCTTCTGAAAGTTCAGCAACGAACATACGTACGCCCTGGGTGATGATGAAGATAGCGACAGCAAACGAAAAACCGGTTTGCAGGATATAGACCGTCCAGTGGGTTTTACCCGCCATCGCCTGAACCACATCTATGCCGAAAGAGAGCAGGATCGCCCCGAAAAAGATGGTCATCACAATCGCGGTGGAAACGATGTTGTCATGGAAGATATTCAGCCAGCCTGGCAGCTTGAGATCTTCTACGCTCTCCTCTTTCTTACCCAGATACGGCGCGACTTTGTAAGCAATCCAGGAGGCGAACTGCTGCTGGTGACCGATGGAAAAACCACAGCCGTCAGTTACTTCCTGCGTCGGTTTGTACATCATATTGGAGGTAATGCCCCAGTAGAGCGACACCAGCACCGCGGTACAGATGATGGTGGTCCACATCGGGTAACCAAAGATGTAGAAAGAGACAGCAATCAGCCCCGCCTGCTGGAACATGATGTGCCCAGTCAGCATGATGGTTCGAATGCCGGTAATACGCCGTAGCAGTACGTAACAAATGTTCAGCGCCAGCGCTAACAGTACGGCGTACCCTACCCAACTGTAGGCATCACCCATTCGTTCGATGGTTGCCATCATGGAGGCATAGGTATCGGAGATCGCGCCATTGATACCGTAAACCTCAGACATCTTCGCCACCACCGGTTTAAACGTGCTGGTCAGAATGCCCGACCCTGCCTGCAATAACATAAAACCGATAATCGTTTTGATCGTGCCTTTGATAATGACGCTGACACTTTTACGCAACAGGATGTAGCCGAGGCAGGTCACAATACCCAACAGCAACGGTGCATTGGTCATGACCTGATTAAAAAAGACGGTAAAGATGTTGTAGAGGATCTCCATAACGATCTCCAGTAGACGAAGTTGCTGAACATTCATTACAGATGCCCAGGATGTTGTGCCCTCACTCTAGTTTTCAAAAGTAATCACAACAAGATTGAATTTGATTAAATGTGATGAAGTACGCAAATAATTCTCTTACTTGCAGAGTGGATTTACTTCAAATTCATACACGCCAAAATAAATTCATTTAAAACAATAAAATACAAAAATACATTTCATATAAACCATCTTGTCACGTTGTAATTTGTTCACATTTTCCCATTCAACACCAAAAATCAGCGCATTGCCTTCTTGATAAAATGATGTCAGTATCAATCAAAACAAATCATCATTTGATTCAACTTGAACAAACATGAAGGTAATTGCGATGAGTAAAGTAAAAAGCATCACGCGTGAATCATGGATTCTGAGCACATTCCCGGAGTGGGGAAGCTGGCTCAATGAAGAGATCGAGCAGGAACAGGTCGCACCTGGCACTTTCGCTATGTGGTGGCTTGGCTGTACCGGAATTTGGCTAAAGTCTGAAGGCGGAACTAACGTCTGCGTCGATTTCTGGTGCGGTACGGGTAAACAGAGTCACGGTAACCCGCTGATGAAAACCGGTCACCAGATGCAACGCATGGCGGGCGTGAAGAAGCTGCAGCCAAACCTGCGCACCACGCCGTTTGTTCTTGATCCGTTTGCCATTCGTCAGATCGATGCGGTGCTGGCCACGCACGATCATAACGATCACATCGACGTAAATGTTGCAGCAGCCGTCATGCAGAACTGTGCCGACGACCTGCCGTTTATTGGACCGCAGACTTGTGTGGATCTGTGGATCGGTTGGGGTGTACCAAAAGAGCGCTGCATCGTGGTAAAACCTGGCGATGTGGTGAAAGTGAAAGATATTGAAATTCATGCGCTTGATGCGTTTGATCGTACGGCATTGATCACGCTTCCTGCCGATCAAAAAGCGGCAGGCGTGCTGCCGGATGGTATGGATGCCCGCGCCGTAAACTATCTGTTCAAAACGCCGGGCGGTACGCTTTATCACAGCGGTGATTCACACTACTCCAACTACTATGCAAAGCATGGCAATGAGCACCAGATCGACGTCGCGCTCGGATCCTACGGCGAGAATCCACGGGGAATTACGGACAAAATGACCAGTTCCGACATGCTGCGTATGGCGGAGGCCCTGAATACAAAAGTGGTGATCCCTTTCCATCACGATATCTGGTCAAACTTCCAGGCCGATCCTCAGGAGATCCGCGTACTGTGGGAGATGAAAAAAGATCGGCTGAAGTATGGCTTTAAGCCTTTTATCTGGCAGGTGGGTGGCAAGTTCACCTGGCCGCTGGACAAAGATAACTTTGAATATCACTATCCGCGCGGCTTTGACGACTGCTTCACGATTGAACCGGATTTACCGTTTAAATCGTTCTTGTGATCCACACAAAATGCCGGGTCATTCCGGCATTTTTTCCCATTTACTTTAGTATTTCCAGGCTATTTCAAATATCATCTTTTCAAATCAATTTGTATCGGAATAGCTCATGACTGAAGCACAAAGACATCAAATATTGCTGGATATGCTGGCGCAGTTGGGCTTTGTTACCGTTGAGAACGTGATTGAGCGTCTGGGGATTTCACCCGCCACAGCACGCCGGGATATCAACAAACTCGATGAAAGCGGCAAACTCAAGAAAGTCCGCAATGGCGCAGAAGCTATTACCCAGCAGCGACCGCGCTGGACGCCAATGAATCTGCACCAGGCACAGAACCACGATGAAAAAGTTCGCATTGCCAAGGCGGCATCCCAGCTTGTGAATGCGGGTGAAAGCGTGGTGATCAACTGCGGATCGACAGCCTTTCTGCTGGGTCGCGAAATGTGCGGCAAGCCGGTGCAGATCATCACTAATTATCTGCCGCTGGCGAACTATCTGATCGACCAGGAGCATGACAGCGTGATCATCATGGGAGGGCAATATAACAAAAGCCAATCCATCACGCTTAGCCCGCAAGGCAGTGAAAATAGCCTGTATGCCGGGCACTGGATGTTCACCAGTGGCAAAGGGTTGACCGCGGACGGACTGTATAAAACCGATATGCTGACCGCGATGGCCGAGCAGAAGATGCTTAACGTGGTGGGCAAACTGGTGGTACTGGTCGATAGCAGTAAAGTCGGTGAACGTGCGGGAATGCTGTTCAGTCGCGCCGATCAAATCGACATGCTGATTACTGGCAAAAATGCAAACCCTGAGATTCTGCAACAGCTTGAAGCCCAGGGCGTGAGCATTATGCGCGTTTAAAGGTGCTGGCGGAAAAACGTCACTGTTGCGGCCAACGCTTCTGGCGTGATGCGATGTCGTACGCCCGCTTCCCACAGGCAGGTCAGATTGTTGTCCAAACCTGCCTGAATCAGCGCTTGCTGTAAGCGGAAGGTTTCAACAGCCGGTACAACATCATCATCCTGTCCATGCCACAGCAGCAACGGCCTGTCAGCGAGGCGTGGTAACTGATGCGTAACATCCCATTCGGCAAGCGGGGCGATAACGGCATCAAATTCCGCCTGCTGCTCTGGGGTCTGAACCAGTAAAGGGGGAAAAAGCGTCTGCGCAAGCCGGGTAAAATAGCCTGAACCCATCAGGCTGGCTACACATTTAACCTCAGGATGGCGCGCCATTATGCCCAATGCCGTCATTCCCCCCATCGACGCCCCACCGACGGCAAGCCGCTCATCTGAAAGCCAATTTTCCGCCACCAGCGCCGCACGTAACGTCGTAAACTCCTGCATATTTTGCTGCAAAATATGCCAGAAGCGGTGCATTCGCACCTTGGCATCGCTTTTGAAGCGAGCGCCATGGTCGGGCGCATCTGGCATGACGACGCGGAAACCGGCCTGAGCCAGAGCAACGGCAAAATAGCTGTAAACCAGGCTTGAAGAGGTAAACCCGTGATAGAAGATAATACAAGGGAGTGAACATTCGCGTTTGCCAGCCGGAACGGCGTGCAGGACAGGGATACCCGCCAACTGTCGTGTTTCAATTTCGATCATTTGTCGCCTCTTTCTTTCTGGTATGCCATGCAGCAATACTTAACGCAAGCGAATGTGTTCGGCAATGATTCATAATGTTGAGAACTGGGTTACGCTTTCGCAACATTTTCATTCGAAAATCGCGTGAGAGATAACAATTCGGGAACATTCCCCTAAAGGGAAATTAATAAGGCACTACACTATGGCTATCAGGAAACGAGATAGAGTTATGCGTCGGTTTGCCTCTTTGTTGTTGGTTATGTTTTTAAGCGCCTGTAGCGTGCTACAGGGAACGCCGCAACCCGCACCGCCCGTTGCCGACCACCCGCAGGAGATCCGCCGTGACCAGAGTAATGGGTTACAGCGATTAGGGACGGTTAGCGCACTGGTAAGAGGCTCTCCGGATGATGCGCTGGCAGAGATCCGTGCCAAAGCCGCCGCGGCTAAAGCTGATTACTACGTGGTTTTATTAGTGGATGAAACCATCGTGACAGGCCAATGGTATTCACAGGCTATTTTGTATCGTAAATAACATTGGGTTGAAATTTAGTCAGCTTTACATTGCTTTGCGCCCCTATGCGTTTACCTGTGCACAATAAACCAACAGCAGGAAGCTTGAGGTTTATTATCGCGATGGAATGCCCTGCCGTGTGTAGGGGTACGAATAATGGAGCTGACGATGAAACAATCACTTGCCTTATCCTCACTGCTGCTTTCTGCCGGACTGGTAGGTACTACGGCACAGTCTGCCGAATTCGCCAGTGCTGACTGTGTTACTGGCCTGAACGAAATTGGCCAGATATCTGTCAGTAACATTGCAGGAAATCCGCAGGATGTAGAACGTATAGTCGCGTTAAAAGCGGATGAACAAGGTGCCTCATGGTATCGGATCATTCAAATGTACGAAGATCAGCAGCCCGACAACTGGCGCGTACAGGCCATACTCTATGCTTAACACATTGCCGGATGGCGTAAACTTATCTGACCTACAGTGAACTGTAGACATGATAAGACGCGAAAGCGTCGCCATCAGGCATATTATTATCGTAATCCCCCCGTTGCCCGCAGAAGCAAATCGTTCAGCACCTGCTCAGACAATCGTAGTCCCCCCCGCGTATCAAGCATCATTTGGCACCAGGCCTGCGCCACTGGTGGAGAGGCATAGCGCAACATCTGCGCTCCGCAACCGAGCAGGAAAAGCTGCTGCGTAATCTCCCGCCCCAATGCCTCGCTAGGTTTACGTAAACGCTGCTGGAGCTGACGCACCATTCGATCGTAATGTCGGTCTTGCCCTTTGACTTCCGCAAAGGCTTCACTGAGCATCTCGTATATGCCGGGTTGTTTGGTCAGTACCCGCAATACATCAAGGCACATAATGTTGCCAGAGCCTTCCCAGATACTGTTTACCGGCATTTCACGATACAAACGCGGCAGCTCGCTCTCCTCGCAATAGCCAATCCCACCCAGCACTTCCATCGCTTCTGCCACAAATGGCATACCGCTTTTGCACACGGAGAATTTCGCCGCTGGTGTGAACAATCTGGCCCACAGCGCTTCTTTAGCATCAGCACGGCGGTCCCAGGCCCGCGCCAGTCGAAACAGTAACGCCGTTTGACCTTCCAGTTGGAGCGCCATCCGACCTAACACTTGACGCATCATCGGCTGTTCAATCAATGGCTTGCCAAAAACTTGCCGCTGGTGCGCATGGTAAATCGCGACGGAAAAAGCACGTCGCATCATACCGTGACTGCCGAGCGCACAGTCAAAACGCGTCATCCCCCCCATTTTCAGGATATGGCGTATACCTTCCCCTTCTTCACCCAATAGCCAGCCAATCGCTTCATGGAATTCAACCTCGCAGCTGGCGTTGGAGCGGTTGCCTAACTTATCTTTCAATCTCTCAAGACGGATAGCATTACGCTGCCCGTCAGGTAAAAATCGCGGCACAAAAAAGCAGGATAATCCTCCCTTAGCCTGGGCCAGCACTAAATGGGCATCGCTTTGCGGCACGGAGAAAAACCACTTATGTCCCACCAGCCGATACGAGCCGTCAGCAAGACGTTCTGCCTGAGTGGTATTGCTCAGCACATCTGAACCACCCTGCTTCTCGGTCATGCCCATACCGATAAGCAGCCCACGCTTTTGCCCACCTGGCAGTAAATGCGAGTCATAACGGTCGCTTAGCAGCGGCGTTATCCAGTCATGAAAGGGGGCGGGTAACATTTGAAGTAACAGCGGCGTGGCGGCAAAAGTCATGGTCACCGGACACAACGTACCTGCTTCAACCTGCGCATGCAGCATGAAACGCGCCGCCCGGGCAACAAATGTTCCCTGCCTCGCATCTTCTTCCCAGGCCAGATTATGTACGCGGTTGGCGCACAATCCCTGCATCAGCAAATGCCAGGCAGGATGAAAACGCACATCATCCAGCCGCTGCCCCTGCGGGTCGTAGCGCAACAGTTCAGGTGGAAAAGCATTGGCCAGACGGCCCAGTTCGAGCGACTCGGCAGTCCCTAGCTGCTGACCAATACTGGCGAGAAGATCGCTGTCCCAACCAGCGCCTTCGCGGATAACCGCTTCGCACAGCGCGCCATCGGACAAATATAAGTTACTGTTATTGAGCGGTACAGGTTGGTTAAAAACGGTATGCGTTTGCCAGTGCATTGTGTCTCCCTCCTTCAATGGCCGTCGCTTTAAGTATGGTCAGCCAGACAAGAGAGTGCCTGGGATTCAGGTCACAAAAAAGCCATCCCGAGGGATGGCTTAAGAGACATAGAGAATGAATTAGCCGCGCTGGCGGACGGCTTCAAACAGGCAGATACCCGTCGCAACTGAAACGTTCAATGACGAAACGCTCCCTGCCATCGGGATGCTGATCAGTTCGTCACAGTGTTCGCGGGTCAGACGGCGCATACCTTCACCCTCTGCGCCCATCACCAGCGCCAGACGACCGGTCATTTTGCTCTGATAGAGAGTATGGTCGGCTTCACCTGCGGTTCCGACGATCCAGATATTCTCTTCCTGCAGCATACGCATGGTGCGCGCCAGGTTGGTCACGCGGATCAGCGGTACGCTTTCTGCCGCACCACAGGCCACTTTTTTCGCCGTCGCATTCAACTGTGCGGAACGATCCTTCGGTACGATTACAGCATGTACGCCAGCGGCATCGGCGCTACGCAGGCATGCGCCCAGGTTATGCGGATCGGTGACGCCATCGAGGATCAAAAAGAACGGCTGATCGAGCGTAGCAATCAGATCCGGCAGATCGTTTTCCTGATACTGACGGCCAGGCTTCACGCGAGCAATAATCCCCTGATGTACCGCACCCTCGCTTTTCTCATCCAGAAACTGACGGTTAGCCAGTTGAATGACAACACCCTGTGCTTCCAGTGCGTGGATCAGCGGCAGCAGGCGTTTATCTTCACGACCTTTGAGAATAAAGACGTCCTGGAAGCGCTCAGGCGCACGTTCCAGCAGGGCCTGCACCGCATGGATGCCGTAAATCATTTCACTCATGAATGTACTCGTTAATAGTTTATGCGTAACGCCGGGCAACGCGAAGGTTGCCCGACTTACAGTCTATGGCTGTTATTGTGCGACTTTCTTTTTCGCCGCACGTTTAGCTTTAGTGGCGGCAGCAATTTTAAGCGTTTTTGCCGAAGGCTTTTTCGCTTTTTTATCACCTTTCTTCTCAGCCGCATTCTTATCCGCTTGAGGTTTGGCTCTGCCTTTCTTCTCGCCGCGGAAAGCGCTGTCCGGCTCGAAATTCACCTTTTTACCCATCTGACGACGTTTACCGGTATTTTTACCCGCATCGCCTTTTTTGGCTTTTTCGCGGGCGGTTTTACCTTCATTACGCGGCGCACGTTCACTGGAGATCAAGCTGAAGTCGATCTTACGCTCGTCCATGTTGACTGCTTCCACGCGAACTTCCACGCGATCGCCCAGGCGATACATCTGGCCGCTGGATTCCCCCGTCAGGCGCTGCCCAACCTGGTCGAAACGATAGTAGTCGTTATCCAGAGAGGAGACATGCACCAGACCGTCGATAAACAGTTCATCAAGACGGACAAAGAAACCAAATCCGGTCACGCTGGCAATCACGCCTTTGAAGACATTACCCACCTGGTCCAGCATGAAGTCGCACTTCAGCCAGTCAGAGACATCGCGCGTAGCTTCATCAGCACGGCGCTCGGCCATCGAACAGTGCTGACCCAGTTGCAGCATCTCTTCCATCGAATAATGGTAGCCACCGGTTTCCGTGGTGTTGCCCTTATGGCCCTGCTCCTGCGCCAGCAGATACTTAATCGCCCGGTGCAAGGAGAGATCCGGGTAACGACGGATCGGTGAAGTAAAGTGTGCATAAGATTGCAGCGCCAGGCCAAAGTGACCACGGTTTTCCGGATCGTAAATCGCCTGCTTCATCGAACGCAGCAGCATGGTTTGCAGCATTTCTGCGTCAGGACGGTCAGCAATCGACTCCAGCAGTTCAGCGTAATCACGCGGCTCAGGTTTGTTGCCACCAGGCAGCTCCAGCCCCAGCTCTGACAGGACGGAACGGAACGAGTTAATCGCTTCGGTCGTCGGCTTATCGTGAATACGGAACAGCGCTGGCTCTTTGGCTTTCTCAACGAATCGTGCCGCGGAGATGTTCGCCATGATCATGCACTCTTCAATCAGCTTGTGCGCGTCGTTACGCTGCGTCTGCTCGATACGCTCAATACGGCGTTCAGCATTGAAGATAAACTTCGCCTCTTCACTTTCAAACGAGATACCGCCACGCTCTTCACGGGCCTTATCCAGCACTTTGTAGAGGTTATGCAGCTCTTCAATGTGTTTAACCAACGGTGCGTACTGCTCACGCAGCTCCTGGTCGCCCTGCAGCATGTGCCAGACCTTGGTGTAGGTCAGACGTGCGTGGGAACTCATGACCGCTTCGTAGAATTTAAAGCCGGTTAAACGGCCTTTCGACGAAATGGTCATTTCACAGACCATACACAACCTGTCCACCTGCGGGTTGAGTGAACACAATCCGTTGGACAGCACTTCCGGCAGCATCGGAACAACCTGCGACGGGAAGTAAACGGATGTGCCACGGCTACGCGCTTCCTGGTCCAGCGGAGTCGGCGGGCGAACGTAATAGCTTACGTCAGCAATCGCCACCCATAAACGCCAACCACCGCCGCGTTTCTTCTCGCAATAAACCGCATCGTCGAAGTCGCGCGCATCTTCGCCATCGATAGTCACCAGCGGCAGGGAGCGCAGATCGACACGTCCTACTTTCGCCTCTTCCGGCACTTCTTCTTTCAGTCCGGCGACCTGTTTCTCAACCGCCTGAGGCCAGATATATGGGATTTCATGAGTACGCAGGGCCATATCCACGGCCATGCTGGTTCCCATGTTATCGCCCAGCACTTCAACAATTTTGCCCACCGCTTTGGTGCGGCGAGTCGGACGCTGGGTCAGTTCAACGACGACCACAAAGCCCATACGAGCGCCCATTACCTCTTCCGGCGGGATCAGGATATCGAAGCTCAGGCGGCTGTCGTCTGGGACGACAAACCCAACACCAGCGTCGGTGAAGTAGCGACCGACAATCTGGCTGGTTTTCGGCACCAGTACGCGCACAATTCGCGCTTCGCGGCGACCTTTACGGTCCGCGCCCAGCGGTTGTGCCAACACCTGATCGCCATGAATACAGGTTTTCATCTGCTCGCTGGACAGATACAGGTCATCTTTGCGGCCTTCAACGCGCAGAAAGCCGTAGCCATCACGGTGGCCAATAACGGTACCTTTCAGCAGGTCGAGACGCTCCGGCAGCGCATAGCATTGACGACGGGTGAAGACCAGTTGTCCGTCACGCTCCATCGCGCGCAGGCGACGACGCAGCGCTTCTTGCTGCTCTTCACCTTCAATATTGAGTTCAGCGGCCAGCTCATCGCGGTTGGCCGGCTTTTCACGTTTAGTTAAATGTTCGAGGATAAATTCCCGGCTCGGGATAGGATTCGCGTATTTTTCTGCTTCGCGTTCCTGGAAAGGATCTTGTGACATGTCGGTTCCTCCGTCATCATCGCTGCTGGCGGGAGTCGTTACTCCACCAGCAATAATTTATAAAGCGGTTGATTCTTTTCAACCAAATCAGCAAGTGTGTAGTTGTCCAGTTCCGTGAGAAAACTTTGCACTGCTTTAGAAAGCGCCTGTTTGAGTCGACAGGCCGGGGTGATGTGGCAAAACTCGCTGCTACAGTTGACCAACGATAAGGGTTCCAGCTCGCGAACCACATCACCAATACCAATATCCTTAGCGGGTTTACCCAGGCGGATACCGCCATTTTTTCCTCGAATAGCAGTAACAAAGCCCGCCCGGCTAAGTTGATTGATTATTTTGACCATATGATTACGGGACACGCCGTAGACTTCTGTCACCTCAGAAATACTGGTCATACGTCCTTCGGGAAGTGACGCCATGTAGATTAGCGCACGTAATCCGTAATCGGTGAAACTTGTTAACTGCACATCAACCTCAGGAAAAGGGATAAAACGGATAAACCTGGTAGTATTAATTACATTGATGATAAACCAGCCACCAGCCAGGTCGCTAATTTATTTCAGTTCGGGAAGGAAAAAAGCGAGGAACTTACGTGATTTTAAGCCGGATTCTGATGCAAAGCACCTTATCCGGCCTAAATTAGTGCAAGCGCAGCGCCGTTTGACGCTACGCTATAACCAGAATTATGCGTCGAACGGGTCGCGCAGGATCATGGTTTCAGTACGGTCTGGGCCAGTTGAGATAATATCAATCGGCACACCGGTCAGTTCTTCAATACGCTTGATGTAGTTCAGCGCTGCCTGCGGCAGACCGCTACGTTCCTTCACGCCGAAGGTGGATTCAGACCAACCCGGCATGGTTTCGTAAATCGGCTCGATACCTTTCCAGTCGTCAGCTGCCAGCGGAGTAGTCGTTACTTCGCGGCCATCCGGCATACGGTAAGCAACACAGATTTTCACCTCTTTCAAACCGTCCAGTACGTCCAGTTTGGTCAGGCAGAAGCCAGACAGGGAGTTAATCTGTACTGCACGGCGTACAGCAACGGAATCCAGCCAACCGGTACGACGACGACGACCGGTGGTCGCGCCATACTCGTTACCTTGTTTGCACAGGAACTCGCCAACGTCATCAAACAGCTCAGTCGGGAACGGACCCGCACCTACACGAGTAGAGTAAGCTTTGATGATACCCAGAACGTAGTCCACATAACGTGGGCCCAGGCCGGAGCCGGTTGCCACGCCACCTGCGGTGGTGTTGGAGGACGTTACGTACGGATAGGTACCGTGGTCGATATCCAGCAGCGTACCCTGCGCACCTTCAAACATGACGAAATCGCCACGCTTACGCGCCTGGTCCAGCAGATCGGAAACATCAACAACCATTGAGGTCAGGATGTCGGCGATAGCCATCACATCATCCAGCACTTTCTGGTAGTCAACTGCTTCAACTTTATAGAAATTCACCAGTTGGAAGTTGTGATATTCCATCACTTCTTTCAGTTTTTCAGCGAAAGTTGCTTTATCAAACAGATCGCCAACACGCAGACCGCGACGAGCTACTTTGTCTTCATAAGCCGGACCGATACCACGACCGGTAGTACCGATCGCTTTCTCGCCACGCGCTTTCTCACGAGCGTTATCCAACGCAACGTGATAATCAAGGATCAGCGGACAAGCTTCAGACAGCAGCAGGCGCTCGCGAACCGGGATACCACGATCTTCCAGTCCTTTCATTTCTTTCATCAGCGCGGACGGAGACAGAACAACACCGTTACCGATGATGCTGATTACGTTTTCGCGAAGAATGCCTGATGGAATAAGATGGAGGACGGTTTTTTCACCGTTGATTACGAGAGTATGGCCTGCGTTGTGACCACCCTGGTAGCGCACAACATATTTAGCCCGTTCAGTCAGAAGATCGACGATCTTCCCTTTACCTTCGTCACCCCATTGGGTGCCCAGTACGACGACGTTGTTACCCATTTTTCAAAATCACCGTTTGCTTAAAAATGGATTCTACCACCGCTTTTTCAGATATACAGCACTTTTTGCATGCGAAAATCCGCAAATTAGTCTACTTATTGATCAGCCAATCGTTTTCCTCAACATGTAGTAGACCACAACGCCCGCAACCACAAGACCTCCACCAAAACGACGCAAAATATTTTCGGGAAGTTGCGCCATTGCAGAGATCATTTTCTTCCATGCGCTGGGATAAAGCATCGGACCCAGCCCTTCCAGCACCAAAACCAGCGCGAGCGCCAGCAAAATTGTTGAATTCATCCATCGCCCTTATATAAAAAGAAAACCACCGCATCCCTGGAGATGCCGGTGGTTTTGCTGCTTTAAAACCGCTGGAACGCGATTAGCGTGTCGCGGTATTTGGTGTCTTCATGTAGCGGAAGAAATCGCTGTCCGGGCTCATGACCATTACGTCCTGATTCCCTTCAAAGCTCTTCTCGTAAGCACGCAGGCTACGGATGAAGGCGTAGAAGTCCGGATCCTGACTGAACGCATCGGCAAACAGCTTAGCGGCTTCTGCATCGCCTTCACCGCGCATAATACGGCCCTGACGCTCAGATTCTGCCAGCGTTTTAGTGACTTCATAGTCAGCCGTTGCACGCAGTTTTTCCGCCTCTTCCTGGCCTTGTGAACGATGGCGACGCGCTACCGCTTCACGCTCAGCGCGCATACGGTTGTAGATAGCCTCGGACACTTCAGCAGGCAGGTTGATTTGCTTAATACGCACGTCAACCACTTCGATGCCCAATGCCGCCATACTGTTCGGGTTGATGACCGGTACTTTACCGTTCGTTTCAGCCTGAACACGTTCAGCCGCTTCGGCAATCGCGCTATCTGCTGCCGGAGTCGCCACTTCGTCTTCCGTGCCAGCAGAACCGGAGTTCAGCGCGTCACGAACTTCCAGGGTCAGACGACCGCGGGAATCGGTAACGATGTCCTTCACGTCCAGACGACCAATTTCAGAACGCAGACGGTCAGAGAACTTACGTTTCAGCAGGACTTCCGCCTGAGAAACATCGCCACCGCCCGTTGCCAGGTAGTAACGGCTAAAGTCACTGATGCGCCACTTGATGTAGGAGTCAACGATCAGGTCTTTCTTCTCTTTGGTAACAAAGCGATCGGCCTGGTTGTCCATGGTCTGAATACGCGCATCCAGCATCTTCACAGATTCAATAAACGGAATCTTGAAGTGCAGGCCTGGTGCAACGACCAGCGGCTTGTTTTCATCGTCACGCAGAACTTTACCAAAGCGCAGAGTAATACCGCGCTCGCCTTCTTTGACCACAAAGACAGACATGAACAGAACTACCAGAACGATGATGATAATCGCAATAACTGACTTACGCATCGTTATTCCCCCTGACGCTGGTAGTCGTTACGCTGCGCATTCGCGCGGCGTTGGTCCATAATATCGCCCTGACTGGTGGACGATGTGTTGCTTGCTCCAGTGCTGGAAGTCGTTGCTGGCGGCAGACGCAGCAGGTTTGAACTGCTGTCAGTCTTTGCTGCTGGCGCACTACCACCTTTCAGCATTTGATCCAGCGGCAGAACCATCAAATTGCTGCCTTTATCGTTAACCAGGACTTTGCGGGTATTGCTCAGCACTTTTTCCATGGTTTCGATATACAGACGCTCGCGGGTAATTTGCGGTGCGGCTTTATATTCCGGCAGAATTTTTGCGAAGCGAGCCACTTCACCCTGTGCTTCCAGGATTGTCTGAGTCTTATACGCACGCGCTTCTTCCAGAATACGCTGCGCCTGACCGTTTGCACGCGGCTGAACTTCGTTGGTGTACGCTTCCGCTTCACGGATGTACTGCTGTTCGTTTTCACGTGCTGCGATAGCATCGTCAAACGCGGCTTTTACTTCTTCCGGCGGACGTGCAGCCTGGAAGTTGACGTCCAACAGAGTGATACCCATGTTGTACGGACGGATCGTTTCTTCCAGTTCACGTTGGGTATCGCTACGAATAACGGTACGACCTTCGGTCAGGATACGGTCCATGGTGTATTTACCGATAACCCCACGCAGGGCACTGTCGGTAGCCTGACGCAGACTGTCATCCGCGCTGGTTACGCTAAACAGGTAACGCTGCGGATCGGTCACGCGGTACTGTACGTTCATTTCGACGCGCACGACGTTTTCGTCAGAGGTCAGCATGACGCCGGATGCGGCAAGTTCACGCACGGCTTCAACGTTGACCGGTGTCACTTCGTCGACAAAGGTCGGTTTCCAGTTCAGACCCGGTTCAACCAAATGGCTGAATTTACCGAAGCGTGTCACCACGCCGCGTTCCGCTTCTTTAATGGTATAGAAACCGCTGGCCGCCCAGATAATGACGATAGCGGCCGCTGCGATAGTAAAGACTCGACCGCCCAGTTGCGGACGCGGGCCTTGCGATGAACTACCGCCGCCAGAGCCAGTACCTTTACCGCCACCCAGACCACCGAGCTTTTTACTCAGTTTGCGGAAGATATCGTCCAGATCGGGAGGTCCCTGCTCGCGACCACCTTTGTTTCCATTTCCCTCAGGGTTGCCGCCAGGTTTGCTGCTTCCCCAGGGGTCGCGGTCTTGTCCGTTATTACCGGGCTGATTCCACGCCATTTTTGTGCTCCATATTTGTTATGCGATGCTATACCTGCGTCTTTTGCGCTGCCGTTGCGTTGGCTGGGTCCCTCAACGCCAGTCACATAGTTGACTATGCTCCTGGAGATTTCAGGACTTGCCGCCTTCCTGCCGCACAAAATCCACAAGGTATAGAGGCGAAAAAATCTTCAGGCCATATCCGTCAGATCAGACAACATAGTCTTCCAGTGCCGGTTCTTGTTTACAGAGGCGACGCCAGTCTACGATCGGCATACGAACCTGCAGACCTACGCTGCCGTCCTCCTCCATCCACTCTTTTTCTATTGCCTGAAGTTGATAAAACCGGCTTCTCAAACGCCCTTCCTGCGGCGGCAAACGCAACGTATGCTGCGCCACCTCACCGGAAAGTCGCTCAGTCAAAGCCTGAAAAAGTTGTGGTATACCAATTCCCGTTTGCGCTGATACCCAAACGCGAATGGGTTTATTCTCTTCATCTCTGTCGATACGCGGCTCAAAGTCATCCAACATATCGATTTTATTCATCACCAGCAGGGTCGGGATCTCATGCGCATCGATCTCTTCGAGCACCGTGTCGACGGCCTCAATGTTTTCCTGCACACGAAAATCTGCTGCATCAATAACGTGCAGCAGCAATGTCGCCTGACGTGTTTCCTGCAAGGTGGCCTTAAACGCCGCCACCAGGTCGTGCGGCAAATGACGGATAAACCCAACGGTATCCGCCAGCACAGTCTCACCCACGTCCGCCACGTCTATTCTGCGTAGCGTCGGGTCCAGGGTCGCAAACAGCTGATCCGCTGCGTAGACCTGGGCTTCGGTGATCTGGTTGAACAGGGTGGATTTTCCGGCGTTGGTATATCCCACCAGTGATACGGTTGGGACATCCGCTTTCTTGCGCGACTGTCGCCCCTGCTCACGTTGCTTTTCAACTTTTTCCAGGCGCGACTGTATCTGCAAAATGCGATTACGCAGCAAACGACGGTCGGTTTCGAGCTGGGTTTCACCCGGACCGCGCAAACCAATCCCGCCCTTTTGCCGTTCAAGGTGAGTCCAGCCACGGACCAGACGCGTAGCCATATGGCGCAACTGCGCCAGCTCAACCTGCAACTTACCCTCATGGGTTCGCGCACGCTGGGCAAAAATATCTAAAATGAGACCAGTCCTGTCGATAACAAGACACTGGCACAACTGTTCCAGGTTACGTTCCTGGGCAGGGCTTAGAGCATGATCAAAAATCACCACCGCAGCGCCAGTCGCTTTTACGGCTTCGGCAATTTCGATTGCCTTACCTTCACCAACAAAATACTTCGGGTGCGGTGCTTTACGGCTCCCGGTAATCACCTGCATTGCTTCGACACCGGCGGAAGAAACCAGAGATTCAAACTCCTGGAGGTCTTCCATATCTTTGTCTTGCGAAAAATAGATGTGTACCAGTACCGCCTGCTCACCGGCATCATAACGGTCAAACAAGCGTCAACCCCTTAATATAAATCAACGGGGAACACAGGATCGCTGGCTCCCCGTATGTAAAACAGCTAATAACCTTATTCGGTTTCTTCGCTGTCCTGTTGCGCAGATGAACCTTGCGCGTTGCTACCGTGATGGTAGTTGCTGCCTGTGCCGCCGGTGGCATTATTGCTGTGATGAGAAACCGGACGAGACGGGACAACAGTAGAAATCGCGTGCTTATAAACCATCTGGCTGACCGTGTTTTTCAACAGGATCACGAACTGATCAAAAGACTCGATTTGACCTTGCAGCTTAATACCATTCACCAAATAAATAGAAACTGGAACACGTTCCCGACGCAGTGCGTTCAGGAACGGATCTTGTAAAGATTGCCCCTTAGCCATTCTCTCTTTTCCTTATATGCTTATTTGTACTTTGAACCTTTCGATTCTGAAAAATTGCGCACGATACGTTTCAATTGTACACATTCAGTTCGCGATAGCACCAACAACCTGTAATACTTCGTTTCGCGCCTGGTCAGGCTTTTCACTGTCAAGCCAGTGCACCCCTTCCCAACCACGCAACCAGGTTACCTGTCGCTTCGCCAACTGCCTCGTGGCGCAAACACCTCTATAAACCATTTCATCGTATGAAATTTCACCTTCAATGTATGACCACATCTGGCGATACCCTACACAACGAATGGAAGGCAAATCCGTATGCAAATCTCCACGGGCAAAAAGCGCCCGGACTTCTGCTTCAAAACCTGAAGCTAACATCTGATGAAAACGCTGCTCAATTCGCTGATGGAGCAGTTCACGGCTCGCCGGGGCGATTGCAAACTGATGCACCTGATACGGCAAAGCATCTCCTGACGTTTGCGTCAGCTCCGTTAAAGTTTTACCCGAAATGAAAAAAACTTCCAGTGCCCGGGAAAGTCTTTGCGGATCATTTGGATGAATACGCGCCGCTGCCACGGGATCGATATCCTGAAGCTGTCGGTGTAACGCGTCCCAACCCTGCTCTGCCGCCTGCTGCTCAATTCTGGCCCTGACTTCCGGGTTCGCCGACGGTAACGGCGACAGTCCTTCAAGCAAGGCTTTGAAATATAACATTGTGCCGCCCACCAGCAACGGGATACGGCCCGCGGCGGTGATGTCGGCCATCTCGGCTAACGCATCGCGACGAAAATCCGCAGCGGAGTACGCCTGCGATGGATCGCGGATATCCAGCAATCGGTGCGGTGCGGCCTGTAATTCATCTGCATCAGGCTTGGCTGTACCGATATCCATCCCCTTGTAAATAAGGGCGGAATCAACGCTTATCAACTCTATGGGCAAAACTTTACGCAATTCAATTGCTAATGCCGTTTTACCGGAGGCCGTTGGCCCCATCAAAAAAATCGCCTTTGGCAGGCTCGCCTTACGGGTATCACTCATGTTTCAGGGCATTCATTACCGAATGTAAATCAACAGGTTGTAACAGACCACCCGGCGGTGCCTTCACGAGTTGTGGGCAGAGCCGCTCAACATCCGCTAACAGCGTAATCGCCTGTGCCATGCTCCACTGTGGATGCTCGCTCATCAGGTTACGTGCGATCCACTGTGCAATATTGCCCGGCTCGAATACGGATTGCTGCGCCAGGTAGCCTATCAGTTCAGGAATCAAGATTTGTAAATTTTGTTGGCGTAAGGGTAAAGGCACCGCCCGGATGGTCACATGCTGCGCATCCAGCTGAAATTCAATGCCCAACTCAGCCAGTTGGCTCTGTCCTTTTTGCAGTGCCGCTTTTTCATCGGCGGTCACTTTTAGACGTAAAGGGATCAGTAACGGTTGAGCACAAACCGCTCCCTGACCCGGCGTTAACTGCGCCTGACGCAGCCAACGCTCAGCCACCGGTAATGCCAACAACCGAATATGGCCATCGCACTCGAGTAACGCGCAGTCTGCACCAACTATCGTTAGCACCCGGCCAAAGCCCTGACTGCTGCCAGTCAGAGGCGTCGATGGCGTTTCAGAGACCGGCGTTTTACGCGTTGGAGCCGGCGTCTGCATCAGTTGCTGATAAATTTCGCCCTGCTGCTTTTGGTATCCGGGTTGAGCATGAGGCCAACTGGCTCCCGCCTGACGGCCACCGCCACCACTATTGCCACTTCCAGTGCCAGCGGATGCTGAGTACCGCGGTGTCGCAGGTTCACGCGCGGGAGCCGGCTCGGCAAAATGGTTGCGTCCAGCAGCAACGCGGTTTTCCGGGATGTGACTTGGAGCGGGTTCGTCGTCATCAGCCAACGGCAGCGGCGTTTCAAGCTGCTGTTGCAGGACGCTCAACACGCCCTGGTAAATAAAATCGTGCACCAGGCGGGATTGATGGAAACGGACCTCATGTTTAGCTGGGTGTACGTTGACATCCACTTGATGCGGATCGATTTCCAGATACAACACAAAAGCGGGCTGTTGATCGGCTCCCAGCTTATCTTCACAGGCCTGGCGGATAGCATGGTTGATCAGCCGGTCGCGCATCATCCGACCATTCACGTAGCAGTACTGGATTTCTGCCAATGCTGCCGTTGTGTGGTTAGGATCGGCCACCCAGCCGCGCAATGTTAAATCGCCATGCTGCCATTCGATCGCCAGCGCATGCTCCAGAAACGGCGTGCCGCAAATCGCGCCCAGTCGGCGCTCTTTCTGCCCATCCGCGGCCACTGCCCGGTACTGACGCACCACTTTGCCGTTGTGCGACAAATTTATCGTCACATCAAAACGCGCCAGCGCAATGCGGCGAATAATCTCGTCGATATGATTAAATTCGGTTTTCTCGGTGCGCATAAATTTGCGCCGCGCCGGGGTGTTGTAGAACAGATCTAGCACCTCCAGCGTGGTTCCCACCGGATGCGCAGCGGGTTTAACTGTGACATCCATGTCACGCCCTTCGGCATACGCCTGCCAGGCTTCGGGTTGTTCTTGCGTACGCGACGTCAGGGTTAAACGAGACACGGAGCTGATACTGGCCAGCGCTTCGCCGCGAAATCCGAGGCTTACGATGGCTTCAAGATCGTCAAGCGAGGCTATTTTACTGGTGGCATGACGCGCCAACGCCAACGCCAGCTCGTCTTTTTTAATCCCGCAGCCGTTGTCACGAATACGGATAAGCTTCGCGCCGCCGCGTTCAATATCGATATCAATGCGCGTCGCACCGGCATCGATGCTGTTTTCCACCAGTTCTTTCACCACTGACGCAGGCCGTTCTACCACCTCGCCTGCGGCAATCTGGTTCGCCAGCTGTGGCGGTAGAACCTGAATCGGCATGGCTAATCCTTAATTTGTTAACGTGTTACCCGGCGATATGGCGCTGGCGGTTTGCGCCGGTGCGCCCTGCGGCCCGGTTTGCATCGGGTGCGCCTGGAAATAGTTACGCAATCCTTTGTATATCGCCTCAGCCAGTTGCTGCTGATAATCATCGCTCGCCAACAAGCGCTCTTCGCTGTTGTTACTGATAAAGCCAGTTTCAACCAGCACTGACGGGATATCAGGCGAACGCAGTACGCCAAGACTGGCGTGTTCTGGACGACGCTTATGCATCGAACCAATACGTTCTAACTGGCCGATCATGCTGGTCGCCACATCATACCCGACGCGCTGCGAATGACCGAACTGCAGATCCAGTACGGCCTGGCTGAGATAAGGATCGGACTGGCTGTTTGCCAGCACATCGCCCGCGCCGCCCAACAGCTCCGATTGCTTCTCGTGCTGTTCCAGCCAGCCGGCCATCTCACTGTTCGCCCGACGGTTTGACAGCACCCAAACGGAAGCACCTGTGGCATCACGATTTGGCGCGGCATCCGCGTGAATAGAAACCAGGAAATTGGCGTTTTGTTTACGCGCGACGTCTGAACGCCCCATCACCGAGATAAAGTAATCACCATCACGGGTGAGTACGCCTTTAAACATCGGATCATCATTGAGCAAACTGCGCAGTTTGCGCGCCACGGCAATCGTGACGTTTTTCTCACGCGTGCCGCCAGGACCAATAGCGCCAGGATCCTGTCCACCGTGTCCGGCATCAATGGCAATCACCACTTTATCGCCGTTGCTGGAACTGGCGCGCGCCGCAGGGCGCGTGGAGGTATTGCTGTTAGTCACAGCCGTAGTGCGATCGTTTTCTGCTTTAAACGGATTTCGCGCTGGCTCGACAGGACGTGGGGCAACAATCGGCGCTTCAACACGCTTTGCAACCACGGGAGGTGGAGGCGGTGGCGCATCAGCGTTGATGGTAAACACGACGGTATAATTGCCGCCGTTCTGGCGTTTTACTGCTTCGGCTTTACCGTTCTCGGTTAAATCCACCACCAGGCGCAGAGACTGCGCATCTTTTGGCGTGCCGGAACGGATAGATTTCACCAGATTATTGCCGCTAAACAGCAGCGGTAATCCCTGAATCACACCGGTTTGTTTAATATCCAGCGCGACGGTTCGTTTCCCGTCCTGCGAAACGGCATATTCAGGATCGCCAATAAAGCTCAGCGTAATCCGCGCCTGTTGATCGCCATTGGACACCTGAAGATCGGAGAGACTGGCGGCCCCTGCCTGCGCGCACAGCAGGACCAGGGTTGCCATCAGCCAGTTTCTGATGCGATAAATCATCCCGCCACCCTTAAGGTTAATCGGCTAAACGCGCCAGCAATAAATCACCTGATGAGGAGACTGCGCTTACACGCGCCTCTCGACCTTGCGCCTGGTATTCAATGTGTATTTCGACGTCCGGGTCTGGCAGTACACCTTTACCTTGTTGCGGCCATTCCACCAGGCAGATGGCATCATTGGCAAAATAATCGCGGATCCCCATAAATTCCAGCTCCTCTGGGTCCGCAAGTCGGTATAAATCGAAGTGGTATACCATCAAGTTATCGAGTGAATAGGGTTCAACCAGCGTGTAGGTGGGGCTTTTTACATTACCTTTATGACCTAACGCCTGCAGAAATCCCCGGCTGAAGGTGGTTTTACCCGCCCCCAGGTCGCCGTACAAATATATAACCGTCGCGCCGTCACAGGCTTTGGCTACCCGCTGTCCCAGGTCTAAAGTCGCCTGCTCATCAGGTAGTGGAATTACTCGATTCATCATGATAAACGTCAATCACATCAGGGTTAACAATACGCTGTAGCGTGGTAAAGAGATCTGTCGCCAGCATGCCGCGCGTACCAAAACGCGCCGCCAGCACATCCGCCGCCGCTCCGTGCGCAACACATCCCGCACATACTGCATCATACGGGGTAAGCTTCTGTCCGAGCAATGCGCCAATAATACCGGAAAGCACATCCCCCATTCCGCCGCTGGCCATCCCGGCATTGCCGGTATCAATAATACCCAACTCCGCCTGTTCAGCAGCAATAACCGTACCCGCGCCTTTCAGCACTACCACGCCTCCGTACCGTTTTACCAGACGTTGTGCACAAAGTAAGCGATCGTCTTCAATTTCTGCAATGGAACAGCCCAGCAGTCGCGCGGCTTCTCCCGGATGCGGCGTGATCACGCGATTGTGACGTTTATCGGGGTTGATTGCCAGCAGGTTCAGCGCATCCGCATCCCAGAGCATCGGTTTGCGAAAATTCTCCACTTTTTGCAGCGCTTTTTTGCCCCACTCCTGCTGACCAAGCCCGGGGCCTATCACCACTACATCCGCCCACGCCAGGCTCTCTTCCAGCGTCTGCGGCGTCAGCGCATCGACCATCAGTTCCGGTCTGGCTGTCAAAATAGGCGCAATGTTTTCACTGCGCGTCAGCACTTTGACCAGCCCGGCACCTGCTCGCAGCGCGGCTTCCCCGGCCATGCGTATTGCGCCTGCCGTACCGTGGTCACCGCCGATAATCACCAGTCGACCGTGGGAACCCTTGTGCGAGGTGGGTCGACGCGGCGTTAGCCAGTGCGCAAGCTGTTGAACATCAAAACGTTGAATTGGCGCATTCTGTCCCGCCAGCCAGTCGTCCAGCCCAAGTGCGTTAACATGCAGACGCCCAGTGACATCGCGCGCTTTACCGGTGAGCAGGCCCGGCTTGAGTGCAATAAAGGTAATGGTATGCGCTGCGTTGATGACCGCGCCCGGCGTCGCTCCCGTCTGCGCCAGCAGGCCGGAGGGAATATCTATCGCCACGGTGGGGGCTGGGTGAGAATTGGCACGTTCAATCAATACCGAGAGAGACTCACGCGGCGCATGTTTTAAGCCAGTGCCTGACAGCGCATCAATAATGACGTCCACGTTATTTGGCCAATTGATATCCGTCGCGTGAATGACGCCACCAGCGTTAAGCCAGGCATCACGTGCCTGCTGCGCCTCCTCGGGGAGCGGTTTGTCACTTTCCTGCGCCAGCAACGTAACTTCAAGACCCAGCGCTTTGGCAAGTCTTGCCACTACGTAACCATCACCGCCGTTGTTGCCATGACCACATAGCACCAGCCAGTGCCGAGCGTTCGGATAAGCCTCACGAGTGACCTGAAATGCCGCCTCTCCCGCCCGTTGCATGAGTTCGTACAACGTCAGCCCTAAACTGTCTGCCGCCTCTCGCTCCATCCGCTTGATGTCATCGGCGTGCCAGATGGAGTGTGGTATACTTGCGGGGTTTTTCTTCATTGTATGGTCCGTCATGTCAGAGCCCCTCGATCTCAATCAGTTAGCGCAAAATATTAAGCAGTGGGGGCTGGAGCTTGGCTTTCAGCAGGTCGGTATTGCCGATACCGACCTCAGCGAAGCGGAACCCAAACTGCAGGCCTGGCTGGATAAACAATACCACGGCGAGATGGACTGGATGGCCCGTCACGGCATGATGCGCGCCCGACCTCACGAATTATTGCCCGGTACGCTACGTGTCATCAGCGTACGTATGAACTATCTTCCTGCCAATGCGGCCTTCGCCAGCACATTGAAGAATCCTTCTCTGGGTTACGTCAGCCGTTACGCGCTGGGGCGCGACTATCATAAGCTGCTACGTAACCGCTTAAAAAAGCTGGGAGAGATGATTCAACAGCACTGCGTTTCGCTGAATTTTAGACCTTTTGTCGATTCTGCGCCCATTCTTGAGCGTCCGTTAGCGGAAAAAGCCGGGCTTGGCTGGACAGGTAAGCACTCACTTATCCTCAATCGTGAAGCTGGATCATTTTTCTTCCTCGGGGAATTACTGATCGATTTACCCTTGCCGATCGACCAACCAGTAGAAGAAGGATGCGGGAAATGCGTCGCCTGCATGACCATCTGTCCCACCGGGGCCATTGTTGAACCCTATACGGTGGATGCGCGCCGCTGTATTTCTTATCTCACTATCGAACTGGAAGGCGCGATCCCGGAAGAATTTCGTCCCTTGATGGGGAATCGAATTTATGGCTGCGATGATTGTCAGCTTATTTGCCCGTGGAACCGCTATTCACAGTTGACGGCAGAGGATGACTTCAACCCGCGCAAGCAGCTTCATGCTCCGGAGTTAATAGAGCTGTTTAGCTGGAGCGAAGCGTGGTTTTTAAAAGTCACGGAGGGGTCTGCCATTCGTCGTATTGGCCACCTGCGCTGGCTGCGAAATATCGCCGTTGCGTTGGGCAATGCTCCCTGGGATGAAGCCATTCTTCACGCACTGGAAAGTCGCAGAGGTGAGCACCCACTTCTCGACGAACACATAGAGTGGGCGGTTGCTCAGCAAATCGAGAAGCGAAATGCCTGCGTAGTTGAGGTGCAGCTACCGCAGAAACAACGTTTGGTCAGGGTCATTGAGAAGGGTCTGCCGCGCGACGCTTAAGTCATCCACAGCTTGTGTATAAAAATAAAAACACATTGATATTCAAGAGAGAAAAAATCGTCAAGTGATCGTATTAACAATTTGAAATGATAATTAAATTAATAATTTCAAATAGTTAAAATGATACTATTCACCCGGCGAAGTTTTTTGCATTCCAGGAATAATACCCGAACCTGTGGATAAGTCTGTTTACAAGAGTATGTCAATGACGAAACAAAACGTCCCCAACGCGATTATTCGTTGTGGATATTTTTATTGGGGTAAGAATTTGGAGCGGGAAACGAGACTCGAACTCGCGACCCCGACCTTGGCAAGGTCGTGCTCTACCAACTGAGCTATTCCCGCTTAATCTTCGTCTTTCGAACCACTACTGCGTTGGCTGCCTTCATTCGCCTGAGTCA
>NZ_SZWU01000005.1:0-2656 GCF_005280935.1 Citrobacter sp. wls757 | reverse complement strand
AGGCTTCCCGCCTCATCCGCCTTATCCGCTGGCCGCTGATGAGTCAGGAAGAATATGAACGGCGCGAACTGAATAGCCTTCTGGACGAACTGGAACGGTTACAGCTGTACTGTAACCGCGAACAGTTGACGGAGATCGTGTTTTCGCCGGTCCGCAAACCCGGCGAGAGCTGGACTGAACGTCTGCAGTGGCTCCTGATGACGGATGGATTCGGGTTCTGCAGTCCGCTGTCCCGTGACGCGGGTGCCCGGGCAGTGGAGTTCCTGGCCGGTTACACGGGGCGGGAGGTGGCGGAGCATCTGGTCACGGTCACTGTCTGGAAGGGGTTAGAGCGATAGTGAAGGGGAGTTGGCGCTGATTCAGGGGGGAAATTCAGTGAGTATGATTTAGTGCACATTGAAAAAGATAATGAGTGGGAAATAATAAAGACAATGAGTCGACTGTACGTTTAGATTCTGCAGGCAGTGCGGGAACTGACCCGGTATTGAAAATATTCGCTGGCTAATCAGGTATCATAAGCAATAAAATACTTCACGGTTTACAGCTCCAGGAAAAAACTAAAGCTATGGCAGTGTGATAACACGTCAGGTTTTGTAGTTATTCAGGCTTATCCAACAGAGCGTTATAAATATAAATCCAGCCCAGCGTTTCAGGATTGGGTCAACAGTATGGCGAAGGGGAATGCCTCGTCACAGACTGAGCCCTAGATATGGCGAAAAAATCAAAAATAATAAATAGTTTAGCAGAGAGAAATGTTATGAGTAATATCTGATATATCTAATTTAGCTTATGATTTATTAATTGTTTTTAACACTTAATTTTAATTAAGGTTTTGTTTAGAAAACACTTTTTAATACTGTGATATTATCTGATAAATACCTGTGTTCACCATGCTTATAATTTATTTCTGCAGATGATGATAAATTCAGGGAGTGAAGATAATGAACGATTTTCATATGTTAGATATTTGCATTAAGAACAATGACCGTCTTGGTGCAATGAGATTATTACGGGATAAAACTGAGTTTGCGGTCCGTAAAATTCTTGAAAGGTTAAAAGTGAAAGTGACATTACAAACTGGGCGTCCTTTCTGGCTTTGGGTACAGAACTGGATTAACAGTTCCTGCAAACATGAAAATACACCAAATGAACCCGCATATGAAAAATCTAAATCACAAGATGCTCTCAATTCCCCTGTTTCCAGATGTACTGAATCCGGCAGCCCTGGATTTAGTGAAGCTGGCCGCACTAATAGCTATGTTTGTGGATCACGCAAACACACTATTCCTTGCAAGACCCGAACCTCTCCTGTATGCCTTCGGCCGGATGGCTTTTCCTCTGTTCACGCTTATCTGGGCTATGAACGTACAACGCACACCAGAACGTCTTCAGAAAAGAGCAAACAGGCTGTGGGTATGGGCATTTATCACACAACCGGTGTTTTTTCTCGCTTTTCAGCATCATCAGCCGTGGTATGCGCTGAACATTTTATTTGTATTCGCTGGCGTGACGCAGCTGCTTGCCCTGAATTACCGGTACGGAAGAAAAGGAATACTCACTGGTGTACTACTTCTGTGCTTAATGGTGTGGCCACTGCAACCAGCAAGTTACGGTTTGCCTGGGATCATGCTGGCAATAGGACTGGTGCTCGTTTACTCAGGAAAGACTCATGGGATGTACCGGGCCGGCATTGTCGTGTCCATACTGTCGCTCTGCAGCCTGAATGGTATTTCGCATATAATGAGTCAGCCCGCAGACATCCTGCTGTTTGCCACTCTGCCGACGCTGCTGTTACCCGTGACAGTGGTATCACTGGCAGTCAGTCTCTGTTCTGACGAATGCGCGCGATTTATGCCATCTCGCTTTTTCTACTTTGCCTATACTGGCCATCTTTTGGTCGCCATTATCATAGGAACCTGACGAACAGTCAGTTTTTTCTGGAAATGGAGAGGATCAGCGTCATACCTTACGTTGAATAGTAATCAGTTTTAACATTAATGCTAATGTACGCATACATTAGCATTAATGTCGAGCAGCTGATATCGGAGGCGACGTCCCTGGAAAAGCGGCGCTGGCGTTCTGCGTCGGCGAACCAGCGGACAAGAAACAGATTCTCCTGCTGCTCAGACTGGACGCGCCCATCCTGACGGGCCAGACGAAGAGCAATCATGGCACACCAGACCAGGTGCGCGGTTTTCTCATTTTTTCCGTTAGCTGACATAGTGGTCCTGATAATGTTATCCACCCTGAATTATACGCAGGCTGAATAAATTATGTTAATCAGCATGCGCGAAGCGCATATAAGGCGCCAGCTGATGCCTCTGGTGGTTCTGTAGTTAAATGGCGCCGTAGCCCGGCGTAGCCGGTTGATCGATAGAAGATCGCTATTAACCCCCTCCCTCCTGCAAAGCCTAAATCCGCTGTCAGACGGCTCTGGAGCTGATGTACGCCGTCGGAGTGGTCACGGCAAGGCGACGCCGCAGCCGGGGCGTATCTCCGCGTTACGCGGGCCGCAGGGCCGCTTACGGGCGTGTTACACAAAACTTCCAGGCAGAACCACTCGCAGCCACTCAAAAGTTTAGTTACATCATCCAGCATTAAAAGCGATGTTGTTCCCGGCCTTAGGCCGGGGCGGCGGCGCTTTTCAGTGGTGGGG
>NZ_SZWU01000008.1:0-1932 GCF_005280935.1 Citrobacter sp. wls757 | reverse complement strand
AATGCCTGATGGCGCTACGCTTATCAGGCCTACAAATACACGCAGGCCTTTCTTCGCGTTACTTAACGAACTCTTCGCCCAGAGTAATATCTTTTTTCAGCGTATCCAGCATGCCTTCCAGCGAGCTTTGTTCAAACGCGCTCAGCTTGCCGATAGACTGACGCTCTTCTACGCCGTTTTTACCCAGCAGCAGCGGCTGAGAGAAGAAACGAGCATACTGACCGTCGCCTTCAACGTAAGCACATTCAACCACACCTTTTTCGCCGCTCAATGCGCGAACCAGGGACAGGCCGAAACGTGCAGCAGCCTGACCCATAGACAGGGTTGCAGAACCGCCACCGGCTTTGGCTTCCACAACTTCAGTACCCGCATTCTGGATACGTTTAGTCAGGTCAGCTGCTTCTTGTTCGGTGAAGCTTACGCCAGGAATTTGTGACAGCAGTGGCAGGATGGTCACGCCAGAATGGCCGCCAATAACCGGAACTTCAACGTCGCCTGGTTGTTTGCCTTTCAGTTCCGCAACAAAGGTGTTGGAGCGGATGATGTCCAGCGTGGTCACGCCAAACAGTTTGTTCTTATCGTATACGCCTGCTTTTTTCAGCACTTCTGCAGCGATAGCAACGGTAGTATTCACCGGGTTAGTGATGATACCGATACACGCTTTCGGGCAGGTTTTAGCAACTTGCTGCACCAGGTTCTTCACGATTCCGGCGTTGACGTTGAACAGGTCGGAACGATCCATACCCGGTTTACGTGCGACACCCGCAGAGATCAGTACCACATCAGCACCTTCCAGTGCAGGGGTAGCATCTTCGCCGCTGAAGCCTTTGATTTTCACAGCAGTAGGGATATGGCTCAAATCAACGGCCACACCAGGTGTTACTGGAGCGATGTCGTACAGGGAGAGTTCTGAACCTGAAGGCAGTTGGGTTTTTAACAGTAATGCTAGCGCCTGACCGATACCACCAGCAGCGCCGAGGACTGCAACTTTCATCCTAAACTCCTTATTATATTGATAAGCAAAATGTCTATTGCTCCGCGGCGGCGACCTTAATTCACAAATCCAATGAATACAACAACCACGCGTCAAGAATGCGTAGTCACGCAAATTTGGCTTTTATGCATTTAACTTACGTAAAATAAAACCTAAGTTACGTAATTCAAAACCACCCACACAGTAGAGCAACTTTCCAACAGGTGCTGACAATATACCCTACCCGCCTCTCAAAACAACATCAATTTGATAACATTTAATTTACTTTTAACCTTATTTGCGAGCCGTGACACAGGCATGTTTCTTGATAACGAAATTTGATAAAATTCCGCTCTTTCATAACATTATTTCAGCCTTGAACAAGGCAGACTGTTTGCATAAAAATTCATCTGTATGCACAATAATGTTGTTTCTACCGCCATATTACGGGTGACTTATGCGAAGCTCGGCAAAACAAGAAGAATTAGTAAAGGCGTTTAAAGCGCTGCTTAAAGAAGAAAAGTTCAGCTCTCAAGGCGAAATCGTCCTCGCGTTGCAGGATCAGGGCTTTGATAATATCAATCAGTCCAAGGTTTCACGCATGCTGACCAAATTTGGCGCCGTGCGTACCCGCAATGCGAAAATGGAAATGGTGTACTGTCTTCCGGCGGAGCTGGGCGTACCCACGACCTCCAGCCCGCTGAAAAATCTGGTGTTGGATATCGACTATAACGATGCGGTCGTAGTTATTCATACCAGCCCTGGCGCTGCTCAGTTGATTGCACGTCTGCTGGACTCATTGGGGAAAGCGGAAGGTATCCTGGGTACGATTGCCGGTGACGATACCATCTTCACCACCCCTGCTAAGGGTTTTACGGTAAAAGATCTGTACGAAGCCATTCTGGAACTGTTCGAACAAGAACTGTAATACCGCCTCCCCGTCGCCTCGCGGCGGGGGA
>NZ_SZWU01000007.1:0-8835 GCF_005280935.1 Citrobacter sp. wls757 | reverse complement strand
TACTCTTCTTTCGCGCCACGCATTGCACGGCGACGATCGTTTTCAGTCAGGTGACGCTTACGGATACGGATAGAGGTTGGTGTTACTTCTACCAGTTCGTCGTCATCGATGAATTCCAGAGCCTGCTCCAGAGTCATCTTAACCGGCGGAACCAGAACCGTTGCTTCGTCAGTACCAGACGCACGCATGTTGGTCAGTTTCTTACCGGTCAGGCAGTTTACAGTCAGGTCGTTAGAACGGCTGTGAATACCGATGATCTGGCCTTCGTAAACTTCAGCACCGTGACCCAGGAACAGCTTACCGCGGTCCTGCAGGCTGAACAGTGCGAACGCAACTGCTTTACCCTGGCCGTTGGAGATCAGTACGCCGTTCTGACGCTGACCCACATCACCCGCACGAACGTCGTCGTAGTGGCTGAAGGTGGAGTACAGCAGACCGGTACCGGAAGTCATGGTCATGAATTCTGAACGGAAGCCGATCAGACCACGGCTAGGGATCACGTAGTCAAGACGTACGCGGCCTTTGCCATCTGGATTCATGTTTTTCAGGTCGCCTTTACGCTCACCCAGAGCCTGCATCACAGAACCCTGGTGCTGCTCTTCAACGTCCAGCGTTACGTTTTCGAACGGCTCTTGTTTACGGCCGTCGATTTCGCGGAAGATTACTTTCGGACGGGAAACCGCCATTTCGAAACCTTCACGACGCATGTTTTCGATCAGAACAGACAGGTGCAGCTCACCACGACCGGATACACGGAACGCATCCGCATCTTCGGTTTCTTCAACGCGCAGCGCAACGTTGTGCACCAGCTCTTTGTTCAGGCGGTCAAGGATCTGACGAGAGGTAACATATTTACCTTCTTTACCGCAGAACGGAGAGGTGTTTACGCAGAAGAACATGGTAACGGTCGGTTCATCAACGGACAGAGCTGGCAGCGCTTCAACATTCTGCGGGTCGCAGATGGTGTCGGAGATGTTCAGTTCGCCCAGACCGGTGATCGCGATGATATCGCCTGCTTCGGCAATATCACTCTCGATACGTTCCAGACCCAGATGGGTCAGAACTTTACCGACTTTACCGTTACGGGTTTTGCCTTCGCTATCAATGATAGTGATCTGCTGGTTCGGTTTAACTTTACCGCGTTTGATGCGGCCGATACCGATTACGCCAACGTAGTTGTTGTAGTCCAGCTGAGAGATTTGCATCTGCAGCGGGCCATCAAGATCTACGCTCGGAGCCGGTACACGATCAACGATAGTCTGATACAGCGGAGTCATGTCTTCAGCCATGTCTTCGTGATCCAGACCCGCGATACCGTTCAGCGCAGAAGCGTAAACGATCGGGAAGTCCAGCTGCTCGTCGGTAGCGTCGAGGTTAACGAACAGGTCAAATACCTGATCAACAACCCAGTCAGGACGCGCGCCAGGACGGTCAACTTTGTTGATAACAACAATTGGCTTCAGGCCATGGGCAAAGGCTTTTTTGGTCACGAAGCGCGTCTGCGGCATCGGACCGTCCATTGCATCCACCACCAGCAGCACAGAGTCGACCATGGACATTACACGTTCAACTTCACCACCGAAGTCGGCGTGCCCCGGGGTATCAACGATGTTGATACGGTAGTCATTCCATTTGATAGCGGTGTTTTTAGCGAGGATGGTAATCCCACGCTCTTTCTCCAAATCGTTGGAGTCCATCACGCGCTCTTGGGTTTCAGCACGTGCATCGAACGTACCGGATTGTTGGAGCAGCTTGTCTACCAGGGTCGTTTTACCATGGTCTACGTGCGCGATGATGGCGATGTTACGCAAATTTTCGATCACAACTTTGCCTCAGGCATTTTAGAAATAGCGCGTTATTGTACACGGATTAATCGCAGTACAAAACAGGATCACAAACATCCTCCGCAAACAAGTATTGCAGAGTTTCTTTGTGATCACATTCACGGAGCGTTAAAAGGGGTAATCTGACATGCTTTGCACCAATATGGTGCTTAATGTTCACATTAAAGCACTATAATGGTGCAATACAACCTTCATGGTGCAGCCCCTTTGCACGATGGTGCGCATGATAACGCCTTTTAGGGGCAATTTAAAAGTTGGCACAGATTTCGCTTTATATTTTTTATGGCGACACGGCCAATTTTTGCAGAATTGAAGACTTCGTTACCACGACGACAATGACCAATCCGGGAGAGTAAGTATGTCCGCTGAACACGTTTTGACGATGCTGAACGAACACGAAGTGAAGTTTGTTGATTTACGCTTCACTGATACCAAAGGTAAAGAACAGCACGTCACTATTCCTGCTCATCAGGTAAATGCCGAATTCTTTGAAGAAGGCAAAATGTTTGACGGCTCCTCAATCGGTGGCTGGAAAGGCATTAACGAATCAGACATGGTTCTGATGCCAGATGCGTCTACTGCTCTCATCGACCCGTTCTTTGAAGAGTCTACCCTGATCATCCGTTGCGATATCCTGGAACCAGGTACGCTGCAGGGCTACGACCGTGACCCGCGCTCCATCGCTAAACGTGCTGAAGAGTATCTGCGTTCTACCGGCATCGCAGACACCGTTCTGTTCGGGCCAGAGCCAGAATTCTTCCTGTTTGACGACATCCGTTTCGGCGCAACTATTTCCGGTTCCCACGTGGCTATCGATGACATCGAAGGCGCATGGAACTCCTCCACCAAATACGAAGGTGGTAACAAAGGTCACCGTCCAGGCGTGAAAGGCGGTTACTTCCCGGTTCCTCCGGTAGATTCTTCTCAGGATATCCGTTCTACCATGTGTCTGATCATGGAAGAAATGGGCCTGGTTGTTGAAGCGCATCACCACGAAGTGGCGACTGCTGGTCAGAACGAAATCGCGACCCGCTTTAACACCATGACCAAAAAAGCGGACGAAATTCAGATCTACAAATATGTCGTTCACAACGTCGCTCACCGTTTCGGTAAAACCGCAACCTTTATGCCAAAACCAATGTTTGGCGATAACGGTTCCGGCATGCACTGCCACATGTCCCTGTCCAAGAACGGCGTAAACCTGTTCTCCGGTGACAAATATGCAGGTCTGTCTGAGCAGGCGCTGTACTACATCGGTGGCGTAATCAAACACGCTAAAGCGATCAACGCCCTGGCTAACCCGACCACCAACTCCTACAAGCGTCTGGTCCCGGGTTACGAAGCACCGGTAATGCTGGCTTACTCTGCCCGTAACCGTTCTGCGTCTATCCGTATCCCGGTGGTTGCTTCTCCGAAAGCGCGTCGTATCGAAGTGCGTTTCCCGGACCCGGCTGCTAACCCATACCTGTGCTTCGCAGCGCTGCTGATGGCTGGTCTTGACGGTATTAAGAACAAGATCCACCCGGGCGAAGCAATGGACAAAAACCTGTACGACCTGCCGCCGGAAGAAGCGAAAGAGATCCCACAGGTTGCTGGTTCTCTGGAAGAAGCACTGAAAGAACTGGATCTGGACCGCGAGTTCCTGACCGCAGGCGGCGTGTTCACCAATGAAGCGATCGATGCGTACATTGCGCTGCGTCGCGAAGAAGATGACCGCGTGCGCATGACTCCGCACCCGGTAGAGTTTGAGCTGTACTACAGCGTTTAATCGTTTGAGTTGCCGTGGAACTTTTAGCCTGCTCAGGCAGGCTTGAGATCGATGGTGAATGATAGGACGCCTGATGGCGCAAACTTATCAGGCCTGGAGGGTAACATTACCTTGTAGGCCGGATAAGGCAAATCCGCCATCCGGCATCTATGTTTGCCAGTCATCTGTAGCCCATCTCTGGATGGGCTTTTTTCTCCACTAACAACCTGCTTTTTCGCGCTTTTTTGATGTAAAAAGCTATAATGCACTAAATTGGTGCAACACTTTTCAGGAGACTGCTGAATGGCAACCGGCACGCTGCCCGATGCTGGGCAGATCCTAAATTCTTTAATCAACAGCATCTTACTCGTCGACGATGAGCTGGCTGTACATTACGCCAACCCGGCGGCACAGCAGTTGCTCGCCCAAAGCTCCCGCAAACTGTTTGGTACACCGCTTCCCGATCTGTTGAGTTATTTCTCCTTAAACATCGGACTGATGCGAGAGAGCCTGGAAGCAGGCCAGGGCTTTACGGATAACGAAGTGACGCTGGTGATAGACAGCCACTCACATATCCTCTCTGTGACCGCTCAGAGGCTGCCTGATGGCCTTATCTTGCTGGAGATGGCCCCTATGGATAACCAGCGCCGTCTGAGTCAGGAACAGCTCCAGCACGCCCAGCAGATTGCTGCCCGCGATCTGGTGCGTGGTCTGGCACATGAAATTAAAAACCCGCTGGGCGGATTACGCGGTGCGGCGCAACTTCTCAGTAAAGCGCTTCCGGACCCGGCGCTGACCGAATATACCAAAGTCATTATTGAACAGGCGGACCGCCTGCGTAATCTGGTCGACCGTCTGCTGGGGCCACAACAGCCCGGCATGCACATCACGGAAAGTATTCACAAAGTGGCGGAACGCGTGGTGGCGCTGGTCTCGATGGAGCTGCCGGAAAACGTCACGCTAATCCGGGATTACGACCCAAGTCTGCCCGAATTACTGCACGACCCGGACCAGATCGAGCAGGTTTTGCTGAACATCGTACGCAATGCTTTGCAGGCGCTGGGACCGGAAGGCGGCGAGATCATTCTGCGCACCCGCACCGCGTTTCAGCTCACGCTACACGGCATGCGTTACCGTCTGGCGGCACGAATTGATGTAGAGGATAACGGTCCAGGTATCCCCTCGCATTTGCAGGATACGCTGTTCTACCCAATGGTTAGCGGTCGCGAAGGCGGTACCGGCCTTGGATTATCTATCGCCCGTAATTTGATTGATCAACATTCCGGCAAAATTGAATTTACCAGTTGGCCGGGTCATACCGAGTTCTCGGTTTACCTGCCTATCAGGAAATAAGGTGACGTTTATGCAACGAGGAATAGTCTGGGTCGTTGATGACGATAGTTCCATCCGTTGGGTGCTTGAACGTGCGCTCGCAGGGGCAGGGCTAAGCTGTACCACATTTGAAAGTGGTAAAGAGGTACTGGACGCGCTGGCCAGCAAAACGCCGGACGTGCTGTTGTCGGATATCCGCATGCCGGGTATGGACGGCCTGACGCTGTTAAAACAGATTAAACAGCGGCATCCGATGCTGCCGGTCATCATAATGACCGCGCACTCCGATCTGGATGCCGCCGTCAGCGCCTATCAGCAAGGGGCGTTTGATTATCTGCCCAAACCTTTTGATATTGATGAAGCGGTGGCGCTGGTCGAGCGCGCCATCAGTCATTATCAGGAACAGCAGCAGCCGCGCAATGTTCAGATCAATGGCCCCACAACCGACATCATCGGCGAAGCGCCAGCAATGCAGGACGTCTTTCGCATTATTGGTCGCCTGTCCCGGTCTTCAATCAGCGTATTGATTAATGGGGAGTCAGGAACCGGTAAAGAGCTGGTCGCCCATGCGTTGCACCGTCATAGCCCACGCGTCAAAGCGCCGTTTATCGCGCTGAACATGGCGGCAATCCCGAAAGATTTGATCGAATCTGAGCTGTTTGGCCACGAGAAAGGCGCGTTTACCGGGGCGAATACCATTCGTCAGGGGCGCTTTGAACAGGCCGACGGAGGTACGTTGTTCCTCGATGAAATTGGCGATATGCCGCTGGACGTGCAAACGCGTTTATTGCGCGTATTAGCCGACGGACAGTTTTACCGCGTTGGCGGTTACGCGCCCGTAAAGGTAGATGTACGCATTATCGCCGCCACGCACCAGAATCTTGAACTGCGCGTGCAGGAAGGCAAATTCCGTGAGGACTTATTCCATCGCCTGAACGTCATTCGGGTACATCTGCCGCCACTGCGCGAACGTCGGGAAGATATCCCCCGCCTGGCGCGTCATTTCCTGCAGGAGGCCGCCCGCGAACTGGGGGTGGAAGCCAAACAATTACACCCGGAAACCGAGGCTGCGCTCACCCGTCTGGCCTGGCCAGGTAACGTGCGTCAGCTTGAGAATACCTGCCGCTGGTTAACCGTAATGGCCGCCGGGCAGGAAGTACTGATTCAGGACTTACCAACCGAGCTGTTTGAAACCTCTGTGCCAGATGCACCGTCCCATATGCAGCCGGATAGTTGGGCAACGCTATTGGCACAGTGGGCGGATCGGGCATTACGCTCCGGTCATCAAAACTTGCTTTCTGAGGCCCAACCAGAGATGGAGCGCACGCTGTTGACTACCGCGCTACGTCATACCCAGGGGCATAAACAGGAAGCGGCACGCTTGCTCGGTTGGGGTCGTAATACCTTGACGCGTAAGCTAAAAGAACTCGGAATGGAGTGACATATCGTCACTGTGTAAAGATTAATAATTGAGCGCAAATAGCTGCTATTTTGCGCTTTACTGTTCCGATGAGTTAAGTATGATCGTGCCCGACTAACGGGGGGAAGTCATCATGCTGGAATCAATCATTAATCTGCTGTCGAGCGTTGCGGTCGAAAGCCATACGCCACAAACTGCGGTCGCCGCAGTATTGTGCGCAGCGCTGGTTGGGCTGTTCAGCTAGCGGGTTCGCCGGGTGGCGCTTCGCTTACCCGACCTACGTATTGAGATTTTCGTAGGCACGATAAGCGAAGCGCCACCCGGAAAAGCGTTAAATCACCCGCGAGAATTGCTGCATCCGCGCTTTCTGGCGCAGATACGCATCGAAGCACATGCAAATATTACGGATCAGCAGACGGCCCTTCGGCGTGACCTGAATCCCCTTCTCATCGACATCCACCAGCCCATCCTTCGCCAGCGGTGCCAGCAGTTTCAGGTCTTCGGCAAAATAGTCAGCGAAGTTCAGATCCCATTGCTGTTCCACAGCGGCATAGTCGAGGCGGAAGTTGCAGATCAGGAGCTTAATAACATCTCGACGAATGCAGTCGTCACGGGTCAGTGCAATTCCGCGCCACAGCGCGTCCCCCTGCTCGTCTACCTGCTGATAATAGCGCTTCAGCTCTTTCTGGTTCTGCGCGTAGTTGTCACCAATCATACTGATGGCTGACACGCCCATTCCCAGCAGATCGGTATCACCCTGGGTGGTATAACCCTGGAAATTACGATGCAGCACACCCTTGCGTTGAGCAATGGCCAGTTCGTCATCCGGGCGGGCAAAATGATCCATGCCAATGAACTGATAGCCAGTTTCGGTCAGTGAAGAGATGGTTTCCTGCAGGATATCCAGCTTCTGCTGCGCGCTGGGCAGGTCGGCATCTTTAATTTTGCGCTGAGCGGCAAACAGCGTCGGCAGGTGCGCGTAGTTAAAGACACTCAGTCGGTCTGGATTCAGCTCAGCAACGCGTTTCAGGGTGAAGGCGAAACTTTCCGGCGTCTGTTTTGGCAAACCATAAATCAGATCGATATTCGTCGAGGTAAAGCCAATCTCACGCGCATGATTCAGCAGCGCAAAGATGAATTCCTCATCCTGCTCACGGTTCACCAGGCGCTGAACTTCTTTATTGAAGTCCTGCACGCCCATGCTCAGGCGGTTAAAACCTTCAGCGCGTAAATGATCGAGCACATCCAGCTCAATTTCACGCGGATCCACTTCGATCGAAATTTCGGCGTCGTCGTTAAAGTTAAAGTTGCTACGCAGCAGCGACATCAAACGACTGATTTGCGCTTTATTCAGATACGTTGGCGTGCCGCCGCCCCAGTGCAGCTGACTGACATGACGTCCGGCGAACAGCGGTGCGCGATGAATAATTTCTTGTTCTAAGACATCGAGGTATTGATCGGCTTTATGCTGCTGGCGAGTCACGACCTTGTTACAGCCGCAGAAGTAGCACAGCTTGTGGCAGAACGGGATGTGAACGTACAGCGAGAGAGGACGCTCAGGATAACGCGCCACGGCCTTTAGAAATGCCTCAGTGCCGTAGTCTTCAGAAAACTCCAGCGCGGTCGGGTACGAGGTATATCGTGGCCCGGAATAGTTATATTTCTGGATCAGGGCCAGGTCCCAGTCTATTAACTGCTCTGACATGCTCACTCCTTCCGATGGCGTCTCTGGCGGGTACGGCGTACCGACTTAACCCCAGTACGGGTGATAAGTCGGTTGCGCAGCCACTTCTGTCGCCGCGACAACCGCTGTAGTTTAACGAATAACCACACCAGATAACATATAACCGGAAGGGTTATAAGCAGGACGGGAAGACCCACGGTGTAAAACCGTTAGTTGCCGCCTTTCAGCAGGCGCATCATGTCTTCCTGCTTTTCTTCTTCTTCCTCTTCTTCCTCGTCATCGTAAGAAAGACCCAGCTTTTGCATCAGCTCATCGATGCGGTCCAGCTTGGCATCAACCCAGGACTGATCTTCCGCGCTCAGGGTTTCTCCTGCTTCAAGACGCTCCAGCAGCGCATCCAGGCGCTCATCCGTTTCCAGTAAATCCAACTCAGCCTGTGGTGAAAGCATAGGTTTCTCACTCTTCGGTTTGTGCTGTTTGGTGACTTTTTCGGTCACGCCCAATGGAATGGGGGTTTTGCTGCCAATACGAGGATCTTTTTGCTTATTTTGGTTTCCGCCACCAGATGCGCCTTCGCTACCGGACGCACGGCTACCTGCCGCATGACCACGGTGTTTTTTCTGGCGCTTACGGTCGCGAGCTTCCTGGTTAATTTCTTCGCGTGTTTTACGACGCGCTTTTGCAGGACCTTTACCGCGTGGTGTAGAAGTTGGTTTCATCATGATTCGTCTTTGGCTGTTTTTATTCAGTATATAATTGCGCCGGAATCTAGCAGAAATAAAGAAAAAAGGCGACAGAGTAATCTGTC
>NZ_SZWU01000010.1:0-8585 GCF_005280935.1 Citrobacter sp. wls757 | reverse complement strand
CCGTTCCCTGCTGCCCGGAGCCTGTACGCCGCGACCGGTAACGGGTCAAGCTGACCGTGGAATACCGCAGCCGTCAGTTTTTTCGACGGCAAGGATATGCCGCGAAAGCGGCTTGAAGGGCGATCCTTAAAATGCGAGTGGATGGCGTAAAATCACAACGACGCCGGACAGGAGCGGAAAAACCGCCCGTCCCGTGTCCGTCCGGGCGCGGCACACTGGCTCCGGGCAGTGGATATCCCCGCGCCACGCGCGGCATGGATGCGGAGCAGCGCGACATCATTATTCCTGCCTGAAGTACCGGGCAGTCGCCCTGCCCGGTCTTGTGTCAGCGGGTGATATCCCGCCAGTCATTCCCCCACTCGTCGCGCAGTACCGGCGCATCCAGCGCGCCGGTCACTGTCCACGCATCGAGGAACTTCAGGCCACGCAGGATACTGGTTTCCACGTCATCGAGCAGAACGATACTGTTAAACCAGACCACACCGCCGGGATACTCCCACCGATGTCGGTCATCCTCACGTTTAAGCGATGGCCACCAGGAGCTCCCCATTTCCAGAACGCCCGCTTCGGCCTGTTCCAGGTCAGTCGCGGAAACCAGGTAATACACCATCATTTCAGTGCCATCGACCTCAACACTTAACCCCACAAGCCAGGTATTCAGATACGTTTCCATGTCAGTCCGGGCGGTTTCCCGCCCGCCTCCGGTCAGCCGCCAAAGTGCGCCACGTTGTTAATAATCCACTCCGGGCCGGTTACATCCGGGAAACTGCCCTCATCGTCCGGGTCAGCCTCGCCCCACTCCAGCTCGTCCGTGATGTAAACGTCTGTTTCGCCGCTGACGTACCGGGCATAACCGCAGTAATTACAGCCCTGCTCCGCAAACCAGTGCTCCACCTCCCCGCCATACCGCTGACTGAGTGCAGCCACAACGTCTTCGCCGACCGGACTCCAGGGGGTGTCAAAGTCCACCGTCAGCGTGTTCTCTCCGGCGAAACAGATGTTCGCCTCATAACCCACAGGCCACTTGCAACCGTACCGGGTCAGGTAGTGGTCATATGACGACGGGACACCCGTCAGCAGGCCACCGTTGAAGGCGTTCACCTCAATATCCAGGCGTGTCGGCAGCACATCACGGAAATCCATCGGTTCGGCAGCAGGCGTGATGCTCTCCCCGTCACACAGACTGTCCCACCACGCCTCCACCGGCGCAGGCCGGAAACTGTCCCCCCAGTCGAAAGATTTTTGCTGGTACAGCTGACGCATGACCTGCTGTTCCGGCTCACTGAGGATCGCCCAGCGGGAATGGCAGATGAGGCTCTCCTGCCAGCACTGGTGCAGTTTGTGGCAGGTTTCGATATCCAGCTCTGCTCCGGCCATAAACATCGCCAGCCAGTCGCTGTATGCCTGCCCTGACGGCCGGTTGTCTGCGGCCGCACCGTAAGAAACCAGTTGTGGGTATGGCGGGTAACATTGCTCAGTCAGGGGACGCAGTATCCCGGCACAGCCCGCCAGAAACAGCTGTATCCCCTCTTTTCTGGCGCGACGATGCAGAGACAACCCGCCTCCGGCAGCCCACATTTTGAGGGAGTCATTGTTTTGAATACTGCTGAACATCAGCCTGTTACAACACCAGTTCGGCATGGGAAGCTCCTTATGCAGTCAGCGTGGGCAGGAGGCATCACCGCGATACCGTTCCCTGCCGCACGCTGCCTGTTCGTCGCGTCCGGTAACGGGTCAACGCCGACCGTGGAATAACGAGCCGACTGTCCCCATCGTCGGCGAGTTTATGCCGCGAAAGCGGCTTGAAGGGCGTTCCTCATCATGGCGAGGGCATGGCGTAAAATCACAACGACGCCGGGCCGGAGCGGAAAAGCCGCCCGTCCCGTGTCCGGCCGGACGCGGCACACTGGCAGCGGGTGGCAGACTTATTCGGGTCTGAAGCACATCAGTGAGAGGAAGGAAGGCCGGTGTGATGAAACGAGCCCTGTCCACAGTTCAGGGAGGAAAAGTCTGTGGATAAGCTGGACACAGCACGCTGTATTACAGGTACAGTGCCCACATGTGATAGTTGTGTTTTTTTTGAACAAAACGATAGTGAGGAATACTGACTATTCTGTCAGCCCAAGCTTTTTCATGTATTTAATGACAGACTCAGGCCGCCGCTGGTATTCACTGGCAAACTTCCCGACATCGAAACTATCAGAACCAGCCAGTTCAATAAGGCGCTGTATTTCAGCTTCCTCCCAAGGACTACCATGTCTTGGATAGGCCTGCTTATAACCAGCACCGGGCGAAGATATCTTTATGAGCCGGGACTGAATTTCAGACAGCGTCTGATGCTCAATATCCTCAATAAGACCAAGCTCCTGTATCTCCCGGGCAGCCTTCAGGAACTGGCGGATAAGCTTTCCATGTTCTCTGGCATCAAGCACTGGCATTTTAGAATAACCCTTTTGCATTACTGCGGGTTTCATCATCAGCACTGGGGGTTTGAGAGGAGGAATTAATATCAGCGCGTTCAACTGGTACGTTTTCCTTTATCTTGCCCTGTAAAAGAGCTTCAACTTCACGTGGGTAAACTGCTTTAAGCAACTGCATCAGATCGTCAAACGATGTATTCCTGTTCAGTAACTCACTGAACAGGAATGGCAGACGCTCATCCTGCTTTCCAAAAGCAAAACCTGTAAGCAGCGCGGCGCGCCATAAACGTCCCCTTTCCCCCTGGGGTGTTTCATCTGTTTTCTGGCAGACAAAACGGTCCGCTTCGTTGGTTTCAGGATTCAGGTAAAACGTGATTTTGCGTCGCGTATCCATTGTTTTTATCCAATAAGGTACATGCCGTTAACGAGATCAAACTGAGATGAACGGGTTTTATAGAAGCGTTCTTCCCTGACACCACAGTGTTTCTTCACATGATCGGCGATCAATTCAGCACCTCCGCCGATGACCATCACATGAGAGTATCCCTCAAAGCGGCTTATGGCTTCAATAACCCTGTTAACAAGGCGGTGGTGAGCGTTCTCTATCGCTTCACGAACCAGTTCAATTCGTGATGTGTCATTGATACGCGATGAGAGATAAGAAGTGTCATTACGATGAATAATAATATCGTCCGCCAGGTAGCTACTCCCTTTGGTTCTGGCCACGGACAGTGCCTCTTTAACTGCACCAGTGATCAACGATACCCCGAGAGATGAATCACCATAAATACGTGAAATCCCGCGCATTTTTCCCATAACCTGAGAAATATCAAGCGTGGTTCCCCCCAAATCAACAATCAGGAGTGAATCCAGTTCGTTGAGATTTTTTACAACCTCAAAACCTGCAGGGATGGACTCGGGCATAACCTCAACATGCTTAATGGTGAAAGTCTTACCACCATTTAGTTCGACCGGCCGCAACAGATTCGCTTTTTTTCGTTCGATGTTGGTCTTATTGGGCTGGTTATTTTTATCGTAATACTCAGATAAAGGCAGGCTCACTACCACATCGACTTCACAAGGTTCGATCCCGCTGTTAAGCAACGCATGGTGAACAGCAACAACATTCACATCGCTGTATTGCCAGGCGACGTTCGTGGTAACCACAGCATCAGGGCTGATAGGATCAAAAGAGTATTGCTCACCATTCAACATATAGTTAAACGCCTGTTGTCCACCAAACGCAACGGCCCATTCACGCTTAAAGCTGTTAGGGCTGATTGACTGCCTGACCTCGTCATCCTTCCACTGGAGTTTGATATTAGTTGATCCGTCATCGATATAAATTTTCATTGTATGTCACCTGGGTATTTGAACTACGTTTCAGAGAACTAAAAGAGAAGTATTTGAGAACTATTTTAGAATTATACATAAACAACAGCTCCATTCAATAAAAATACGAGCACTCAATGAGATAAATTGGAGAACAATTAAGGAGAATTAAGGGGTGTCGTGTATGACATTGAGTAAAAGAATTTTTATCGCGAATACAACATGATGGGGCATACAGGTGCACAGACACTTGCGAAAATGAAAAAAACATAAATAATACTGTATAAATAAACAGGCATTAAAGAGGTATGTCGTGTTAATTTTTCTTGTTCCAGACCCTGAGCCGACGAGCTCTACCGCACCACTATTCACCGAACGTTGTCCGGCGGGGTTTCCGTCGCCGGCTGCGGACTACACCGAAGATGAACTGGACCTGAACACTTACTGTATCCGGCGTCCGGCCTCGACTTTCTTTGTCCGTGCTATCGGGGATTCAATGAAAGAGCTGGGCCTGCATTCCGGGGACCTTATGATTGTCGACAAATCTGAAAAGCCACTGCAGGGTGACATTGTCATCGCGGAAACTGATGGCGAGTTTACGGTTAAACGCCTGCAGCTGACGCCCCGTGTTGCTCTGTTGCCGATGAACCCGGCTTTTCCAACCCTTTACCCGGAAGAACTGCAGATATTCGGCGTAGTGACGGCTTTCATACACAAAACCCGGGGAACAGAGTGATGTTTGCACTCGCTGATGTGAACTCCTTTTATGCCAGCTGTGAGAAAGTTTTCCGTCCTGACCTGCGAAATAAACCCGTTGTGGTTCTCTCAAATAACGATGGCTGCGTAATTGCGAGAAGCCCTGAAGCGAAGCGGCTGGGCATCAAAATGGGGTTACCGTGGTTTCAGCTGAAGTCGGTGAAATTTCCGGAACCGGTCATCGCGTTCTCCAGTAATTACGCTCTCTATGCCTCAATGTCGAACAGAGTCATGGTTCATCTGGAAGCACTGGCGCCACGCGTTGAGCAGTACTCCATTGACGAGATGTTTTTGGATATTCGCGGTATAGACAGCTGCATCGATTTCGAGGATTTCGGCCGGCAGCTGCGTGAGCACGTTCGTTCCGGCACGGGGCTGACCATCGGCGTCGGAATGGGGTCCACGAAAACGCTGGCAAAGTCCGCACAATGGGCTTCCAAGGAGTGGTCACAGTTTGGCGGCGTACTGGCGTTAACGCCGGGCAATCCCCGCCGTACAGAAAAACTGCTGTCGCTGCAGCCGGTGGAGGAAATCTGGGGCGTTGGCCGTAGGATTTCAAAGAAATTGAGTGCAATGGGGATCACCACGGCACTGCAGCTGGCCCGCGCGAATCCGACTTTTATCCGGAAAAACTTCAACGTGGTTCTGGAGAGAACAGTCCGGGAACTGAACGGAGAGCCCTGCATCTCGCTGGAAGAAGCTCCTCCGCCAAAACAGCAGATAGTCTGCAGCCGGAGCTTTGGTGAACGTGTCACGACTTATGAAGCTATGAGGCAGTCAATCTGCCAGCATGCAGAGCGGGCGGCTGAGAAACTGCGCGGAGAGAGACAGTTCTGTCGCCACATCGCTGTGTTTGTGAAAACCTCCCCCTTTGCCGTTAACGAACCGTATTACGGGAATCTGGCCAGTGAGAAGCTGAATACTCCCACGCAGGATACCCGCGATATTATTGCCGCAGCCATCAGGGCACTGGACCGGATTTGGGTGGATGGTCATCGTTATGCAAAGTCAGGCTGTATGCTCAACGATTTCTCACCAACAGGGGTTTCACAGCTGAATTTGTTTGATGAAGTGCAGCCGCGTGTACAGAGCGAGCAGCTTATGAAAGTCATGGATGGCATAAACCATTCAGGACTCGGGAAAGTATGGTTTGCTGGGCGTGGGATTGCGCCTGAGTGGCAAATGAAGCGTGACATGCTTTCCCCCGCGTATACTACTCGCTGGAAAGAAATACCAGTTGCGAGGATTGGATAAACAGCTCTTAGAAAGAAGGCAGTGCTCGCCGCAGCCGAGCGACCGGGCATCGCCCGCGAGTGAGCGAGGAAGCACCAGGGAAAGATACCCGTATGTTCTGCTTACGCCCAATATCTAACAAATGGCCCTCTTCTTTGAACACATATCCACTTATCCACTGTCTTATTTTTATAAGATCTTTTTAGATCTCTTTTTAGATTTACCTTTTTAGACACCCTCTGAGCCCTTATATAGCGTGGGTTTCAGAGGATCCTTTGTGACAATTTGCCCTTTCATTGTGACAAATCACCCTCAAATACCCTATTGAACTGTGACTATCTGCCCTTAACCCTGTGACAAATTGCCCTCTGTGAATCATTTGAATCACAAACTTATCCCTACCTGTTGACTCTTTTTGATTAAATGTGACAATCTTAAAATCTGTCACATTTTCAATGGAACGGTCATGACGGAAGTTGCGGTAATAAACCATAAAAAGCGCAAAAATAGCCCTCGTATAGTTCAGTCGAATGAGCTAACCGAAGCAGCTTATAGCCTCTCTCGTGATCAGAAGCGGATGCTGTATTTATTTGTCGATCAGATCCGTAAATCAGATGGCTCGCTTCAGGAGCATGACGGTATCTGTGAAATTCAGGTAGCTCATTATGCTGCAACATTTGGCTTAACTTCTGCTGAAGCCAGCAAAGATATACGTCAGGCGCTTAAAGGTTTTGCTGGTAAAGAAGTCATATTTTACCGACCTGAAGAGGATGCTAACGGTGAAAAAGGGCTAGAGTCCTTCCCCTGGTTCATTAAACGTGCGCACAGCCCTTCCCGCGGCCTGTACAGCGTTCATATAAACCCTTATTTGATCCCATTTTTTATCGGCTTACAGAACAGATTTACTCAATTCAGACTGAGCGAAACAAAGGAGATTACTAATCCCTATGCTATGCGCCTGTATGAATCACTCTGTCAGTACAGAAAACCCGATGGCTCAGGCTGTGTGTCGCTTAAAGTAGACTGGATAATGGAACGGTATCAGTTACCACAAAGTTATCAACGAATGCCTGATTTTCGACGCCGTTTCCTTCAGGCAAGTGTTGATGAAATCAATAGCAGAACGCCGATGCGGCTGAGTTATATAGAGAAAAAGAAAGGGCGACAGACAACTCATATTGTATTTTCTTTCAGTGACATAGTAGCTAACTCCCTTTAAATCATGAGGGCAGATAGTCACACTTTAGAGGGTAGAATGTCACACTTTCTCAGTGCAAATTGTCTCAGATAAGGGAAGGAATCAGGGCGATTTGTCACATTTGGATAGATTTCAGACTTCTGGAGCCAGTGAAATCAAGCCAGAATTCCTAAGTTTTCCTCAAGGCAGATTGTCACTCTTAACTTAGGGCAAGTTGTCACCCTTCTTTCAGGGCTATTTGTCACATTTAATTCAGGGCATTTTGTCACAGAAGCAATGTTAAACTCCAAAAGCGAGTTCTTTCTGGCTACCCTGAAGATGAGTGCAATTTGTCACACTTTGCTTCCTGCGAAGCCTAAAATGCACCATTGGAATCAAATTAGGGGCATGTCTTATTAGCTAAAGAAAAGAGGGATCTGAGTTTTGCTGATAGCGCCAGTTTCGGTCCTGGCGCTATCCATCAGCCAGTAAGATCTACAACAATTGATACCTGGCTGCAGAAGTTAATCTGTGAATTCGATTATCATTCTTTAATGAAATCATGTTTTCATTATTTCATTTTATTGCGATACATCTCATACCCTGCCATTATCATTTCAGTCATCGATATCCCTTGCTCTGCTGCATAAGCTTTCATTTCTTTGTGCTTAGACACCGGTACTTTTATCTGGATGGGTTTCACAGATGATTCAGGTACTGCACTTCTTCCTGTTACATCAAGAGTTGGCTCATCATCTTTTGGTGGATCGATTTTGATACTATTTTTGGGGCCTTTCATTGAAAACCTCACACATAAAATGAAATGATGAAATCATGCTATCATGAATTAATTATATCATGAACTTCTTCAATCATTTGCTTAGCTATCTCGTTTAGAGATTTGAATGACGTTTCATGCAATGCGCGACCTGCATCCAAGGCTTCACCATAGCTTGTCTTGAAAGGTATAACCGTATTCAACACTTTATAACCCCACGCTTTGACTGTTTCCTGTGCTTTTTCGCCCTGAGCAGGAGACGGAGATTTAGCAACAGCGAATACGATTTTGCTCTTATCAATCCCTTTTTTTATCAATTCGCGGGCTAATTCAAGTGAAGGTTCCAGATCATCGATTGTCGTTCCTGTCGAGATAATTACCAGGTCTGATTCGTCTGCTACGTCGAGTGATGTAGTCTCTGCAGCTGGTCGGCCGTCAATAATAAGTAGATGGCAGCTGTCCTTCATTTTGACTGCTGTATCAACCCGGCGGTAAAGGGCGCAGTCAATTTGACTCAGTCCACTCTTTTCTCTTCGCTCAGTCCATTTGAATGACGTCTGCTGTTTTACATCCATATCAGCCAAATGAGTCTTCCATCCAGCCTCAGTAAAACCGACTGCCAGTGTTCTGGACTCGGTACTTTTTGAACCACCACCCTTTTGGCCAATTACAGAGATAACTTTCCCCATGATATCATCCTTTCATTAAATCATGATTTCATTATGTGTGTGTTGCATTGAGAACACTATGACACAGGTTGGCATTATATAACAATGTGAAATCATGATTTAATGAAATCAGTAAAACATGAAGTGGTTAACTATGTGAAATTGCTCACGATAACTAGTCATTAAATAATGATTTAATGATTTAATGATTTAATGATTTA
>NZ_SZWU01000009.1:0-4185 GCF_005280935.1 Citrobacter sp. wls757 | reverse complement strand
AAAATGAAAAGGCTGGAAGCAAATGTCAAAAGTTGAATTCACTTACCAGGCGGCTTTCCCACTGGGGGAAGACAAAACTGAGTACTACCTGCTGACATCCGATCACGTCAGCGTCGGCGAGTTTGAAGGCGAAACAATCCTGAAAGTAGCCCCTGAAGCACTTACGCTACTGGCCCAGCAAGCCTTCCACGATGCCTCCTTCATGCTCCGCCCAGAACACCAACAGCAAGTCGCCTCAATTCTCCATGATCCCGAAGCCAGCGAAAACGATAAGTACGTGGCGCTGCAGTTCCTGAGAAACTCCGAAATCGCCGCCAAAGGCGTGTTGCCAACCTGCCAGGACACCGGTACGGCAATCATCATGGGGAAAAAAGGTCAGCGTGTTTGGACCGGCGGCGGCGATGAAGCGGCGCTCTCCAAAGGCGTATTTAATACCTATATCGAAGATAACCTGCGCTACTCGCAAAACGCGGCGCTGGATATGTACAAAGAAGTAAATACCGGCACCAACCTGCCCGCACAGATCGATCTGTACAGCGTGGACGGTGACGAATACAAATTCCTGTGCGTGGCCAAAGGCGGCGGCTCAGCCAACAAAACCTATCTGTATCAGGAAACCAAAGCGCTGCTGACTCCCGGCAAACTGAAAAACTTCCTGGTTGAGAAAATGCGCACGCTGGGTACCGCAGCTTGCCCGCCGTATCACATCGCATTCGTTATTGGTGGTACGTCAGCGGAAAGCACCCTCAAAACGGTGAAGCTGGCCAGCACACACTACTATGACGCGCTGCCGACTGAAGGCAATGCTCACGGCCAGGCGTTCCGCGATCTGCAACTGGAACAAGAACTGCTGGAAGAAGCGCAAAAACTCGGCCTTGGTGCTCAGTTCGGCGGGAAATACTTCGCACATGATATCCGCGTGATCCGCCTGCCTCGCCACGGCGCATCCTGCCCGGTTGGTATGGGCGTTTCTTGCTCCGCAGACCGTAACATCAAGGCCAAGATCAACCGCGAAGGGATCTGGATTGAAAAACTAGAACATAACCCAGGTCAGTACATTCCAGAATCTCTGCGCCAGGCGGGCGAAGGCGAAGTGGTTAAAGTTGACCTTAACCGCCCAATGAAAGAGATCCTCGCCCAGCTCTCTCAGTACCCGGTTTCTACTCGTCTGTCACTGAGCGGTACTATCATTGTTGGTCGTGACATTGCCCACGCGAAGTTAAAAGAACGTATTGAGTCCGGCGAAGGTCTGCCGCAGTACGTGAAAGATCATCCGATCTACTACGCGGGTCCGGCCAAAACGCCTGCAGGCTACCCGTCCGGTTCTTTAGGTCCAACCACCGCGGGTCGTATGGACTCCTACGTTGACCTGTTGCAGTCTCACGGCGGCAGCATGATCATGCTGGCAAAAGGTAACCGTAGCCAACAGGTGACTGACGCCTGCCACAAACACGGCGGCTTCTACTTAGGCAGCATCGGTGGACCGGCAGCGGTACTGGCGCAGCAGAGCATTAAGCATCTGGAATGCGTGGAATACCCGGAGCTGGGTATGGAAGCTATCTGGAAAATCGAAGTAGAAGATTTCCCGGCTTTCATCCTGGTCGATGACAAAGGCAACGATTTCTTCCAGCAAATCGTCAGCAAACAATGCGCTAACTGCGCGAAGTAACCCATTCGGCCCGGCACTGGACTGGCACTAAATTTTTGGCGTCAGTCCAGCGATCCCCCCGGGCCAACTTTATCCCCCCATTTACTGGTATTGAATTTTTGCCGTTCACAGGGAATAGTGACCTTTTCCATTACGTGTGAATTCGCAATGCTCCGCACTCTGAACCCCACAATCTTGCGCACCGGCGCATTGATCCTGGCGCTGATTCTTATCTACACCGGTATCTCTGCCTCTGAGAAAATCACCTGGCTGATGGAAGTCACGCCAGTCATTATTGTCGTCCCGCTGTTGCTGGCTACCATGAAGCAGTACCCATTGACGCCGCTGCTTTATACGTTGATTTTCTTGCACGCCATCATTCTGATGGTAGGCGGGATGTATACCTACGCCAAAGTCCCCGTCGGTTTTCAGGTTCAGGAATGGCTGGATCTCAGTCGAAACCCCTATGACAAGCTGGGCCACTTCTTCCAGGGGCTGGTACCAGCCCTGACGGCAAGAGAGATTTTAGTGCGCGGCAATATTGTCCGTGGTCGTAAGATGCTGGCATTTTTGGTCTGCTGCGTAGCACTGGCGATTAGCGCAATGTATGAACTCATCGAATGGTGGGCTGCGCTGGCAATGGGACAAGGTGCGGATGACTTCCTTGGCACGCAGGGTGACCCGTGGGATACCCAGTCGGACATGTTCTGCGCCCTGCTCGGTGCGTTAACAACGGTCCTCGCACTGGCGGGCTGGCACAATCGGCAATTGAAAATGGCCGGAGAGCGCTAACGCTTCTCCGGCAATCTACATTACCTACTGCGATACTTGATAACCAGAATCGGCAAGGCGAACAACAGTGTCAGAAAGTTCGCCATGCTGACGGCAGTATCTTCAATCAATAATCCGTAAATCAGCCACAAAACCAGCCCGCACACAAACATCACATACATCAAACCGGAAATGCCTTGTGTGTTGCGGGTGGTAATAACCTTAATGGCTTGCGGTAAGAAAGAGAGCGTCGTCAGGCTGGCCGCCAAATACCCAATCAACGAATGCCATTCCATCGCTATGCCTTCACATCGCCTGGAGCCACTACCGCAATAGCCGGGATATCCGGTTGCTCATAGTGCTGCGGCACCTTGCGATACTTATCCAGTAAATGGATCTGGATCCTGCGCAGCGTGTCGCCATTCAGTCGATAAAAGCGGAAATACAGGACTAAGGTCACCACAAAAAAGAGTGCAGGTAGCGCTATCATAATAAACTGCATGCCAACGATGGTTTCGGCAGACTGCGCGACATTTGGCGCGTAATTAATCACCCCGAGTATCAACGCGATAAAGAAAGCGGCAAATGCTGACCCACCTTTTACCACCATTGTCTGCACCGAATAAGCGATACTTTCACAACGAACATTAAGTTTGTATTCGCCGTAATCAACGGTATCTGCCACCATAATGACCTGCAACACCCAGAAAAGCGCCGAACCAATATTCAGTAAAACTCCCGCTATAACAATCAGTAAGATATTATGGAAATCTGCCAGCGCCATCACCAGTAGTACGCTACAGCTAAGCACCGGCAACACCGATGCCCCAGCCCACAAGATCCGTCGTGACAACGCGTTTACCAGCCGAGGAAAGAAAATCAACGTCAACAGGTTTGCCGCACCTGCGTAAGACATGTAGTACGGGAAGAGACTTGCATCGCCAATGACGTAGGTAAAATAGTAAATGGCAAAGCCAGCAATGATATTGGATGCAATATTGTAAGCCAGTGCCATACCTAACAGGCAGGATAGCTGGTCATTTTTATAGATAAGCCCAACGATCGCTTTCAACCCAAGACGACTGCTGTCTGCCGTGGCCTCACTGTCTGACGAATAAACCTCATGCACATTCCGTAGCGTCACAACGGTGGAAACGATAAAGAACGCGATGAGAATTAGTGTAAACATCTGAAAACCAAAACCACGATCTGCTCCGCCAACATAGCTCACAAAAGGCAGCGTCACGCCTGCGGTAACAAACCCAGAAAGGCTGGCGAAGAAACGGGGGTACGGCACCAGTTGTTCACGCTCGCGTTTATCCAGCGTAATGGTTGGCACCAGTGACCAGAATGGAATATCCATAATGGTGTAGGTCATTCCCCATAATATATACGTCACGCAAACAAATACGACCTGCGCAGTACCCTCAAAAAGATGTGCGCTAAAAAGCAAAAACAGCACCAATGAGTTCGCCAGCGTACCGAGTAAGATCCAGGGTTTAAATTTTCCCCAGCGCGATCGGGTGGCGTTCACAATCCAGCCCATGATGGGATCGTTTACCGCATCCCAGATCCTTGCCGCCAGGAACAACGTTCCGACCAGCCCCACCGATAATCCCACCACGTCGGTGTAGTAATACATCAGGTACATGTACACAATACCGATGGCGAAATCCTTACCAAACGCTCCAAATCCATAACTGAGTTTTGTTGTCAGAGATATGCTCATAGGGTATCGGGTCGCTGTTACCAGCGCCCGCCTTCTG
>NZ_SZWU01000047.1:0-3229 GCF_005280935.1 Citrobacter sp. wls757 | reverse complement strand
CAACTGCGGCGCTCAGCCCAGAGTCATAGTTACTGAGGTTTTCTTATGTTCCATCGCCGCTCAACCGTAAAAGGATCGTTATCCTTTTCTAACCCTGCGGTCCGCGCCTGGTTATTTCAAATACTCGCCGTCATTGCGGTTATCAGCATTGCGGTCTATCTCATTCATAACACGATAAATAACCTGAACAATAGCGGTATTACCTCGGGGTTTTCTTTTCTCGATCGCAGCGCCGGATTTGGCATTGTCCAGCATCTGATCGATTACGAGCAAGGCGATACGTATGGTCGTGTCTTTGTGGTCGGCCTGCTCAATACTCTGTTAGTTTCAGCACTGTGCATTGTTTTCGCATCAATTCTCGGTTTCTTTCTCGGACTAGCACGCCTGTCAGATAACTGGTTATTGCGAAAGCTCTCGACGATCTACATCGAAACGTTCCGCAATATACCGCCGCTGCTGCAGATCTTCTTCTGGTATTTCGCCGTATTACGTAATCTGCCCGGCCCACGCCAGGCCGTTAACGCGCTGGATTTGATGTTCCTGAGTAACCGGGGGCTCTATATTCCGGCCCCGCAAATGGGAGAAGGTTTTTTTGCCTTTTGTACCGCTGTCGTTATCGCTCTCGTCGTCACCATCGGATTATTTCGCTTCAACAGAATGCATCAGACCAAAACCGGTCAGCTACGTCGGACCTGGCCCACGGCTCTGGCGTTGATCGTACTTTTACCGGTGATTTCACAGTGGATGTTTGGCGCTGCGCTTCACTGGGATATTCCCGCGCTCCGTGGTTTTAACTTCCGTGGCGGTATGGTGCTTATTCCTGAACTGGCGGCACTGACTCTGGCGCTTTCGGTATATACCTCGGCATTTATTGCAGAAATTATTCGGGCGGGCATTCAGGCCGTTCCTTACGGCCAACATGAAGCCGCACGCTCGCTGGGTCTGCCAAATCCGGTGACGCTACGCCAGGTAATCATCCCACAGGCGCTACGCGTCATCATTCCCCCACTGACCAGCCAGTACCTGAATATCGTCAAGAACTCTTCTCTTGCAGCCGCAATTGGCTACCCGGACATGGTTTCACTGTTTGCCGGCACGGTACTCAATCAAACAGGGCAAGCCATTGAAACGATCGCCATCACCATGTCGGTATACCTGATCATCAGTCTAAGTATTTCTTTGCTGATGAATATTTATAACCGCCGTATCGCACTGATTGAGCGCTAAGGAGCCATGATGACAAAAGCACTGCTGTCTCACCCCTCGCGCCAGCACAGCAATCCGGCAAGCCGCAGTCTACTCTGGGTGCGTAAAAACCTGTTCTCCAGTTGGTCAAATAGCCTGCTCACCCTGCTATGCGTATGGCTGATTTGGTCATTTCTTCCACCACTGTTGAACTGGGTATTCTTTCAGGCCAACTGGGTCGGTTCTACCCGGGCAGACTGTACCAAAGCGGGAGCCTGCTGGGTGTTCATCCATGAACGCTTCGGGCAATTCATGTATGGGCTTTATCCACACGATCAGCGTTGGCGCGTAAATCTGGCCCTGATAATTGGTCTGGCTTCTATTGTTCCGATGTTCTGGAAAACCATTCCCCACCGTGGCCGTTGTATCGCTATCTGGGCAGTCATATATCCAATTGTCGTCTGGTGGCTGATGTACGGTGGTTTTTTCGGACTTGAACGCGTAGAAACCCGGCAGTGGGGCGGATTAACACTGACGCTTATTATTGCATCCGTGGGGATTGCAGGCGCGCTTCCATGGGGTATTTTACTGGCGTTGGGACGTCGTTCCCATATGCCAGTCGTGCGGGTTTTATCCGTCATTTTCATTGAGTTCTGGCGCGGTGTACCGTTGATTACCGTTCTGTTTATGTCCTCGGTCATGCTTCCTCTGTTTATGTCCGAAGGAACCAGTATCGACAAGCTTATCCGGGCGCTGGTCGGCGTTATTCTTTTCCAGTCGGCCTATGTCGCAGAAGTGGTTCGCGGAGGGTTACAGGCCCTACCGAAAGGTCAGTATGAGGCCGCGGAATCACTGGCGCTAGGTTACTGGAAAACCCAGGGGCTGGTCATTCTTCCGCAAGCCCTCAAGCTGGTTATCCCTGGTCTGGTTAACACGATTATCGCCCTGTTCAAGGATACCAGCCTGGTCATCATCATCGGTCTGTTTGATCTCTTCAGTAGCGTACAGCAGGCAACTGTGGACCCTGCGTGGCTGGGTATGTCGACAGAAGGATATGTTTTCGCTGCACTGATTTACTGGATCTTCTGTTTCAGTATGTCGCGTTACAGCCAACATCTGGAAAAACGTTTTAACACCGGGCGTACACCGCACTGAGGAATTTATGAGCCAATTATTAATGCCGTCTACCGACGCGATGATTACGCTGGAAAACGTCAACAAATGGTACGGACAGTTTCATGTCCTGAAAAACATCAACCTGAAGGTAAAACAGGGAGAGCGCATCGTATTATGCGGGCCTTCCGGTTCGGGTAAATCGACAACTATCCGCTGTATTAACCATCTGGAAGAACATCAGCAAGGACGCATTGTAGTGGATGGGATTGAGCTCAATGAAGACATCCGCAATATTGAGCGCGTCCGACAAGAAGTTGGCATGGTCTTTCAGCACTTTAATCTCTTTCCTCATTTAACTGTTTTGCAAAACTGCACGCTGGCACCTATCTGGGTGCAAAAGATGCCGAAAAAAGAGGCTGAAGTACTGGCAATGCACTACCTTGAGCGGGTCCGCATTGCCGAACATGCACATAAATATCCCGGGCAAATCTCTGGTGGACAACAACAGCGCGTGGCCATTGCACGCTCGCTGTGTATGAAACCCAAAATCATGTTATTTGATGAACCCACATCAGCGTTGGATCCTGAAATGGTAAAAGAAGTGCTGGATACCATGATAGGTCTGGCGCAATCGGGCATGACCATGCTATGTGTAACCCATGAAATGGGCTTTGCCCGCACAGTAGCTGATCGGGTGATCTTTATGGATCTTGGCGAGATTGTGGAACAGGCACCACCGGATGAGTTTTTTGCTCACCCCAAATCGGAACGCACTCGCGCGTTTTTATCGCAGGTTATTCATTAAATATATATGCCGGATAAAGTTCCGGTGGATTTCCGCGTATAAATGCAAAAAGGCCATCCTTTCGGATGGCCTTTTCACTTATTTGATGTCTGGCAGTTCCCTACTCTCGCATGGGGAGACCCC
>NZ_SZWU01000081.1:5520-12859 GCF_005280935.1 Citrobacter sp. wls757 | reverse complement strand
AAAGGGCTGGCCGAAAGGCTGGCCCTTTTTTTATCCCGACGTTTACTCTTTTGTTCTTTATGGCAATGGAAGGACTGCGCGGCGCGCAGCCATTTGGGGGACGATTATGGTGTCGTGATCACGACCGCCACGCGGCGGTTTTCAGCGCGACCTTTTGATGTCTGGTTGCTGGCAATGGGGTATTTCTTCCCGAGTCCCTGAGTAGTCAGGTTGGTGCGGGGAATATTAGCGCCCTGCGCCCAGGCATCGGCAACGACATTAGCGCGTTTGAGTGACAGAGCTTCGTTATAGCTGTCTTCACCGTAGTTATCAGTATGACCATCCAGGCGAGCATGATTTAGCCCGGTAGCTGCCAGTTTGGATGCCATTTCCTTGATCTGTTTTTCACTTTCAGGACGGAGTTTATAGTCATTTTTGTCAAACAGGATAGTGTCAGACAGGCCGAGAGACCAGTCTCCTGATGCTTCAGTAAATCCGTATGATTTCATGGCTGCAATTTGCTCTGGGGTAAATTTTCCCTGAGGTGCCTGACAGCCAGCCAGAATCAGTAAAAGCAGAAGAAACGGGGATAATAAACGTTTTAGCATGTGTGTAATTCCTTATTTTTTAATAATGCGTTCAGAACGCAAATGTTTAGCCTGATACATATTTTGATCGGCAAGTTCTTGTAATTTTTCGGCAGAGGCATGTTCCCACGTCAGCGCAAACCCAATGCTGAGCGTCATGCTTGCCAGATGACCATTATGCAGGTCAAAAGGTCGGTTAAACTCTTGTGACAGTGCCGCGCAGATCCGCTGAACCTCATATTCAGAATGAACGCTATACAGCACCATGGCGAACTCATCGCCGCCAAGTCTGTATGGGTAATGGCGACTCCCCCCAAACTCGGATAACCTTTTTGCGACTTCAATCAGGACCCGATCCCCCGCTGCGTGGCCCCAGGTATCATTAATAAATTTAAAATTGTCGCCATCAAGGAATAACAATGCCGAGCTGCTGTGGGCGGCATCATCATTCATTAGGGCATTTATGCTGCTGCGAAATGCGGCGCGATTTGCCAGACCCGTCAGAGGATCATGTAGTGCAGTACGCAAAAGCTGAGCGTTTTTTGCCTGCAGTTTAAGTTGCCACTCCTCCATCTCGTCCAGCAGACTATTAAAGTCCAGGGCAAAGAGATGAAACTCTTCAATGCGTTCCTCTGATACGCGCCGTGAAAAGTTACGGTTGGTACGAACATCATGTACCACCTCGGTAATGTTTTGCAGTGCATCCACAACGCCATTGTGTAAATAGCGAGTGAGCATTAATGCAATTCCGGATGCCAACAGAATGCACCCGGTAAGAACGGCCAGCGACAAATAGATGAAATGACTGATAACGCTATCGCGCGCAGTCAATCGTACTTCACCGATGACGTTGCCATTGTGCAAAATCGGCTGAGTGACCGGTTGTGGGAACAGCCAGTGGCTGATCATCCCGCTGATCTTTTCAGTGGTATCCTGCGCGTTATAGCGCCAGGTGGCGATCACCTTCTGGTTTTTATTACGAACTTCTGCAACGGAAAATTGCCCCTGCTGACCCAGTGCCGCCAGCGTTTCAGTTGCTGCAACACTATCAGAAAAGACTAATGCAGCTTCGAGCGTACGGGTCATGGTAGCGGCAGTCAGATCCAGATTCTTTTGCGCATACTGTCTTAATGCCAGCACGGAAGAAATGCTGAGCAGCAGCCAGATCAGCATCATGGTTACCAGAACGCTGATTATGCTGATACGCCGTAATGTTCGCTTAAACGTCGGGCGTGCTATGGGAGAATGGCCCTTATCCATGCTTATTATTCCGTGCAAGCATCAATACGTCTGGACTGACCCTTACGCCGCTGCGTGAAAGGGAATCCATATTTACGGAAAATCTCACATCTTCGTCTTTAATTATGAGGCAAAAGGCGCTGCCAATAACGCATTCGGGGTTCTGTTCAGCAATTAATAACAATGCCTTAGTCGGATATTTATTCTTTAATTCCACCTGATAAGTAGGGGATTCTTTTCCAAAATAAAAACCGTCACACTGCGAAACTAATATTTCTTGTTCCGTACGGATGATGACGGGAAGATAGGGTAATGCGCCTGCACTGGTATCTTTCAGGACACTGGAAAAACGCGATGAAGAGAAAATACACAGTTTTGGGGGCCCGGAAAGTGCAGGCCAGCGTGTATAACTGACGATGCCGGAAACCATAGCGCGTACCGATTTTGCTTCTTCCGTAACGCTTTGGGCATACAGCGGTAATCCGGTCAGGAGCAGTGCCAGTAGAAGTATGAGTCGGTAAGAATAGCTCATGAATAGTTACCTACCAGCGTTTGCTGTAAAACGTCGAAATACATTCAAGATTGTTTGCAACAAAATAACATTATTTTCCTAAGCCGTCATTATTCCTGGAATAATGCTATTGGTGATTTAAGTTAAATCTTAATGGTTTATAAAATATAAACCATTGTTTAATTTAACCTTATCGAGGCAGCACCCTCGTTTGCCCCTTGCTGCCAGGCGCTGTGTAACTGGTCAACATTTTCGACAGTATCGCAACTGGGCGGAAAAGTTTTCCCGGTCAGGCCTCTGGCATAAACAAAATCCTGCTGGCAGGTTTTACGTTGCCCCTCGGCGTAACCCTTAAGGTATTCCGTACGATCGACGTCGGGGTCATTGTAGTTGTCGGCAAGCGTTTCATTATCTTTAACGGCATAACCCGAAATGGCATCTTGTATCCCGGCGTCGTACCAGTCGGTACCAGTCCAGGTAGGGGCATGGGTGTAGGGGTCTATCTGACATCCGCTAAGAAGTAATAGAAACAAGATGCTGATGAGTTGCTTCATTGCCTGTGCTCCTTCGTTTTTTTAAGCATAGTGGATCTGAAAACTCGGTGGTGTAAATTTAAATGTACATTCATAAGGGCTGTTTTTGCCTTAAAATAACACTATGTAAATTAAAATTTACGGATTGTGGATTGAAATCTTTACCTGTTGTGATATCGTTATTTCCTCCTCGCTGAGGATCAACTATCGCAAACGAGCTAAACAGGATCACCATCATGCAAAAAGACGCGCTGAACAACGTACATATTACCGACGAACAGGTTCTGATGACTCCGGAGCAGCTGAAAGCTGAATTTCCGCTGAGCCAGGAGCAAGAGGCGCAAATCGCCCAGTCGCGTAAAACCATCTCAGATATTATCTCCGGTCGCGATCCGCGCCTGCTGGTCGTATGTGGCCCATGCTCCATTCACGATCCTGAAATGGCGATTGAGTATGCTCGTCGATTTAAAGCCCTTGCCGCAGAGGTCAGCGATAGCCTCTACCTGGTGATGCGCGTCTATTTTGAAAAACCCCGTACCACTGTCGGCTGGAAAGGGTTAATTAACGATCCTCATATGGATGGCTCTTTTGATGTTGAAGCAGGTCTGAAAATTGCGCGTCAGCTGCTGCTTGAACTGGTAAATATGGGACTGCCGCTGGCAACTGAAGCGCTGGATCCAAATAGCCCGCAATACCTGGGCGATCTGTTTAGCTGGTCCGCAATCGGTGCCCGTACTACGGAATCGCAGACTCACCGTGAAATGGCTTCCGGTCTTTCGATGCCGGTTGGCTTTAAGAATGGTACCGACGGTAGCCTGGCGACCGCCATTAACGCCATGCGCGCGGCCGCGCAGTCGCACCGCTTTGTCGGTATTAACCAGGCCGGGCAGGTTGCACTGCTGCAAACACAGGGGAATCCGGACGGTCACGTGATCTTGCGCGGAGGTAAAGCGCCGAACTACAGCCCGGCAGATGTCGCCCAGTGCGAAAAAGAGATGGAGCAGGCGGGACTACGACCTTCTCTGATGGTAGATTGCAGTCATGGTAATTCCAATAAAGATTACCGCCGTCAGCCTGCCGTGGCTGAATCCGTGATTGCACAAATCAAAGATGGCAATCGCTCAATCATTGGCTTGATGATTGAAAGTAATATTCACGAAGGCAACCAGTCTTCCGAACAGCCGCGCAGCGAAATGAAATACGGCGTATCCGTAACTGACGCCTGCATTAGCTGGGAAATGACGGATGCGCTGCTGCGTGAAATTAGCCAGGATTTAAACGGCCAGCTGTCGGCGCGTGTAGCATAAGAGGTTGGTTATGGTTGCTGAATTGACCGCATTACGCGATCAAATTGATGAAGTCGACAAGGCGCTGCTGGATTTACTGGCACGCCGCCTGGAGCTGGTTGCCGAAGTAGGTGAAGTAAAAAGCCGCTTTGGGCTGCCGATCTACGTGCCGGAACGGGAAGCCTCTATGCTGGCCTCTCGCCGGGCGGAAGCGGAAGCCCTGGGTGTGCCGCCGGACCTGATTGAAGATGTGCTACGCCGCGTTATGCGTGAGTCCTACTCCAGTGAGAACGACAAAGGGTTTAAAACGCTTTGTCCTTCTCTGCGGCCGGTGGTGATTGTCGGCGGCGGCGGTCAGATGGGGCGTCTGTTCGAAAAAATGCTCACCCTGTCAGGTTACCAGGTGCGGATCCTGGAACAGCAGGACTGGGATCGCGCGCCGGAGATCGTCTCTGATGCCGGCATGGTGATCGTCAGCGTGCCGATCCACGTCACCGAGCAGGTGATCGCCAAACTACCGCGTCTGCCGTCTGACTGCATTCTGGTGGATCTGGCTTCGGTGAAAAATGGTCCTTTACAGGCGATGCTGGCTGCACATGATGGCCCGGTGGTGGGGTTACACCCAATGTTTGGTCCGGACAGCGGCAGTCTGGCCAAGCAGGTCGTCGTTTGGTGTGACGGACGTCAGCCGGAAGCTTATCAGTGGTTTCTGGAACAGATTCAGGTATGGGGTGCGCGACTGCATCGGATCAGCGCCGTTGAACATGACCAGAACATGGCGTTTATTCAGGCACTGCGTCACTTTGCGACCTTTGCTTACGGTCTGCATTTAGCGGAAGAGAACGTTCAACTGGAGCAGCTGCTGGCACTCTCTTCGCCGATTTACCGCCTTGAACTGGCGATGGTTGGCCGTCTGTTTGCCCAGGATCCGCAGCTCTATGCTGATATTATTATGTCGTCTGAGAGCAACCTTGCGCTGATTAAACGCTACTACCAACGTTTTGGCGAGGCAATAGGTTTGCTGGAGCAGGGCGATAAGCAAGCGTTTATCGACAGCTTCCGTAAGGTGGAGCACTGGTTTGGCGATTATGCGAAACGCTTCCAGAGTGAAAGCCGTACTTTGTTACGCCAGGCGAATGACAGCCGTCCTTAATTAAGATGCCGGATGGCGGGTTTGCCTTATCCGGCCTTCAAAAATCGTATGAACCGTAGGCCGGATAAGCGTAGCGCCATCCGGCATTGCCAAACGTTAGCTCGGATCGACTGGCACCACGTTCTCACTTGGATAGCATCCCAGTACTTTCATCGAACGTGTAATCTCACCCAGCTCTTTCAATGCTTTTTGCATCTGGGGCGACTCCAGGTTGGCCTGGATATCAAGATAAAACATCTCTTCCCACGGATTGCCGTGAATCGGGCGTGACTCCAGTTTAGTCATAATCAGATTATGGTTACGCAGTACCAGCAGCGCCTCAACCAGCGCACCGGCTTGTTGCCCCGTCGCCATCAACAGGGTTGTTTTTGCCGGAACCTGATCGGAAACATTGATTGCTTTGCGTGCCAGCACCACGAAGCGGGTGATGTTTTGCGACTGGTTAGCCTCAATATGCTCGAGAACCTGCAATCCATACAGTACGCCTCCGGCTTCGCTCCCCAGGGCCGCCACGCGCGGTGAGCTAGCCTGCGCAACTTTTTCCATCGCCGCAGAGGTGCTTTCAGTGTACTCAATCTTCCAGTGCGGGTAGCGATTCAGGAACTTGCTGCACTGCTGGAACGGCTGCGGATGGCTATATACCGTTTCAATGGTCTCAAGATCCGTCGTGCCAGACACCAGTACACAGTGGTCTATCGTAATGGTCATCTCGCCAACGATAGACAGGCTGGTGTGCTGCAGCAGGTCGTAAACGTCGTTAATCCCACCGGAGCTGGTGTTTTCAATCGGTACCACAGCATAGTCAGCCTGTCCGGTTTCGACCTGATTAAAGATATCGGCAAATTTTGCGCAGCCGCTTTCAATAAATTGTTCAAAATGGCGAGCGGCGTACTGACGTGCGGCTAGATGGGAATATGACCCTTTTGGCCCAAGGAAGGCCACGCGCGCGGAGTGTGGGTTAATTTTGTTCAGGTGCTGCTGGAGCAGTGCCTGTTGAGTCAGGACGGAGTCTTCGATTATGAGCTGGAACAGGCGAGTAATGTAGTGAGCATCAAGATGATGTGCTTTGCCAAGCTGAATGAGTCGGTCCAAAAGGTCACGTTCACGGTCGATATCACGAACCGGACGATGCGAAAGCAGTTTGGCTTTACCAACTTCTACGGCCAGTCCACGTCGCTCAGCCAGTAGGGCCAGTAATTTTTCATCCAGCGTGCTGATCTTATCGCGCAGCGCCAGCAATGGGTTTTCCGATGTCATAGTGTTGCCTTTCTTGTTATCAATAAAAAAGGCCTCCCGTTGTGGGAGGCCTTATTGTTCGTCTTCGCATTCTTTATCACACGACGAAACGCCTCCCATTCAGGGGAAGGTAAAAAAGAATGCGAAGAAGAACGGGACAAGTTTCATGTAATTTTCCTTTGGCTACGTCAGTAAAGTACCCGTACTGTTTTCACCCTGTCAACAAAAAACGCGCCCGAAGGCGCGTTGGCGATACACTCAATGTAAGGGACTACTCTTCTTCTGCTTCGACGAAGTTGGCGTCTTTGACTGAAGTTGTTGCACGACGGGCTTCGCCTTTGTGCTGCACTTTATTGAGCTGCCGTTCCAGCTTGTTGATCAAATCGTTAATTGCTGTGTACATATCCTCGTGTTTTGCGCTGGCGACCAGATGTCCGTTCGGTGTATTGATGGTGGCATCAGCAATGAAACCCTGTGGCTCCTTAGACAGAATGATATGTGGATTAATCAGATGAGTTTGCCATTTTTCTAGTTTGGCGAGACGGTCTGCGACATGCTGGCGAATTGCCGGAGTAATTTCCATTTGTTTACTGGTAATGTTCATTGTCATAAATTTTACCTCTTGTCTTTCCCGTCTTGGTGATTCCAGCATACCGTTCCTAATGTCAAAATGTGTGATCTAAATCACATTATTTTGTCGCTTTTTGTCAAGAAAACCTTTTTGTGAGGCACCGCAGGAACAGGCGATTTTTTACTTGAGGAATACCTGAAAGCAGGCCATATTTGATGGGATGCGTCGGAGCTAAACCGCTTCA
>NZ_SZWU01000081.1:0-5460 GCF_005280935.1 Citrobacter sp. wls757 | reverse complement strand
CCAGGGGCTGCCGTTTTACATTCTGAGGCAAATCAGGTATTGCTGCTGTTGGCGGCAATGATTTTCGCGACTTTTTCAGCCTGTGCATTCATCTGCATCTGGCGATAAGCGTTTTCCATCAACGGCAGGGCATTACGTGTTGCCTGGGTATCCGGGTAGTCGCGCAGCATGCCTTCCACACGGTTTACCACGGCAACCCATGCGCCGCGGGCAGTGTAGTATTCTGCAACGGAGTATTCATACTTCGCCAGGCGGTCTTTCAGGAACACCAGACGTTTGGTGGCGTCAGTGGTGTACTGGCTATTCGGATACCCACGCACCAGTTTGGAAAAGTCATTAAACGCAGCTCGGGCATGTTGCGGATCGCGATCGCTACGATCAACACCAAAGAATCCTTGCAGTGCGCTATCATCCAACGCCATATTGGTCAGGCCACGCATATACATGACATAATCAATGTTAGGGTGTGTCGGGTTAAGACGGATAAAACGATCGATGGCAGCCTGAGCAAGTGGCAGATCGGCGTTTTTGTAGTAGGCGTAGATGAGATCTAATTGCACCTGCTGAGAATACGGTCCAAATGGATAACGGTTATCCAACGCTTCCAATTGCGTTATTGCCTGTTTCCAGTTACCGTCCTGCAGCTTTTGCTGAGCAGTCGCGTAGATTTCATTTGGCGGATTATCGGGCACCTCTTCCTTTGAACCAGAGCAACCCGCCAAAAACAGGCTCAACGTGGCTGCTGCCACCAGATATTTCATGCGCGTCATGACGTTTTGACTTTCCTCAAAATGTAATACGGGAGATTCTCTGTTCCTGCTCCCGGTTAAGACCAGCTACAATAGCACACTATATTAAACGGCAAAGCCGTAAAACCCAACGTTAAACGAAGAAGCAGTTTATGGCACAACGAGTAGAACTCACCGCAACAGTCTCCGAAAATCAGCTCGGTCAACGCTTAGATCAGGCTTTGGCCGAATTGTTCCCTGATTATTCGCGATCGCGCATAAAAGAATGGATCCTCGACCAGCGCGTACTGGTAAATGACCAACTTTGCGATAAACCGAAAGAAAAAGTGCTGGGTGGAGAGCGTGTCTCCATCAATGCAGAAATTGATGAAGAGGTTCGTTTTGAACCTCAGGATATCCCACTGGATATCGTTTATGAAGATGACGACATTCTTGTCATCAACAAACCCCGTGACCTTGTAGTGCATCCGGGCGCCGGGAATCCCGATGGTACGGTATTGAATGCGTTACTGCATTACTACCCGCCAATCGCGGATGTTCCTCGTGCAGGTATCGTGCACCGTCTGGATAAAGACACGACCGGATTAATGGTGGTGGCAAAAACGGTTCCGGCGCAAACTCGTTTAGTGGAGTCGTTGCAACTGCGCGAAATTACCCGTGAGTACGAAGCCGTGGCAATTGGTCACATGACTGCTGGCGGAACCGTTGAGGAACCGATTAGCCGTCACCCGACCAAGCGTACGCACATGGCGGTACACCCAATGGGGAAACCGGCGGTAACGCACTATCGCATTATGGAACACTTCCGTGTGCACACGCGTCTGCGGTTGCGTCTGGAAACCGGACGTACGCACCAGATCCGCGTGCACATGGCACATATCACTCATCCGCTGGTGGGCGATCAGGTTTACGGCGGTCGTCCACGTCCACCGAAAGGCGCTTCTGACGAATTTATCTCCGTACTGCGTAAGTTCGACCGTCAAGCGCTGCACGCGACCATGCTGCGTTTGTATCACCCGATTTCCGGTATCGAAATGGAATGGCATGCGCCGATCCCACAAGATATGGTGCAGTTGATTGAAGTGATGCGCGCTGATTTCGAAGAACATAAGGATGATATTGCCTGGCTATGAGTAAGCTAATTGTCCCGCAGTGGCCGATACCGCAAGGTGTCGCGGCGTGTAGTTCTACCCGTATTGGCGGAGTCAGTATGCCGCCTTACGATTCGCTGAATCTGGGCGCCCATTGCGGCGATAACCCGGAGCATGTTGAAGAGAACCGCAAACGACTGTTTGCTGCGGGCAATCTGCCGTCAAAGCCAGTTTGGCTGGAGCAGGTCCACGGTAAGGATGTCCTGAAACTGACCGGCGAGCCTTACGCCTGCAAACGCGCAGATGCGTCGTACAGCAACACGCCGGGCACCGTGTGTGCGGTGATGACCGCTGATTGTTTGCCGGTGTTGTTTTGCAATCGTGCCGGAACGGAAGTTGCTGCGGCCCATGCGGGTTGGCGCGGATTATGCGCCGGCGTGCTGGAAGAAACGGTGGCGTGTTTTGCCGACAAACCTGAAAACATTATTGCCTGGCTAGGCCCGGCGATAGGTCCAAACGCGTTTGAAGTTGGACCAGAAGTCCGCGAGGCGTTCATGACGAAAGATCCGCAAGCGGACCTCGCATTTGTACCGCGTGGCGACAAGTATCTGGCGGATATCTACCAGCTTGCGCGCCAGCGTCTTTCCAGTGTCGGAGTCGAGAACATCCATGGCGGCGACCGTTGCACCTTCAGCGAAAGTGAGACGTTCTTCTCTTATCGTCGCGACAATACCACGGGTCGTATGGCAAGTTTTATTTGGCTGATATAACCTAAAGAATCAAGACGATCCGGTACGTGTAATTTTCTTTTCACATAATTCAGGTCATTCACCTTGAATAATTGAGGGATGACCTCATTTAATCTCCAGTAGCAATTTTGACCTGTTATGGGAGGAGTTATGCGTCTGGATCGTCTTACTAATAAATTCCAGCTTGCTCTTGCCGATGCCCAGTCACTCGCATTGGGGCACGACAATCAATTCATCGAACCACTTCATCTAATGAGCGCCTTGCTGAATCAGGAAGGGGGATCGGTACGTCCTTTATTAACGTCTGCTGGCATTAATGCTGGCCAGTTACGTACAGCCATTGACCAGGCGTTGAGCCGTTTGCCACAGGTAGAAGGTACCGGTGGCGATGTGCAGCCTTCTCAGGAACTGGTGCGTGTACTGAATCTTTGCGACAAGCTGGCGCAAAAACGTGGGGACAACTTTATTTCGTCAGAACTGTTCGTTCTGGCGGCGCTTGAGTCACGCGGTACGCTGACCGACTTATTAAAATCAGCAGGCGCGACGACCGCCAATATCACTCAGGCAATTGAACAAATGCGTGGAGGTGAAAGCGTGAATGACCAGGGGGCTGAAGACCAACGTCAGGCCTTGAAAAAATATACCGTCGATCTGACCGAACGTGCCGAACAGGGCAAACTCGATCCGGTCATCGGCCGTGATGAAGAAATTCGCCGTACCATTCAGGTGCTGCAACGTCGTACTAAAAATAACCCGGTGTTAATCGGTGAACCCGGTGTCGGTAAAACCGCCATCGTTGAAGGGCTGGCCCAACGCATCATCAATGGTGAAGTGCCGGAAGGCTTAAAAGGCCGTCGTGTACTGGCGCTGGATATGGGCGCGCTGGTGGCTGGGGCCAAATATCGTGGTGAGTTTGAAGAACGTTTAAAAGGTGTGCTGAACGATCTCTCGAAACAGGAAGGCAACGTCATTCTGTTTATCGACGAATTGCATACCATGGTTGGGGCGGGTAAAGCCGATGGCGCAATGGACGCCGGGAACATGCTGAAACCAGCACTGGCTCGCGGGGAACTGCACTGCGTAGGCGCAACAACGCTTGATGAATATCGCCAGTACATCGAAAAAGATGCGGCGCTGGAACGTCGTTTCCAGAAAGTGTTTGTGGCTGAACCTTCAGTGGAAGACACCATCGCAATCTTGCGTGGCCTGAAAGAACGTTATGAACTGCACCATCATGTGCAGATTACTGACCCGGCGATTGTTGCGGCTGCTACGCTGTCTCATCGCTATATTGCCGATCGTCAGTTGCCGGATAAAGCTATCGACCTTATTGACGAAGCGGCATCCAGCATTCGTATGCAGATTGACTCCAAGCCGGAGGAACTCGACAGACTCGACCGCCGTATTATCCAGCTCAAACTGGAACAGCAGGCATTAATGAAAGAGTCTGATGAGGCAAGTAAAAAACGTCTCGATATGCTCAACGAAGAGCTGGACGACAAAGAACGCCAGTATTCTGAGTTAGAGGAAGAGTGGAAAGCTGAAAAAGCTTCCCTCTCGGGAACGCAAACTATCAAGGCTGAGCTGGAGCAGGCAAAAATCGCCATCGAACAGGCGCGCCGCGTTGGCGACCTGGCGCGGATGTCTGAACTGCAGTACGGCAAAATTCCTGAACTGGAAAAACAACTGGAAGCAGCCACCCAGTCTGAAGGCAAAACCATGCGTCTGCTGCGTAATAAAGTTACGGATGCAGAAATTGCTGAGGTGCTGGCGCGCTGGACCGGGATCCCAGTTGCTCGCATGCTGGAAGGCGAACGAGAAAAACTGTTGCGTATGGAGCAGGAGCTGCACAGCCGCGTGATTGGTCAGAACGAAGCGGTGGAAGCCGTTTCTAACGCCATCCGTCGTAGCCGTGCGGGCTTGTCCGATCCGAATCGTCCGATTGGTTCATTCCTGTTCCTTGGTCCAACCGGTGTCGGTAAAACCGAACTGTGCAAAGCGCTGGCAAACTTTATGTTCGACAGTGACGATGCAATGGTGCGTATCGATATGTCCGAGTTTATGGAGAAACACTCCGTGTCTCGTTTGGTCGGGGCACCTCCGGGATATGTCGGTTATGAAGAAGGTGGGTATCTGACGGAAGCAGTACGTCGTCGTCCTTACTCCGTCATCTTGTTGGATGAAGTGGAGAAAGCGCATCCGGATGTGTTCAACATTCTGCTGCAGGTGCTTGATGATGGTCGTCTGACTGACGGACAGGGGAGAACGGTCGACTTCCGTAATACGGTTGTCATCATGACCTCGAACCTGGGGTCCGATCTGATCCAGGAACGCTTCGGCGAGTTGGATTACGGTCACATGAAAGATATGGTGCTGGGCGTCGTGAGCCACAACTTCCGCCCGGAATTCATCAACCGTATAGATGAGGTTGTTGTATTCCATCCGCTGGGTGAGCAGCACATTGCTTCTATTGCTCAGATCCAGTTGCAGCGTCTGTACAAACGTCTGGAAGAGCGTGGCTATGAAATCCATATTTCTGACGAGGCGCTTAAACTGCTGAGCGCGAATGGTTACGATCCGGTGTATGGCGCGCGTCCATTGAAACGTGCTATCCAGCAGCAGATCGAAAACCCGCTGGCGCAGCAAATTCTGTCTGGTGAACTGATTCCGGGCAAAACGATTCGTCTGGAAGTGAATGACGATCGCATAGTGGCAGTGCAGTAAGTCACAAAACAACAATAAACGGGCCCTGTGGGGCTCGTTTTTGTTTAAAAACCAGGCAGAAATGGACGTGTTGATTGAAAAGTAATCGCTTGATAAGTTTTTTATATTTTTAACTTGTCAGCCTGAAATAACTCCCTATAATGCGCC
>NZ_SZWU01000082.1:0-10588 GCF_005280935.1 Citrobacter sp. wls757 | reverse complement strand
CATCCGCCGTGTCGATGGAGGCGCATTATAGGGATCCCATTTTTTAGCACAAGTATTTTTTGGATCTTTTTTTCTGAATGCTTGTTTTTCACTCCTTTCGCTACATTCCTGCGCAATTTGGCTGATTTTTGATAGCTAAACCACTTGCACAGTCTCAATAATCCAACCAAAGTCTTCATTACTGCTCTATTTTCGTTGAGGTAAACATGTCTGATGTACTGCGTCCTTATAAGGATCTTTTCCCACAGATCGGAAATCGCGTGATGATCGACACCAGCAGTGTCGTCATTGGTGATGCTCGTTTGGCTGATGATGTCGGAATTTGGCCACTGGTTGCCATTCGTGGCGACGTTAACTATGTACAAATTGGTGCCCGTACAAACATTCAGGACGGCAGCGTTCTCCATGTCACACATAAATCCACGTCTAATCCGCAGGGTAATCCATTGATCGTGGGTGAGGATGTAACGGTCGGTCATAAGGTCATGCTACACGGCTGTATCATTGGCAACCGCGTATTAGTCGGCATGGGTTCGATTCTGCTGGATGGCGTGGTAGTAGAAGACGACGTTATGATTGGGGCTGGGAGCCTGGTTCCCCAAAACAAACGCCTGGAAAGCGGGTATCTGTACCTGGGAAGCCCGGTTAAACAAATCCGTCCATTAAGCGATGAAGAGAAAGCAGGCTTACAATATTCAGCTAACAACTATGTTAAGTGGAAAGATGAATATTTAAGTCAGAGTAACCACACCCAACCTTGAGCATCTTCCTGCTGGGCCTGGATCAATCCTTCAGCTTCTTCTTCCAGATCCCAGCGATGCTGTTGAAAGATTTCTAACCACTGTTCAGGCGTGTCGCCGCCAAAGCGGGACGCCAGCATCTCTCCAGATATGGCACATGTTAACTGCATACCATGAACCATCGCCGGAAACACAACGGCGTTGACATCCGTGCGCCATTCTTCTCGATCGGGAAACTGGATCGCCTGATTCATGCCGACAATTCCTGCTGCATGCTTTTAATGACGGGTTCAATCTGCGGCAAAACCCCATGCCAGAGTAAAACGGCGTGCGCTGCTTGCCCCACCAGCATACCCAGGCCATCAGCATATTGTTTCGCCCCATGTTCGGCACACCAGGAGAGGAACGGTGTATCTCCTTTCTGATAAAACATGTCATAACAATAGACAGATGGGTGAATAAGAGATGTCGGAATAGCCGGTATCTCACCGCTAATTCCGCTGGATGTCGCGTTAATAATTAGATCAAAACTGTAATTATCAAGCTCGTCCATTCCTACCGCCTGTACGCTGCCGGTATGGGAGAAGATCTGTGCCAGTTCTTCAGCGCGCGAAGCGGTACGGTTAACAATAGTCACCGCACAATCCATAGAAAGAAGAGGTAATAAAACTCCACGGGATGCACCACCCGCACCAATCAACAGAACTCGCGATCCGGGACGAATAAAAGATAAACGCTCAAGATCGCTCAACAAGCCGATACCATCCGTGTTGTCTCCCAGTAAACGTCCATCCTCCAGCCGTTTAAGGGTATTGACGGCTCCAGCAAGCGATGCCCGCTCCGTTAGTTCATCGGCACGTGCAAATGCCTCTTCTTTAAAAGGCACGGTGACATTTGCCCCCTTCCCGCCCTCAGCAAAAAAAGCGTTCAGCGTATTCACAAAATCATTGATAGGTGCCAGTACACGCCCATAGGAGTGATCAATCTTCAGCTGCTCTGCAAATTGCTGATGAATAAAGGGCGATTTACTGTGCGCTATCGGATTACCAAAAACAGCATAGGCTTCTTTCATATTACCCCTGTCGAAACTGTTCACCTGTCAGAGCATCACGGATCTCCGAAGGATTCAAACGCCCCCCGGTCTCCCCTTCAACCACGGGAAAGTCTGTACCGAACTGTGCGCGAACTTCCTCTACCGTTCTGCAAGGCGGTAAGCCACTCAAATTAGCACTGGTAGAAACTAACGGTTTGCCATAAGCCTGGCACAACGCAACCACCAGCGGGTGATCGGTGACGCGAACAGCCAGAGAATCAAAGCGCCCGGTCAACCAGCGTGGCGTTGTCGCAAGCGCTGGGAAAACGAAGGTAACAGGACCAGGCCAACGGGCGAAAACAGCGTCACGTTGAGCATCGGTGAGCATGCTATCGTCGATATATGGTTTAAGTTGTTCAAAGTTTGACGCGATTAAAATTAACCCTTTATCGACCGGACGTTGTTTTAGCGCCAACAAACGGGTTACAGCCGTTTCGCTATCGGGGTCGCAGCCGACACCAAATACAGCTTCAGTTGGATAGGCGATGACTTTTTCTTGTTTCAGAACCGCTATCGCCGCAGCGATAGCGTCTGTGGGCAGGCTATTATTCACTTTTTTATTCCGCCGAAATCGGCTTTCCACATTGTTTACTGGCACAGAAATGCTTCACACCCTGCGCGGTTTTCTTTTCGATGAGAAGCGGATAATGACACTCAGGACATTCTCCGGCTAACGGTTTGAAGTTAATGACAAACTGGCACTCCGGATAGCGATCGCAGGAGTAAAAGGTTTTGCCATAACGGGAACGCCGCTGGACAAGATGACCAGTCTGGCATTGAGGACAGACTATTGCTGTTTCATCAGGCTTGTCGATGAGCTCGGTGTGATCGCACGCAGGATAGTCACTGCATCCAATAAACATACCGAATCGTCCCTGTCTCAGCACCAGCTCAGCGCCACATGCAGGACAAAGCTTACCCTCCAGAACTTTGACTACATGTCCGTCCGCGGAAGATTTCAGCGGACGGATGTAATCGCATTCTGGATAGTGTGAACAACCGAGAAACGGACCGTGTTTCCCGGAACGAATAACCAGTTCAGCCCCGCATTGTGGGCAGGGCTCGTTTTTACGCACCGTGAACAGTGCTGATTTAGCCATAACAACTCATACTGAATGAAGATTGATTAATGCAGCATACCTTCATTCACTTCAAAGAGTAATTCTTCCATTTGCTGATAGGCATTTTCACAACCTGGAATGTTGAATAGCACCATCAGAATCACCCACTTCAGGTCTTCCAGATCGAACTCTGCCGTATCCAGCGCAAGTACGCGCTCAATAACCATTTCTCGCGTTTCGAGGTTTAGCACCTGAATCTGCTCCAGGAATAGCAGGAATCCTCTACAGCTTGCATCCAGTCGATCGCACTCTTCCGCAGTATAAATACGTATAGAAAGAGGGTCCGATGCCAGCTGCATAGGTTCAGCAAGACCATCCTGATAGTCAGCAAGCTTCTCCAGCCAAAGTAACGCGTTGTAAATGTCTTCACGATCAAAACCAGCGTCGGTAAGATCCCGTTCCAGTTTGTCCTGATCCACACGCAGCTCAGCTTCGTTATGGATATATGTCTCAAACAAATACATTAGTACGTCGAACATGGCATGCCCTCCTCAATCGGACATAGCCGCCGGGTACAGCTGCGATCCACCCTGCTAACTCCAGTTCGAGCAGTTGAGCCACTACCTCTGGCACAGGTTGGCCGGCACGTTCAGCGACGACGTCAACAGGTGTTACCTCATCTCCTACGTTAGCCAGGAGCTCCGGAAATGGCAATGCCACCTCTTCGTGATCTGGCGAATAAATTGATTTTTCAGGTTCATCTGGCAACCATTGCAGCCCATATTGCAAATTTTCAAGAATTTCCTCTGGTGTCGTCACAAGCATGGCTCCCTGCTGAATAAGCCAATGCGGGCCTTCACTTCCCGGGCTGCCAATCGGCCCTGGTAAAGCAAACACTTCCCGCCCTTGTTCAATTGCACAGCGAGCAGTAACCAGTGAACCACTACGCTGTGCAGCTTCGACAACCAGTACACCTTTACTTAGACCACTGATAATACGATTTCGTCGGGGAAAATTGCGCGGCAAAGGGAGCATATCTAATGGGAACTCAGACACCATTGCGCCCCCTGCCTCAATCAGTCGCTCCGCAAGACGGATATGCTGTCGTGGATGAATGGTCTCAAGTCCATTTCCCAGCACCGCAATACTTGTGCCTTGTCGGTTTATCGCAGCATTGTGCGCCACGCCATCAATCCCCCGGGCCAGACCGCTGGTGATCGTCACCCCACATGCAACAAGCTTTTCACAAAAAAACCGTCCCCAGCGTTCGCCATACCATGAGTGTTGTCGACTACCGACAACGGCAACTTGAAATGAGTGGAGGCATGCGGGAGCTCCTGCAACAAAAAGCACCCCAGGATAATCCTCAATCGCACGGAGCTGTGGCGGATAATGCTCGCTGTCGGCAACCACAAAGTGGTGGTTAGGCTGTTCAAGCCAGCACAGCGTTTTTTCCAGCGTCAGATCTGAAAAGGTTAAAAAGCGTCTTGCCTGGCGTGGAGATAATCCAGCCTGCAGGAGTACCGCATTGTTAATACACGGTTGAGTATTGAGCCAGTGAGCAACGCGCACTATCTCATCACCATACAGTTCATTCACTTGCGCTAAACGTAGCCAAATTTCGATTTGGGTCATCCCTGTTCCCCTGCCACAAGCAGTCCTGGCAATCTTTGCGATTGGTCACTGATGCTGTCAATCAGAGGGGGTTTTGTCTAGAATAGAGGTAATAATCTTTTCAACTCCTGAACACAACTCTGGATAACTATGTCAGTTTTGCAAGTGTTACATATTCCGGACGAGCGCCTTCGCAAAGTCGCAAAACCGGTTGAAGAAGTGAATGCAGAAATTCAGCGTATCGTTGATGATATGTTCGAAACGATGTACGCCGAAGAAGGTATCGGTCTGGCAGCAACACAGGTCGATATTCATCAGCGCATCATTGTTATTGATGTCTCTGAAAATCGCGATGAGCAGTTGGTACTCATTAACCCAGAACTGCTGGAAAAAGACGGCGAAACCGGCATTGAAGAAGGCTGTCTGTCTATTCCTGAACAGCGTGCGTTAGTACCGCGTGCAGAGAAAGTAAAAATTCGTGCGCTTGATCGCGACGGCAAATCTTTTGAACTGGAAGCCGATGGCCTGCTCGCTATCTGCATTCAACATGAAATGGATCACCTGGTCGGTAAACTATTTATCGATTATCTGTCTCCGTTGAAGCAACAACGCATTCGTCAGAAAGTTGAAAAACTCGACCGCCTGAACGCCCGAGCTTAAGGACAAGGATCAACGTGTCAGACTCACTACGTATTATTTTTGCGGGTACACCTGACTTTGCAGCGCGTCATCTCGACGCGCTGCTGTCTTCTGGACATAACGTCGTTGGCGTGTTTACCCAACCGGACCGCCCGGCGGGACGCGGTAAAAAGCTGATGCCCAGCCCGGTAAAAGTGCTGGCAGAAGAAAAAGGGATACCGGTCTTTCAACCCGTCTCTCTTCGCCCTCAGGAAAACCAGCAACTGGTTGCTGATTTACACGCAGACGTGATGGTGGTGGTAGCATATGGCCTGATCCTGCCAAAAGCAGTACTGGAAATGCCGCGCCTGGGTTGTATCAACGTTCACGGTTCCCTGCTTCCGCGCTGGCGGGGTGCAGCACCGATCCAGCGCTCACTGTGGGCAGGCGACGCCGAAACCGGTGTTACCATCATGCAGATGGATGTTGGCCTCGACACCGGTGATATGCTGCTGAAGCTGTCCTGCCCAATTACGGCAGAAGATACCAGCGGTTCGTTATATGACAAGCTGGCAGACCTGGGGCCTCAGGGGCTGATTGAAACGCTAAAACAGCTGGCTGCCGGTACAATAAAACCGGTGGTACAAGACGAATCACTGGTTACGCATGCAGAAAAACTCAGCAAAGAAGAGGCCCGTATCGACTGGTCGCTTTCGGCTGCTCAATTGGAACGCTGCATCCGCGCCTTTAACCCGTGGCCAATGAGCTGGCTTGAAATCGATGGTCAGCCAGTGAAAGTCTGGCAAGCTTCGGTTATTGCTGTAAACACCCAGGCCGAGCCAGGCACCATTCTAGAGGCGACAAAGCAGGGTATCCAGGTCGCAACAGGCGACGGCATTCTGAATCTTATCTCTTTGCAGCCTGCCGGTAAAAAAGCCATGAGCGCGCAGGATCTGCTTAATTCGCGCCGGGAGTGGTTCGTGCCCGGAAACCGTCTGTCCTGACGGTTCATCTCTTTAAGCCCGGTGTCTCCGGGCATTTTTATTTTTGCGCTTATGAAAAAACATTTTAATTTACGCAGTATGGCGGCCCAGGCCGTCGAACAGGTTGTCGAGAAAGGACAATCACTAAGTAACGTGCTGCCCGCCATGCAGCAAAAAGTTGCCGATAAAGACAAAGCGCTGTTACAGGAACTTTGCTTCGGCGTATTGCGTACACTCTCTCAACTGGAGTGGATGATCCAGCAACTGATGGAACGTCCAATGACGGGCAAACAGCGCACCGTTCATTACCTGATCATGGTGGGCTTCTACCAACTGTTGCATACTCGTATTCCAGCACACGCTGCGTTAGCTGAGACCGTAGAAGGCGCGGTCGTTATTAAGCGTCCACAGCTGAAAGGGCTGATCAACGGCGTACTGCGCCAGTTTCAACGCCGTCAGGATGAACTGCTAGCCGAGTTTGCGCAAAGCGATTTGCGCTTCTTACACCCCTCCTGGCTGGTGAAACGTATTAAAAGTGCGTATCCGCAGCAGTGGGAAGCCATTCTTGAAGCCAATAACCAGCGACCGCCGATGTGGCTACGAGTCAATCGTAATCACCATACTCGCGACGCCTGGCTAGACCTGCTTACCGAAGCGGGATTAACAGGTTTCCCGCATCCAGACTACCCGGATGCAGTGCGTCTGGAAACACCGGCTCCAGTTCACGCCCTCCCTGGTTTTGACGAAGGTTGGGTCACCGTTCAGGATGCCTCCGCTCAAGGATGCGTAAATTATCTGTTGCCGGAGGACGGTGAACAGATCCTCGACCTGTGCTGTGCACCGGGCGGTAAAACCACTCACATTCTGGAAGTTGCTCCGCTAGCTAACGTCATGGCTGTCGATGTGGATGAAAAACGCTTATCGCGCGTTTACGACAATCTGAAACGTCTGGGCATGAAGGCAACCGTAAAACAGGGGGATGGCCGCTATCCACAGCAGTGGTGCGGTGAACAACTGTTTGACCGTATTTTGCTGGACGCTCCATGTTCTGCTACCGGGGTGATCCGTCGCCATCCGGATATCAAATGGCTGCGCCGCGACCGGGATATTGCCGAACTTGCCCAATTGCAGGCTGAGATCCTGAATGCTACCTGGTCACATCTTAAATCTGGCGGCACGCTGGTGTATGCAACGTGCTCTATCCTGCCAGAAGAGAACCAACAGCAAATTGCCGCCTTCCTGGCACGCACACCGGATGCGGTATTAAGCGAAACCGGTACGCCGGAAAAACCCGGACGTCAGAATTTACCGGGTGCGGAAGATGGCGATGGCTTCTTTTACGCTAAGCTAATCAAAAAGTGATGAGATAACGGGTCGCGACTGATGAAAATTATCATTCTGGGCGCAGGGCAAGTTGGCGGTACGCTGGCTGAAAACCTGGTCGGAGAGAACAACGATATCACGGTAGTCGATACCAATGGCGAACGCCTGCGCAGCCTGCAGGACAAGTTTGATCTCCGTGTCGTGCAAGGGCATGGTTCGCATCCCCGCGTATTGCGTGAAGCCGGTGCCGACGATGCCGATATGCTGGTTGCCGTAACCAGCTCAGATGAAACAAATATGGTTGCCTGCCAGGTAGCTTATTCACTGTTTAATACGCCTAATCGCATCGCCCGTATTCGTTCACCAGATTACGTTCGCGATGCTGACAAGCTGTTCCAATCCGATGCGGTGCCAATCGATCATCTGATTGCACCTGAGCAACTGGTTATCGATAGCATTTATCGCCTGATTGAATATCCGGGCGCATTGCAGGTGGTGAATTTTGCCGAAGGTAAAGTCAGTCTGGCAGTAGTAAAGGCCTATTACGGCGGGCCGCTTATTGGTAATGCGCTGTCAACAATGCGTGAGCATATGCCGCACATCGACACCCGCGTTGCAGCGATTTTCCGTCATGACCGACCGATCCGTCCGCAAGGTTCTACGATCGTTGAAGCGGGTGATGAAGTCTTCTTTATTGCGGCATCACAGCATATACGCGCCGTAATGAGTGAACTGCAGCGTCTGGAAAAGCCGTACAAACGCATTATGTTAGTGGGTGGCGGTAATATCGGTGCGGGTCTGGCACGTCGTCTGGAAAAAGATTACAGCGTCAAACTGATCGAACGTAATCAACAACGCGCATCCGAACTTGCAGAGAAACTACAAAATACGATCGTCTTTTTTGGTGATGCTTCGGATCAAGAGTTACTGGCCGAAGAACATATCGATCAGGTCGATCTGTTCATCGCAGTGACCAACGATGATGAAGCAAATATCATGTCGGCGATGCTTGCCAAACGGATGGGCGCCAAGAAAGTAATGGTGTTGATCCAGCGCAGAGCATACGTCGATCTGGTGCAAGGCAGCGTGATCGATATTGCGATTTCACCGCAGCAGGCGACCATCTCCGCGCTGCTGAGCCACGTGCGTAAAGCTGATATTGTTGGCGTTTCTTCACTTCGCCGTGGCGTCGCGGAAGCCATTGAAGCCGTCGCACACGGGGATGAAACGACGTCGAGAGTTGTAGGGCGTTCAATTGATGAAATTAAACTTCCGCCCGGAACCATTATTGGCGCCGTTGTACGTGGTAACGATGTCATGATTGCCAACGATAACCTGCGCATTGAGCAGGGCGATCACGTAATTATGTTCCTGACAGATAAAAAGTTTATTACCGACGTCGAGCGACTATTCCAGCCAAGTCCTTTCTTCCTGTAATAATTTGGGCGCTAATACAGCGCCCTTTTTATTTCCCTTGATTTTTCATGGTCTAATAAATTTTCCTTTCGGCAATACATAAATGGAAATTGCCTAAACATTTGTTAAACTTATAAACGTCAGCTGCATAGGGAGAATAAAATGAGCATTATTAAAGAGTTTCGCGAATTCGCGATGCGCGGGAATGTTGTCGATTTGGCAGTGGGTGTCATTATTGGTGCGGCATTCGGTAAGATTGTTTCATCACTGGTTGCCGATATCATTATGCCGCCGCTGGGGCTGTTAATTGGTGGAATTGATTTTAAACAGTTTGCTTTAACGCTACGTGATGCACAGGGAGACATCCCAGCCGTGGTCATGCATTACGGTGTATTTATTCAGAATGTATTCGATTTCATTATTGTTGCGTTTGCTATCTTTATGGCAATCAAACTGATCAACAAACTGAACCGTAAAAAAGCGGAAGAGCCGGCAGCACCGCCAGCTCCATCGAAAGAAGAAGTATTGCTAAGTGAAATTCGTGACCTGCTGAAAGAACAGAATAACCGCTCTTAAGCACTCACTGAAACAAGAAGGCCAGTGGTAAAAAAGTTAATTACTTTCTTGCCACTGGCCTCCCAGTTACCCCGATTGCCATGTTTGCCTTTTCGCAGATAACTTCCTTTCCCTTTCTTATTTTTCTCAACGCGCTGTCTGAACAGTGGGTCATGCAGAAGCGCCTCAATGGCGTTGTCCTTTATCTGCCCTTTGGTGTGCTGATAACGACTCATACTATCTCCAGTTTGTAGTAATTTACGCCGCGAGTGTAGACCTGGCAGTTCAAGAAATCAACAGCCTGATGTTGTTCCGCTGGCGCCTTGCTCAAGAGCTTCAAGAATAGAGCAGTACACGCTGCTGTGTGCCTTGCCGCAGCATGCATCATTCAATCGCTGCAGTGACCGCTGCATCGTCTGAAGTTCAGCAATGCGGGCTTCGACTTCTTGCAGTCTTTCCTGGACGATCCCTTTTGATTCCTGACAAGTATGGTGTTCGGGATCAACCCGGATCGAAAGCAATTCACGGATCGACTCCAGAGTGAAACCTAGCTGCCGGGCATAACGAATAAACTTCAAGCGCTGAAGATCGCTTTCTGTATAGAGGCGAAATCCACCTTCAGTACGCACTTCATGCTCCATCATCTGCTGCTTTTCATAGTAGCGGATAGTATCCGGCGTCACGTCAGCCAGTTTCGCTATTTCACCAATTCGGTACATGCTCTCTCCGCTATTCATCGTTGATCTTTTTTAGCAGCTTATCTGCGTAGTCACCGCGCAAAAACTCGGTGCTGAGTCCAGCCTGCCGAAGTTTAAGTTCCAATAGCGACAATCTTCGGCTCACCTCCGGATAACTGGGATCATCTTTGCGGATCCCCGCGAGTATTTCAAGCAGCTGTATTGCCTCTCTGCGTTGCTCGAGCTCAGGAGGAAGGCAACCTGCATTTTTTAATAAACGGTATCCAGCTCGGAATTCAGGCGGGACATGGGAGTCATCGTCAAGAGTCAGCGGTTCGCCCGTTCCCGGTAAATCATCAAACTCGCCTTTAGACTGTGCATCAATAATATGGCGCTCTGCCCACCGGTCAAGTAACCACATACAACACTCCAGGGGATGAACAAAAAGAGTACAGATATTGTAGATAAGTGGGGATATGACGGATATAAAAAAACCCGCCGAGGCGGG
>NZ_SZWU01000085.1:0-13581 GCF_005280935.1 Citrobacter sp. wls757 | reverse complement strand
CATCCCGTGCCCTGCACGGGATTTTCTTATAAGTTCCAGTAATCATTTCCCCCTTCCAGACAATCACGCATAATCTTGGCATATTCTGAATATACACACACTTTACATGAACATTTTAGAACATTCGTTCTTCGGGCGTTATAGTGTCGGCACAACCGATCGTGAAACCGTAAGCCGTTAACCAAAGGAGAGATGAATTGATGGAAAGCAAGCTGATTGACTGGCATCCGGCCGACATCATCGCCGGACTGCGCAAGAAAGGGACCTCAATGGCCGCTGAATCACGTAAAAATGGATTGAGTTCATCAACGCTGGCCAATGCGTTAACGAGACCATGGCCAAAAGGTGAGTTGATTATCGCCCGGGCACTGGGAACTGACCCCTGGGTGATTTGGCCGTCACGCTATCACGATGCCAAAACGCATGAGTTCATCGACAGAACGCGGATGATGAGGAGTCGCAGAGAGAAAAAGAATCCGGAATGAACATTGAGCTGTAACCCCCGGCCAACTGAACTGGGGGTTACAAGAGACGTTGACGATTACTCGCCTTTCACGCGCTCAATGTTTGCGCCCAGCGCACGCAGTTTATCTTCGATGCGCTCATAGCCGCGATCGATGTGATAAATACGGTCGACTACCGTCGTACCTTCAGCAATACACCCTGCCAGCACCAGGCTTGCAGATGCGCGCAGATCGGTCGCCATAACCTGTGCGCCAGAGAGCGTTTCCACGCCGTGGCAAATCACGGTATTGCTTTCGATTTCTGCGTGAGCGCCCATACGGCTCAGCTCAGGAACGTGCATAAAGCGGTTCTCAAACACGGTTTCCGTGATGAAGCCGGTCCCTTCAGCTACCAGGTTCAGCAACGTGAACTGGGCCTGCATGTCGGTAGGGAACGCCGGATGCGGTGCAGTACGCACATTGACCGCTTTCGGACGTTTACCGTGCATATCAAGGCTGATCCAATCATCACCCACTTCAATATCCGCACCCGCATCACGCAGCTTCGCCAGAACGGCATCCAGCGTGTCCGGCTGTGCATTACGGCAGATAATCTTGCCGCGAGAAATTGCCGCCGCCACCAGGAAGGTACCGGTTTCGATACGATCTGGCAGAACGCGATAAACACCACCGCCAAGACGCTCAACGCCTTCGATGGTAATACGATCGGTGCCCTGACCCGTGATCTTCGCGCCCAGCGCAATCAGGAAGTTCGCGGTATCCACAATCTCCGGCTCGCGCGCAGCGTTTTCGATGATGGTGGTGCCTTCGGCAAGCGTTGCTGCGCACATGATGGTGACCGTCGCGCCGACGCTCACTTTGTCCATGACGATATGCGCGCCTTTCAGACGGCCATCAACGGACGCCTTCACATAGCCTTCTTCCAGCTTAATTGTCGCGCCTAACTGCTCCAGACCGGTAATGTGCAGGTCAACCGGACGCGCGCCAATGGTACAGCCACCCGGCAGTGAAACCTGGCCCTGACCAAAGCGGGCAACCAGCGGCCCGAGCGCCCAAATGGATGCACGCATGGTTTTCACCAAATCGTACGGCGCACAGAAGACGTTCACATCACGCGCATCGATGTGCACAGAACCATTACGCTCAACTTTCGCACCCAGCTGGCTCAGCAGCTTCATTGATGTGTCAACGTCCTTCAGTTTCGGGACGTTTTGGATCTCTACAGGTTCTTCAGCCAGCAGCGCCGCAAACAGGATCGGCAGTGCGGCGTTTTTAGCGCCTGAAATTGTGACTTCGCCCTGGAGCTTAGTTGGCCCCTGAACACGAAATTTATCCATTATTCTGTTCTCTGTTAAGAATTTATCTTCGCTACCGGCACATCACCCGTAGCTCAAAAACCGTTAAGTTTGCGATCGCGCGCCCATTCCGCTGGGGTAAACGCCTTAATCGACACGGCATGAATGCGGTTGTCCGCAATGTACTCCATCAACGGGCCATAGACCGATTGCTGCTTCTTGACCCGGCTCATGCCTTCAAACATCTCACCCACGGCAATAACCTGAAAGTGACTGCCGTCGCCAGAAACGTGGACTTCCTGGAGGGAGAGTGCATTCATCAGCACGCTCTGAATTTCATTATTTTCCATGGGCTCTTCATTCGTCAGATAGTGAAAACAGCCCAACATCTTAGAGCAAAGTGGCGCTGTCATAAATAAGCAAAAAGCCTCGCTGATAAATCAGACAAGGCTTTAGTGGCAGATCCCCCTCAGGGGTTTTGCCGGATAGCGGCACAAGACCTTATCCGGCCTGGAAAAATTAACGCGGAAGGACGTCGTCAGGCAGATTGTAAAGCTGCGCCAGCGTGTACACTTTATCGTTAACACCAGTGAGCGAAACGCTGTTTCCCTGCTGCTTGCCCTGATTAATCAGATGCAACAGTAACGCCAGACCGCCGGTATCTACCCGGGATACCTGGTTCAGGTCGATGCAGGATACCCCTTTCATCGCCTCAATTCGCGCATCCCATAATGGGTTTAACACGTCCTGATCCAGCTCCCCCACCAGCACCAGCTTGTCACCTTCACGCGACCAGGTGAGTGACTGCGTCATTATTTTTTCTCTTCCAGCGTGATTTTCTGCTGAGCAATAGATTTCAGTTGCGCCGTCAGGCCATCAATACCTTTGGTACGCAGCAGGTCGCTCCACTCATTTTGTTTGGTGGTGATCATACTTACGCCTTCAGCAATCATGTCATAAGCCTGCCAGTTACCGGTCTGGGAGTTTTTACGCCACTGGAAATCCAAACGTACCGGAGGACGACCGTTTGGATCGATGATGGTTACGCGGATAGGCACGATGGTCGCATCACCCAGCGGTTGCTCTGGTGCAATTTCATAAGTCTGGCCATGGTACATCGCCAGAGCCTGGCCGTAGGCCTGCTTCAGATATTCACGAAATGCGGCAAAATAGGCTTCACGCTGAGCAGGGGTCGCATCTTTGTAGTAGCGACCCAGTACCAGCGCACCCGCATATTTAACCTGCACGTATGGCAACAGTTCCTGATCGACAACCTGGCGCAGGTAATCCGGGTTTGCGCGGATTTTAGGTTGTTCATTCTTCAGACGGTCAAATGTCTTCTGCGCCGCCTCATTCATCTGTTTGTACGGGTTCGTTTGGTCGGCTGCAGTTGCTGCGCTAAGCGGGGCAATCACCAGCATAGCCACCATCATCAATCGTTTAAACATACGTCGATTCTCCTGAGATTATTTCGTTGCGCCCGCAGGCGTAGTGGCTTCATTATTGCCGTCAGTTGCGGCTGGCGCATCGCCAGAATTCTTATTGTCATCACCTTTACTGTTGCTGTTGTAAAGGAACTGACCAATCATATCTTCCAGCACCATCGCGGATTTCGTGTCCTGAATCGTACCGCCATCTTTGAGGATAGACGTTCCCAGCTCAGGATCTTCAAAACCCACATTCAATGCCAGATACTGTTCGCCCAGCAGACCGGAAGTACGGATGCTCAGAGAACTGGTGTCAGGAATATGGTTAAAACGCGATTCGATTTCCAGCGTCACGCGCGGCAGGTACGTTTTCGGATCTAACGAGATGTCCGATACGCGTCCAACTACCACCCCGCCAATCCGCACCGGAGAACGCTCTCTCAGGCCGCCGATATTATCAAAGGTCGCATAAATCGTGTAAGTCGGCTCAGTACGCATTGAGGTAACGTTCGCCGCCTTCAGGCAAACAAACAGCGCTGCCAGCAGCGCAACCAGCAGGAATAACCCGACCCAAATTTCATTTTTTTTCGTTTGCATGAACTCAATTCCCAAACATCAGTGCGGTCAGCACAAAATCCAGCCCCAGAACGGCAAGAGAGGCGTGCACAACGGTGCGTGTCGTTGCCCGGCTAATCCCGGCAGAGGTCGGGATCGCATCATAACCATTGAACAATGCAATCCAGGTGACCGTAATGGCGAACACCACGCTCTTAATCAGACAGTTAACCAGGTCCAGACGCCAGTCGACGGCATTTTGCATAGCCGACCAGAAGAAGCCTGCATCAATACCCTTCCAGCTTACGCCAACCAGTGAACCACCCCAGATACCCACTGCGACAAAAATAATCGTCAGCAGCGGCAATGAAATGACCCCAGCCCAAAAACGTGGGGAAATCACCCGGCGCAGTGGATCGACGGCCATCATCTCCAGGCTGGAAAGCTGTTCGGTCGCCCGCATCAGGCCAATTTCTGCGGTTAAGGCCGACCCGGCCCGCCCGGCAAACAGCAGCGCCGCAACAACCGGTCCCAACTCACGTAACAATGACAGTGCCACCAGCATACCGAGGCTGGTTTCCGCGCTGTAGGTGGTCAGCACCAGGTATCCCTGCAACCCCAGCACCATACCGATGAACACGCCAGAAACAATAATGATCAGCATCGATAAGACACCGACATTATAGAGCTGGCGTATCAGCAGCGGCGCATGTTTGCGAAACTCCGGCTTGCCGACAACCGCATTGAACAACATTAATCCGGCTCGCCCGAACGTCCTGAGGGTTTTTATTCCCCGATGTCCGAGTGATGCCAGCGCATTTAACAACATGGGTGGCTTAACTCCCTGTTTTGAGTAAATCGATGTGGTAGTCGCCCGCCGGGTAACGGAACGGAACCGGTCCATCGGCAATGCCGTCCAGGAACTGGCGTACGCGCGGATCGGCATTTTCTTGTAGTGCCTGAGCACTACCGTAGGCCACTATTTTTTTGTCCGCCATTATATAGGCGTAATCCGCAATACTCAGTACCTCAGGCACATCATGGGATACCACCACACAGGTGACGCCCAGCGCGCTGTTCAGTTCTGAAATCAGCTTCACCAGAACGCCCATGGTGATGGGATCCTGGCCGACGAACGGCTCATCAAACATGATGAGGTCTGGCTCCAGCGCGATAGCACGTGCTAACGCGGCGCGACGCGCCATCCCACCGGATAATTCAGAAGGCATTAATTTGGCCGCACCCCGCAGGCCGACGGCCTCGAGCTTCATCATCACCGTGCTCTTCAGCAACGGCGCTGGCAACGTCGTATGCTCGCGCAGAGGGTACGCGACGTTGTCAAACACATTCATGTCGGTAAATAGCGCACCAGACTGAAACAGCATACTCATGCGCTTACGCACGGTAAATAAACGCGAACGGGACATGGCCGGGACGTTCTCACCGTCAAACAGGATCTCGCCCTTATCCGGGGGGATCTGTCCGCCAATCAGACGCAACAGCGTCGTTTTGCCGATGCCTGATGGCCCCATGATCGCCGTCACCTTACCGCGCGGTACCGTCAGGGAAATATTATCAAAGATGCAGCGGTCACCCCGGGAAAAGCTGACATCGCGCATATCGACTAGATTCGCCACAGACTGCCCCATTGATTCATCCTTTACTATTGCCTCGTTGATCGAAGAGTTTGGCGCTCAATTTAGCCATGAACTCAACATATTTACAGATTATTGCCTGTCCTGGTTAGCGAAAGCTGGCATTTGTTTTACTTTTTAGCCGCATAAAGTCAAAATTAAGACTTCGTTACGGCTTCCAGAAGATCCTTCAAGTGGACCGGCGAGTATACCTGAAGAAAGGACTTTAGATGCTTTTAGCGACGGCGCTGTTAATAATTGGTTTACTTCTGGTGGTCTACGGTGCCGACCGTCTGGTATTTGCTGCATCCATTTTATGTCGAAACTTCGGTATTCCTCCCATTATCATCGGAATGACCGTGGTCAGCATGGGTACGTCGTTACCCGAGATAATTGTCTCCGTTGCCGCATCGATGAATGGGCAACTCGATCTGGCTGTCGGGACCGCCATAGGTTCTAACATCACCAACATTCTGCTTATTTTAGGCCTGTCGGCGCTGATTCATCCTTTTACCGTGCATTCTGATGTTCTGCGTCGTGAATTACCGCTAATGTTGCTGGTAAGTATTTTAGCTGCATCCGTCCTGTATGACGGGCAGCTAAGCCGCAGCGACGGTTTCTTTCTTCTGCTTCTGGCCGTGCTATGGCTGCTATTCATTGTTAAAATCGCCCGTCTGGCCGAGCGACAAGGCAATGACAGCCTGACACGTGAGCAGATAGCTGAGCTGCCGCGCGAAGGCGGATTACCGGTCGCATTTTTGTGGTTGGGCATTGCGCTGATTATCATGCCAATGGCAACACGTATGGTGGTGGATAACGCTACCGTACTGGCGAACTATTTCGCCATGAGCGAACTTACTATCGGGCTGACAGTGGTCGCCATTGGTACCAGCCTGCCTGAGCTGGCAACAGCGATTGCGGGTCTGCGTAAAGGTGAAAACGATATTGCCGTCGGTAACATTATCGGCGCAAACATTTTTAATATCGTTATCGTCCTCGGGCTACCGGCGCTGATTACGCCGGGTGAAGTCAATCCGATGGCCTTCACCCGTGACTATAGCGTCATGCTGCTGGTGAGCGTGATTTTTGCACTACTCTGCTGGCGACGTCCGCGCCAGATTGGTCGCGGCGCAGGTGCGCTGCTGACCGGCGGTTTTATCATATGGCTGGCGATGCTGTATTGGTTATCGCCACTTCTCGTTGGATAACTGGAAACGCATTATGTCGCACTTAGAGTTGCAACCGGGTTTTGACTTTCAGCAAGCAGGCAAGGAAGTCCTGGCAATTGAACGTGAAGGCCTGGCGGAGCTTGATCAGTACATCAACCAAAATTTTACCCTCGCATGCGAGAAAATATTCAGTTGCCCGGGCAAAGTGGTGGTGATGGGAATGGGGAAATCCGGCCATATTGGGCGGAAAATGGCAGCCACATTTGCCAGCACCGGCACCCCCTCATTTTTTGTACACCCAGGCGAAGCCGCACATGGCGATCTGGGTATGGTCTCGCCGCAGGATGTGGTCATCGCCATCTCTAACTCCGGTGAATCCAATGAGATAGCGGCGCTGATCCCGGTATTAAAACGTCTTCATGTACCGCTTATCTGCATGACCGGTCGTCCTGAAAGCAGTATGGCGCGTGCGGCAGATGTGCATCTGTGTGTTAAAGTGCCCAAGGAAGCTTGTCCGTTAGGTCTGGCACCGACCAGCAGTACGACAGCAACACTGGTGATGGGCGATGCCCTAGCGGTGGCATTATTAAAAGCGCGCGGCTTTACCGCGGAAGATTTTGCGTTGTCTCATCCCGGTGGCGCACTGGGCCGTAAGCTTTTACTGCGCGTTAACGATATTATGCATACGGGCGACGAGATCCCGCATGTGACCAAAAACGCCAGCCTGCGTGACGCCTTAATTGAGATCACGCGTAAAAATCTCGGCATGACCGTCATTTGCGATGATGCCATGAAGATTGACGGTATTTTCACCGATGGCGATTTACGTCGTGTCTTCGATATGGGCGTTGATGTACGCCAGTTAGGCATTGCCGATGTGATGACCCCTGGAGGCATTCGCGTGCGTCCGGGTATTCTTGCCGTCGATGCCCTGAACTTAATGCAGTCCCGCCATATCACCTCGGTAATGGTTGCTGATGGCGACCAGTTACTCGGTGTGTTACATATGCATGATCTGCTGCGTGCAGGTGTAGTGTAAGAAACTCAAGGATAACGAAAATGAGTAAAGCAGGTGCGTCGCTTGCGACCTGTTATGGACCCGTCAGCGCAGACGTTATCACCCGGGCAGAAAACATCCGTTTGCTGATCCTGGATGTGGATGGCGTACTGTCTGATGGTCTGATTTATATGGGCAACAACGGTGAAGAGCTGAAGGCTTTTAACGTCCGTGATGGTTACGGAATTCGCTGTGCGCTCACTTCCGGTATTGAGGTTGCCATTATTACCGGACGAAAGGCTAAACTTGTAGAAGATCGCTGTGCCACTTTGGGGATCACCCACCTGTATCAGGGGCAGTCAGACAAACTGGTTGCCTTTGGCGATCTCCTTAGCAAACTGGCGATCGCGCCGGAGAATGTCGCCTACGTTGGCGATGACCTGATCGACTGGCCGGTGATGGCTAAAGTAGGATTAAGCGTCGCGGTGGCAGATGCCCACCCTCTGCTGATCCCGCGAGCCGATTATGTCACCCACATTGATGGGGGACGTGGCGCTGTGCGTGAAGTCTGCGATTTATTACTCCTGGCGCAGGGCAAACTGGACGAGGCCAAAGGGCAATCGATATGAGCAAAACCAGACGTTGGGTTATCATTCTACTGTCGCTGGCTGTCCTTGTGATGATTGGTATTAATCTGGCAGACAAAGATGACACCACTCAGGTCGTCGTCAATAACAACGAGCCAACCTATAAGAGCGAACATACTGATACCGTCGTGTATAGTCCGGAAGGCGCGCTGAGCTATCACTTGATCGCACAACACGTTGAATATTATTCGGAACAAGCGGTTTCGTGGTTTACTCAACCAGTATTAACCACGTTTGATAAGGATAAAGTACCGACCTGGACGATCAAGGCCGACAAAGCCAAATTGACCAACGATCGGATGCTGTATCTGTACGGCCATGTTGAGGTTAACGCCCTGGTGCCTGACTCTCAACTACGCAGAATTACGACCGATAACGCGCAGATTAACCTGGTGACACAAGACGTCACTTCCGATGATCTGGTGACGTTGTATGGCACAACATTTAACTCCAGCGGACTGAAGATGCGCGGCAACTTACGCAGCAAGAACGCCGAGCTGATTGAAAAGGTTAGAACCTCATATGAAATCCAAAACAAACAAACTCAGCCTTAATCTTGTACTTGCCAGCTCACTTCTGGCCGCCAGCATTCCGGCATTTGCCGTCACCGGCGATACCGAGCAGCCGATTCACATTGAATCGGACCAGCAGTCCCTGGATATGCAGGGCAACGTGGTGACGTTTACTGGCAACGTGATTGTGACTCAGGGCACCATCAAAATTAACGCCGATAAAGTCGTCGTGACCCGTCCTGGCGGTGAAGACGGCAAAGAAGTGATTGATGGCTATGGCAATCCAGCGACGTTTTACCAGATGCAGGACAACGGTAAACCGGTTAAAGGCCACGCCTCTCAGATGCACTATGAACTGGCGAAAGACTTTGTCGTTCTCACCGGCAAGGCGTATCTGGAACAGCTCGATAGCAACATCACGGGCGATAAGATCACTTATCTGGTAAAAGAGCAGAAAATGCAGGCCTTCAGCGATAAAGGCAAACGCGTCACCACCGTTCTGGTTCCGTCGCAGTTGCAGGACAAAAACAAGGCTCCGGCAGAGAAAAAAGGTAACTGATTCGTTATGGCAACATTAACTGCAAAGAACCTTGCAAAAGCCTATAAAGGCCGTCGTGTGGTTGAAGATGTCAGTCTGACCGTCAACTCCGGGGAGATCGTCGGTCTGCTCGGTCCTAACGGTGCAGGCAAGACAACAACCTTTTACATGGTAGTCGGCATTGTCCCGCGCGATGCGGGTAACATTATCATTGATGACGAAGACATCAGTCTGCTGCCTCTGCATGCGCGCGCGCGTCGCGGCATCGGCTACTTACCGCAGGAAGCATCGATTTTCCGTCGCCTGAGCGTGTTTGATAACCTGATGGCGGTACTGCAAATTCGTGACGATCTGACCAGCGAGCAGCGGGAAGATCGGGCCAACGAGCTGATGGAAGAATTCCACATCGAGCACCTGCGCGACAGCTTAGGTCAGTCGCTCTCCGGTGGTGAACGACGCCGCGTGGAGATCGCTCGCGCACTGGCCGCTAATCCGAAATTTATCCTGCTGGATGAACCGTTTGCCGGTGTTGACCCGATTTCTGTTATTGATATTAAACGGATCATCGAACACCTTCGCGACAGCGGCCTTGGCGTGCTGATTACCGACCACAACGTCCGCGAAACGCTGGCAGTGTGTGAGCGCGCCTATATCGTAAGTCAGGGACACCTGATCGCGCACGGCACGCCAACAGAAATACTGCAGGATGAGCACGTTAAGCGCGTATACCTTGGGGAAGACTTCAGACTCTGATAGGGTAGAAGACTTCACGTCACTGCAGGAGAAAACAACTCTGAACATGAAGCAAGGTTTGCAACTCAGGCTTAGCCAACAACTGGCGATGACGCCTCAGCTACAACAGGCTATCCGTCTGTTGCAGCTGTCCACGCTGGAACTTCAGCAAGAACTTCAGCAAGCGCTGGAAAGTAACCCACTGCTCGAGCAAACCGATCTTCACGACGAAATTGATACCCAGGAAAAACAGGACAGCGAAACCCTCGACACCGCAGATGCACTCGAACAAAAAGAGATGCCTGAGGAGTTACCGCTTGACGCCAGTTGGGATGAAATTTACACCGCCGGGACGCCTTCGGGCACCAGCGGAGATTACATCGACGACGAGCTGCCTGTGTATCAGGGTGAGACCACGCAATCACTACAGGATTACCTGATGTGGCAAGTGGAACTGACCCCGTTCTCGGATACCGATCGCGCCATTGCGACATCCATTGTGGATGCGGTAGACGAAACCGGTTATCTCACCGTGACCCTGGACGATATTCTCGAAAGCATGGGCGATGACGACGTCGGTATGGACGAAATCGAAGCCGTGCTTAAACGCGTTCAGCGCTTTGATCCCGTTGGCGTGGCCGCCAAAGATCTCCGTGACTGCTTACTGATCCAACTTTCGCAGTTTGATAAAGCCACACCGTGGCTGGAAGAAGCGCGTCTGATCATCAGCGATCACCTCGATCTGTTAGCCAACCATGACTTCCGCACCCTGATGCGCGTGACCCGGCTGAAAGAAGACGTGCTGAAAGAAGCCGTCAACCTCATCCAGTCGCTTGATCCCCGCCCAGGGCAATCGATCCAGACCGGCGAGCCGGAGTACGTCATTCCGGATGTGCTGGTGCGTAAGCATAACGATCGCTGGGCGGTCGAACTCAACGGCGACAGCATTCCGCGCTTACAGATTAACCAGCACTACGCCGCCATGTGCAATAGCGCGCGCAACGATGCCGACAGCCAGTTTATTCGTAGCAATCTGCAAGATGCGAAGTGGCTGATTAAAAGCCTGGAAAGCCGCAATGATACGTTGCTGCGCGTCAGCCGCTGCATCGTTGAGCAGCAGCAAGCTTTCTTTGAGCAAGGCGAAGAGTTTATGAAACCGATGGTGCTGGCGGATATCGCCCAGGCCGTCGAGATGCACGAATCGACCATTTCCCGTGTGACCACGCAAAAGTATCTGCACAGTCCGCGCGGCATTTTTGAATTGAAGTATTTCTTTTCCAGTCACGTTAACACTGAAGGCGGAGGTGAAGCCTCATCCACAGCTATCCGTGCGCTGGTGAAGAAATTAATTGCTGCGGAAAACCCCGCGAAACCGCTGAGTGACAGCAAGTTAACCTCTATGCTGTCAGAACAGGGTATCATGGTGGCACGCCGCACCGTTGCGAAGTACCGAGAGTCTTTATCCATTCCGCCGTCTAACCAGCGCAAACAGCTGGTGTGACCCAACCGATAAGGAAGACACTATGCAGCTCAACATCACTGGAAACAACGTCGAAATCACCGAAGCCCTGCGCGATTTTGTGAATACAAAATTTGCCAAGCTCGAACAATATTTCGACCGGATTAATCAGGTCTATATTGTGTTGAAAGTGGAGAAGGTTACACATATCTCGGATGCAACACTGCATGTGAACGGTGGCGAAATTCATGCCAGCGCGGAAGGTCAGGATATGTACGCCGCCATTGACGGTTTAATTGATAAACTGGCTCGGCAGTTAACAAAACATAAAGATAAACTGAAACAGCACTAACTTGTCCGGGCAGTTAGCGGGTGCAGGACGGCCTGTTGTGTAGCACAACGGGCCATTTGTACAGTTAGCGCTTAGGTGAAATTATGACAAATAACGATACGACTCTACAACTGAGCACTGTTCTTAACCAGGAATGTACACGCGCAGGCGTTCACTGCCAAAGCAAGAAACGCGCACTGGAAATCATCAGCGAACTTGCGGCAAAACAGCTTAGCTTGCCTTCTCAGGTGGTATTTGAAGCCATTCTGACGCGTGAAAAAATGGGCAGTACCGGCATCGGTAATGGTATTGCTATCCCGCACGGAAAGCTGGAAGAAGACACGATGCGCGCGGTTGGTGTGTTTGTTCAACTCGAAACACCCATCGCCTTCGACGCCATTGATAATCAACCTGTCGATCTGCTTTTCGCCCTGCTGGTCCCGGCAGACCAAACCAAGACGCATTTGCATACGTTGTCACTGGTCGCAAAACGTCTGGCAGATAAAACCATCTGTCGTCGTCTGCGCGCCGCGCAGAGTGACCAGGAGTTGTATCAAATCATCACGGACACCGAAGGTGGACAGGATGAAGCATAACAACCCAATGGCATCCTTTTTTGTCGTTGTGAGGAGAAACAGTACATGGTACTGATGATCGTCAGCGGCCGTTCAGGGTCAGGTAAATCTGTCGCCCTGCGTGCGCTGGAAGATATGGGTTTTTACTGCGTGGATAACCTTCCCGTAGTGCTGTTGCCCGATCTGGCTCGTACACTGGCCGATCGCCAGATTTCTGCGGCCGTCAGCATTGATGTGCGCAACATGCCTGAGTCCCCGGAAATTTTTGAGCAGGCAATGAATAATCTGCCCGAGGGTTTCTCACCACAGCTGCTGTTCCTTGATGCAGACCGTAACACGCTGATTCGTCGCTACAGTGACACGCGCCGTTTACACCCGCTCTCCAGCAAGAACTTGTCTCTGGAAAGCGCTATCGATAAGGAAAGCGATTTGCTGGAGCCACTGCGCTCTCGCGCTGACCTGATCGTTGATACCTCCGAAATGTCCGTACACGAACTAGCGGAAATGTTACGTACCCGACTGCTGGGTAAGCGCGAACGTGAATTGACGATGGTATTCGAATCCTTTGGTTTCAAACACGGTATCCCGATTGATGCGGATTACGTCTTTGACGTGCGCTTTCTGCCTAACCCACACTGGGATCCAAAGCTGCGCCCAATGACCGGTCTTGACCGCCCCGTCGCCGCATTCCTCGACAGGCACACAGAAGTACACAATTTTATTTACCAGACTCGCAGCTATCTTGAGCTATGGTTACCCATGCTGGAGACCAACAACCGTAGCTACCTTACCGTAGCCATCGGCTGTACCGGCGGGAAACACCGTTCGGTGTATATTGCTGAGCAGTTGGCAGACTACTTCCGCTCACGCGGTAAAAACGTGCAGTCACGCCATCGTACGCTGGAAAAACGTAAATCATGACCGTGAAGCAAACCGTTGAAATCACCAATAAGCTGGGCATGCATGCCCGCCCAGCGATGAAACTGTTTGAATTGATGCAGGGTTTCGAAGCAGAAGTTTTACTGCGTAATGATGAAGGAACGGAAGCCGAGGCCAACAGCGTTATCGCTCTGCTGATGCTGGATTCAGCCAAAGGGCGTCAGATAGAAGTCGAAGCCACGGGACCACAGGAAGTAGAAGCCCTGGCCGCAGTGATTGCCCTGTTTAATTCAGGGTTTGATGAAGATTAATCGAGTACACAGAACGTAGCCAGTAGGCCGGATAAGGCGTTTACGCCGCATCCGGC
>NZ_SZWU01000086.1:0-18931 GCF_005280935.1 Citrobacter sp. wls757 | reverse complement strand
AAAGGCTTGCAGGCGATAACAGTATCTACAATTTAGATAATCCGGTTCTGTTTAAAGTCGCGCAGGAAACCGCCCCAGCGGCGTTCGTAGAACGGTGCGATATGCTCAGTGATAAAGTGGCTCACGCCCTTCTCACCCTTCTTCACCTGGCAGATATCAATAGGTTCATCGCCCGGCAGCGTATCGATCGCGACGCTGCCAGCAGCGTGGATGATCTCTTCAATATCCCCTTCCGCTTCAATACCAATCAGCAGATTCGGCTGGGCTTCCGCGCTTTCTTTGATTGAGCAGAGAAACGCGCGTTTTACCGGCTTAATGGTTTTAAACAGCGTAGTCAGCGAGTCAATCATCTGCGCCGGAGGTTCAGCGACTTCAGAGAGGATCAGCGATTCACCGCCTTCCAGTACTTCCTGGGTGCTGAGCGGATTCCCCTCTTCCCCCATCAGCAGGCTGATTTCACGCGGCATAAATTCTTTGCCGGTCGGCAGTTTCGCGTTGAGAAAGAGCGTTTCGCCGAGCGTCATTTCAAACAACGTACGCACCGGCATAACGACAAATGCTTGCTCATCTTCCACCGCCTGCTGCAGGGCTTCCAGAGAAGTGAAGAACGGGATCACGGTCGTGCCGTCTTCTTTTTCCCAGTGCTGCAGGTCGAGAGCGCTGTCTTCAACCACCGCCTCGCCTTCTGCGGCAGTACCCGGCACCCAGACTGTGGATTCCAGTAAAGTACGGAAAAATGCCGGACGATGCGCAGGTTCTGTCGCCGCTTGTTCCAGCAATGTTTCTAATTCGTTTTTTGTTTCGGACATAAGTATCACAAATTGGATGAACACATGTAGGCCGGATAAGCGTAGCGCCATCCGGCAATACAGTAATAAATTATGCGGTCAGCAGATTCGCAATCGTGCGCACACCCAGACCGGTTGCGCCCGCAGACCACTGCTCAACCGGCGCTTTGCGATAGGTTGCGGAGCAGTCGATATGCAGCCAGCCCTGCTGGTAGTTTTCCACGAAATGGGACAGGAAGCCCGCCGCGGTGCTTGCGCCAGCCGGGTAAGCCGCGCTACCGGTGTTATTCAGTTCGGCAAAGTTAGACGGCAACTGACTACGGTGAAACTCTGCCAGCGGCAGACGCCAGAACGGTTCGTTTTCTTGCGCCGCACTTGCCAGCAGGCGAGCAGCCAGCTTGTCGTCAAAGCTGAACAACGCGTGATAATCGTTACCCAAGGCGGTTTTCGCCGCGCCGGTCAGCGTGGCAGCATCAATGATCAGTTCCGGTTTCTGCGCACTGGCATCGATCAGGCCATCGGCCAGCACCAGACGTCCTTCGGCATCGGTATTCATCACTTCAACTTTTTTACCGTTGCGATAGTGAATAATGTCGCCGAGCTTAAAGGCGTTACCGCTAATCAGGTTATCCGCGCAGCACAGATACAGCTTCACGCGCTTGTTCAGACCACGGGTGATGGCAAATGCCAACGCGCCGGTGACCGTTGCCGCACCGCCCATGTCGGACTTCATTGAGTCCATAAATGCGCTTTGCTTGATGCTGTAACCACCGGAATCAAAAGTAATTCCCTTACCAACCAGGCAGGCATAAACCGGGGCTTCTTTGTCGCCTGTTGGGTTGTAGTCCAGCGCCAGCAGCACCGGAGGACGTTCAGAGCCGCGCCCCACGGTATGCAGACCCATGTAGTTCTGCTCGCGCAGATCTTCACCTTTGGTGATGCGGTAAGAGACGTTATCGCACGCGACGGAGCACAGCAGATCAACAGCGCGCTGCGCCAGCTGTTCCGGGCCCAGCTCTTCTGCCGGGGCGTTAATGGTATCGCGCACCCAGTCAATAATCTTCAGACGGTTATCCAGCTCTTTGCGCTGCGCTTCGTCCAGAGCGGCCCACTCAACTTTGCGGGTGCCTTTTGGTCCCTTGTAGCCCTGCCAGAACGCCCAGCTACGTTCGGTATCCCAGCCTTCACCGTCCAGTTGCACGTGTTTAATACCCAGGCCGTCGATTTTACGCGCGGCACGCTGGATAAGGCCGAGGTCATCTTTTCCGTTCAGGTGCAGGGTAATGCCGTCATTATTAATGCTGTATGTCGCCTTTTCACCCCAGCGGGCATCGGCGGGTTGCGTGGAAAGCGTAATTTTCATGGCTTCTGTCATTTTATTTATCCTTATTTTCGCGCATACAGGAAAACGGGCCACCCGTGGGCAGCCCGTTGACTTATTCGGCTTCGTCCAGCCAGACCAGCAAAATGGCCTCAAGGATTTTTTCGTTCGATGCCTGAGGATCATCATCGAACTCTTCCAGGTCACAGATCCACTGGTGCAGATCGGTGAAACGAACGGTCTTGGGATCGAGATCGGGGAAAGCGTCATACAGCGCCTCGCCGATTTCGCGGCTATCGGTCCACTTCAGTCCCATACTACCCTCTGTTAATGCTCACGCGCATGATTGATTGTGTAACGTGGGATTTCGACCACTAAATCGTCCTCGGTTACCCGCGCCTGACAGCTTAAACGGCTCTCCGGCTCCAGTCCCCAGGCTTTATCCAGCATGTCGTCTTCTTCTTCTGTGCTTTCCGGCAAAGAATCAAAACCTTCACGCACGATGCAGTGGCAGGTAGTGCAGGCACAGGATTTTTCACAGGCGTGTTCAATCTCGATCCCGTTACGCAGGGCAACGTCGAGAATGGTTTCGCCGGTCTCAGCTTCCAGAACTGCGCCATCGGGACAGAGATCCTGATGAGGCAAAATAACAATCTTTGGCATATTAAACCTCGTCCACGGAATGGCCTTTCAGCGCGCTACGGACGGATTTGTCCATGCGGCGAGCGGCGAATTCCTGGGTTTGTTTGTCTACGTTTTTAATGGCTTGTTCTATCGCGTCAACATCGTCACCCTGTGCAACCTCGCTCAAGTGCGCGGCGGCGGTGTCGATAGCCTGACGTTCTGCGGCGCTTAACAGCGCGGCATCAGCGTTCAGCGCACCGGATAAACTCTCCAGTACGCGTGCCGCTTCGACTTTCTGTTCTGCCAGCATACGGGCTTTAACGTCCTGCTCGGCAAAACTCATCGAATCCTGAATCATGGAGGCGATTTCACTGTCGGTCAGACCGTAGGACGGTTTAACCTGGATTGAGGACTCAACGCCTGTGGATTTCTCCATGGCGGTGACGCTCAGCAGCCCATCGGCATCCACCTGGAAGGTCACGCGGATATGTGCGCCGCCTGCCGGCAATGCCGGGATGCCGCGCAGCGCAAAACGCGCCAGTGAACGGCAGTCCTGCACCAGCTCACGCTCGCCCTGCATCACGTGAATGGACATCGCGGTTTGGCCATCTTTAAAGGTGGTAAAGTCCTGCGCGCGCGCCACTGGGATAGTGGTGTTACGCGGGATCACTTTCTCCACCAGACCGCCCATGGTTTCCAGTCCCAGAGACAGCGGGATAACGTCCAGCAGCAGCATTTCGCTGTCCGGTTTATTTCCGACCAGAATATCCGCCTGGATTGCCGCACCGATAGCGACCACTTTGTCCGGGTCAATAGAGGTCAACGGTGTACGGCCAAAAAATTCACCGACGCGTTCACGTACCAGAGGCACGCGCGTTGAACCGCCAACCATCACCACTTCCAGCACATCTTGCGGCTCCACGCCCGCATCTTTCAGCGCGCGACGGCAGGCCAGCAGCGTACGCTTGACCAGTGCGGAAATGAGTTCATTAAAGGTTTCACGGGTGATTTCACCCTGCCATCCTGCCACGTTAACCGTTACAGAATCAGCGTCGCTAAGCGCGATTTTCGCTGCAATCGCGGCATCCAGCAGTTCGCGCTGTACGCGGTTATCGCTGCGATCGGCCACGCCCGCCTGCTCGCGAATGTAATCGGCCAGCAGATGGTCAAAATCGTCGCCGCCGAGCGCGGAATCACCGCCGGTCGCCAGCACTTCAAACACGCCACGGCTCAGGCGCAGAATAGAAATATCAAACGTACCGCCGCCAAGATCGTAGACTGCGATCACGCCTTCCTGACCGGAGTCCAGACCATACGCGATCGCCGCTGCGGTCGGTTCGTTCAGCAGACGCAATACGTGCAGGCCCGCCAGACGCGCGGCGTCTTTGGTCCCCTGACGCTGTGCATCGTCAAAGTAAGCCGGAACGGTGATTACCACGCCGTCCAGTTCGCCGGACAGCGATTCGGTAGCCCGCGCGGCCAGCGCTTTCAGAATATCAGCGGAGACGCGCACCGGATTAAGCAAACCGGCAGCGGTTTCAATCATCGGCAGACCGTTTTCGCTCGCCTGGAACGTATATGGCAGATGCGGGTAACGCGCCTGGATATCCGCCAGAGAACGGCCCATCATGCGTTTTACCGAGCTAACGGTGTTTGCCGTATCCAACGCTGCATTGGCGCGGGCATCGTAACCGACAGAGTAGCCCTGCTGCTGATAGTGAACCACTGACGGCAACAGGTGGCGACCTTCATGGTCTGCCAGCGTTTCGGCCTGGCCGCTGCGTACGGTAGCAACCAGGGAGTTGGTGGTGCCTAAATCGATACCTACCGCCAGACGACGCTGGTGCGGCGCGGCGCTCAGACCAGGCTCACTAATTTGTAATAAGGCCATTTTCGCTTCCGGAAATTAAAAATCGAGCAGTTTTTCTTCGAGTTGTTCTGCACTGCTTCGCAGTTTATCGAGAAAACGCAGCTTACGCACGGTATCTGCCGCTGCGTCCCACGTCTCGCTATCCAGCTGTTCCACCATCAGTTGATGGCGAACGTTATACATTTCGCTGACGCGTTTCATAAACGCATCTAAACGTTGACTGTCTTTTGCCTGTTCAATCTCGTCCAGCTCTTCACGCAGCTCAAGTTGCTCCATCAGGAACGCGGTATCGCGCACCGTGTGCTGCTCGCTGCGGATATCAAAACCGTGTAAAGACAATAAGTATTCGGCGCGCATCAAAGGATGACGCAGCGTTTGCCAGGCCTGGTTGATAGTGGCGGACTGCGAAACCGCAGCAAGTTGTTCCGCCTGGGAACCGCTGGCGAATTTATCAGGATGATACTGACGTTGTAGATCCTGAAAACGTAGGCTCAGCGCCTGAGTATCGAGCTGATAACGGGCCGGTAAGCCAAAGAGGGTGAAGTAGTCCATAACATTCTCAGGGCATCGATTCTCTGTTGTTCGATGAGGCAAAACCAGAGAGTCAGGTAAAACAAACCCCACGCGCAGGCGACCACGGTGGGGTTATCAGTAAGCGCGTTACACGTGGAAGCTTTCGCCGCATCCACATTCGTCTTTCACGTTCGGGTTAGTGAACTTAAACCCTTCGTTCAGACCTTCTTTGACGAAGTCTAACTGCGTACCGTCGAGGAATTGCAGGCTCTTACCGTCGATCACGACTTTTACGCCTTTGTCTTCAAACACGGTATCTTCAGCCGCCGGCTCGTCAACAAATTCCAGTACATAGGCCATACCTGAGCAGCCGGAGGTTCTCACGCCCAGACGCAGACCAAACCCTTTACCGCGGTTTGCCAGGAAGGTATTTACACGCGCTGCTGCACTGTCGCTTAAGGTAATCGACATAATAAAACCTCAACTCTTAATTATTTTGCTTCACGTTTGCTTTTGTAATCCGCAATCGCGGCTTTAATCGCGTCTTCAGCCAGAATAGAGCAGTGAATTTTCACCGGTGGCAGTTCAAGCTCGTCGGCGATATCGGTGTTTTTAATCGCCTGTGCTTCGTCCAGAGATTTCCCTTTTACCCATTCGGTAACCAGAGAGCTGGAAGCAATAGCGGAACCGCAGCCGTAAGTCTTGAAACGCGCGTCTTCAATGATACCCTCATTGTTGACTTTGATCTGCAACTTCATCACGTCGCCACAGGCCGGTGCACCCACCATGCCGCTGCCCACGTTCTCGTCGCTGTTGTCAAAAGAGCCCACGTTACGTGGATTCTCGTAATGATCGATAACTTTTTCGCTGTAAGCCATGTTGAATTCTCCTTATCGGTGCCGAATTAGTGATGTGACCATTCAATGCTGTTCAGATCCACACCCTGTTTGAACATTTCCCACAGTGGAGAAAGGTCGCGCAGACGGCCAATGGAGTTGCGAACCAGATTGATGGCGTAGTCAATCTCTTCTTCGGTAGTGAAACGACCTAAAGAGAAACGAATTGAGCTGTGTGCCAGCTCGTCGGTCATCCCCAGCGCGCGCAGCACGTAGGATGGTTCCAGGCTTGCAGAAGTACATGCAGAACCGGAGGATACAGCCAGGTCTTTCAGCGCCATAATCAGCGACTCGCCTTCAACAAAGTTGAAGCTGACGTTGAGAATGTTCGGTGCGCCCTGCTCGAGGTCACCGTTGAGGTACACCTCTTCCATATCTTTCACGCCGTTCCACAGACGGTTACGCAGACTGCGCAGGCGCGCCATCTCGGTTTCCATCTCTTCTTTAGCGATACGGTATGCTTCACCCATGCCGACGATCTGATGCACAGGCAGCGTACCGGAACGCATACCACGCTCGTGACCGCCGCCGTGCATCTGCGCTTCAATACGAATACGCGGTTTACGACGAACGTACAGCGCGCCGATACCTTTCGGACCATAAATTTTGTGGCCAGAGAAGGACATCAGGTCAACTTTCAGTTGGCTCAGATCGATAGGCAGTTTGCCCACGCTCTGGGTCGCATCAACGTGATAGATGATGCCGCGAGCACGGCACATTTCGCCGATGGTCGCGATATCCTGCACCACGCCGATTTCGTTATTCACGTGCATGATAGACACGAGGATGGTGTCGTCACGCATTGCCGCTTCAAGTTCTTTCAGGTCGATAATGCCGTTACGCTGCGGGGCGAGGTAGGTGACTTCGAACCCTTCGCGCTCCAGCTGACGACAGGTGTCCAGCACGGCTTTGTGTTCGGTTTTGCTGGTGATGATGTGCTTGCCTTTTTTCTGATAAAAGTTGGCTGCACCTTTAATCGCCAGGTTATCGGATTCAGTCGCACCGGAAGTAAATACGATTTCACGCGGGTCAGCGCCCACGAGGTCGGCAATCTGGTTACGGGCGATATCTACCGCCTCTTCAGCCTGCCAGCCAAAACGGTGTGAACGAGACGCTGGGTTACCAAAGTTTCCGTCCAGGGTCAGACACTGCATCATTTTCTCGGCAACACGCGGGTCCACCGGCGTGGTTGCGGAGTAATCGAGATAGATCGGTAATTTCATTGCTCTATAAACTCCGTACATCGCTTCAATGCAAGGAATCAGGCAACCGGCTGGATGTACGACCGAGTTAACGGGGTGTGTAGCACCCCGGCCTGATTCTAAAATACTTTTATTATGCGCGTAACTTAACGTCGATCGCGTCTTGAGCACGATTAGTGCGTGGAGCGTCATGGGTATGCTGGCGACCAGACACATCCAGGACTTCCTGATTATTTACCAGTTCGCCCAACGTAATGTTGTTGAGGAAACCGGTCAGACGATCGCTCAGATCGCGCCACAGCGCGTGGGTCAGGCATTTATCGCCGCCCTGACAACCGCCTTTGCCCTGGCAACGGGTCGCATCTACAGACTCGTCAACAGCGCTAATCACTTCACCTACTGCGATGCTGCCGGCATCTTTACCCAGCAGATACCCGCCGCCTGGTCCACGTACGCTGGAAACCAGACCGTTTTTACGCAAACGGGAAAACAGCTGCTCCAGATATGACAGGGAAATTCCCTGACGTTCAGAAATATCAGCCAACGGTACCGGGCCCGTTTCGGAGTTGAGCGCAACGTCCAACATTGCGGTCACGGCATAACGCCCTTTTGATGTCAGTCTCATGTCTTACTTAGCCTCAAACTCGCCCCTGCCCGGGGTTTTTTATTGTAAAATGGGGGTATTGCATAGCAGGGGCAAGTCTGACATTCCCGACTAAATCAGTCAACTATTTACTTGACTAATTTAGTCAGGTATTTAACCTTCAGTGCCATTTTCACTTGCCGGATGCGCTTCGCTTATCCGGCCTGCAAATCGTGCGGCCTGTAGGCCGGATAAGCGAAGCGCATCCGGCATTAGTACAGTTACTTGCTTTTATTCTGCTGCTCAATTGAAGCTAAAATCCCGCGCAGGATGTTCAACTCCTGGCTCTCTGGACGCGCACGGGTAAACAGACGGCGCAGCTTATTCATCACCTGCCCCGGGTGCCCTTCGCGGATAAACCCGGTCGATAGCAGCGTTTGCTCCAGATGACCGTAAAAACGCTCTAAATCATCGACCAGCGGATACTCTGCTTCTTCGTAATCTACGGTCTTGTCGCTTTCCTGCGTCGCCAGCCAGGCCATGCGCACTTCATAAGAGATGACCTGCACTGCCATCGCCAGGTTGAGCGAACTGTATTCCGGGTTCGCGGCAATGGCGACGTGATAATGGCACTTCTGCAGCTCTTCGTTGGTCAGACCAACACGTTCACGACCAAAGACCAGCGCCACCGGCGAGTTCGTCGCTTCAGAGACACTTTTTAAACCGCATTCACGCGGATCCAGCATCGGCCACGGCAGCGTGCGGGAACGCGCACTGGTGCCTACCACCAGGCTACAGCCCGCCAGCGCTTCATCGAGCGTATCGACGATCTGCGCGCTGCCGATCACATCACTGGCACCCGCTGCCAGGGCGATGGCCTGGGAGTCCGGTTTAACCAGTGGATTTACCAGCCACAGATTGGTTAAACCCATGGTTTTCATTGCGCGGGCTACAGAGCCCATGTTGCCAGTGTGAGAGGTTTCCACCAGCACGATTCGAATATTTTGCAGCATTGTATTTCTTCGGCTAAAGATTATTCGGGCATATTATCATAAAACGAAGACATATTCCGAACTCGCTGCTATACTCTGCGCCGTTTTCCCGTTCTTTAACATCCAGTGAGAGAGACCGATGCATCCGATGCTGACCATCGCCGTGCGCGCAGCGCGCAAGGCGGGTAATGTAATTGCCAAACACTACGAAACCCCAGACTCTGTAGAAACCAGCCAGAAAGGCAGCAATGATTTCGTGACTAACGTCGATAAAGCCGCCGAAGCGATTATTATCGAAACGATTCGCAAATCTTACCCACAGCACACCATCATCACCGAAGAAAGCGGTGAACATGTTGGTGAAGATTTGGATGTTCAATGGGTTATCGATCCACTGGATGGCACCACCAACTTCGTAAAACGTCTGCCGCACTTCGCGGTATCCATCGCAGTACGCATCAAAGGCCGTACTGAAGTCGCCGTTGTTTACGATCCAATGCGTAACGAACTGTTCACCGCAACCCGTGGCCAGGGCGCACAGCTGAACGGCTACCGTCTGCGTGGCAGCACCGCCCGCGATCTGGATGGCACCATCATCGCCACCGGTTTCCCGTTCAAAGCCAAACAGCACGCCGCTTCTTACATGAAAATTCTGGGCAACATGTTTACCGAATGCGCGGACTTCCGCCGCACCGGTTCTGCTGCGCTGGATCTGGCCTACGTTGCCGCAGCCCGCGTTGACGGTTATTTCGAAATTGGCCTGCGCCCGTGGGATTTCGCCGCAGGTGAGCTGATTGCCCGTGAAGCTGGCGCACTGGTTTGCGACTTTACCGGTGGTCATAACTACATGGCGACCGGCAACATCGTTGCAGGTAACCCGCGCGTAGTGAAAGCCATGCTGGCTAACATGCGTGACGAACTGAGCGATGCGCTGAAGCGCTAATCGTTGATGCCGGATGGCGGCTAGCGCCTTATCCGGCCTACCAGGGAAGTTCCCCGTAGGCCTGATAAGCGAAGCGCCATCAGGCATTCATCCTACAACAGTGCTAAAACGGTCTTATCCCTCGCCCTACCGGCACCGCGCTCATCCACATCACTACCGCAGCAGCGATCAGCACCGCACCACCGGCTAACGCCAGCGTCGTCCAGCCAATCTGTCGCCACAATACCGGCGCTTTATGCCCGCTAAGTTTCACCGCCAGCGAGCGGAAACTGTGTACCAGCAGAGCCAGTGACGTAATCGTCAAAGATGTTCCTGCCGCCATCGCCAGCGCCGACGCCATACCCCAGCTAAACACGTCAACCACTTTGCTGAACAGTAAAACCATGATGGCCCCCGAGCACGGGCGCATCCCCATAGACAGCACGATCATCAACCGGGCACGCCAGTCATCACCATTTTGCAGCTGTTCAGGATCGGGCAAATGCTGATGCCCGCAGCCGCAACCCTCGTGATGCACATGATGCGGCGTGAAGGCAGTGAATTTTGGGCGGCGCAGCAGCTGGCGCAATTTCTTCAGCGCACGGACGCACAATAAAACACCCAACACGCCAACCAGCGCATAACTCCCTTTCTCCAGCCAGAAACTACTCATATGTAGCTGTCGTGCAGGCAACTGCAAGATGGTAAGCACCACAACCACCAGTCCGATAGCGACCAGCCCCTGTAATAAAGATGAGGCTAGCGTCAGGCCAATACTCGACTTCAGCTTCGAGGGGTGCGTTGCCAGCCAGGTGGTAATGACGACTTTTCCATGTCCCGGCCCCAGCGCATGCAGAACGCCGTAGAGAAAACTAAACAGCAGCAGCGATCCCCCGGCCTGGGCCGGATTGGCGGCAACTGCTTTCAGCAACCCGCTCATCTGTTGGTTAACGTCGCGCTGCCAGACGACACTTTTCATCATCACCTGCGGCCAGGCCTGCCATAGCCACAGTATGCCGCCTGCCGCCAACAGCAAAAAGACAGCCAGCGGCCATAGCGTCAGCCAGCGACGTCTGGCTGCACGTTGTTGATAAACTACTGACATTGCAGCGTTACCGTCTGTGCAAACTGTTTACCCAACTCCATATCCTCCGGCGGTGCGTCTTCTTTATCCAGCGACTGCGCAAAGCTCAGCGTTTGTTCATTGGGCGTCGGCGTATGTACTGAAATCCGGCATTTCTGGCTTATGGCCTGCCCCAGCCTGGCGTCGCTGTCTTTGTCATAGCTCATATCAACGTAGTAGGTCGGGTCGAAGGTTGAAATGGTATATTTTTGACCACTCAGCGGCTGAGCTTCGGCCAGCGGCAAAACGAACGTCAGCACTGCCTGGTGTTCCTCCCGCGCCATGCCATATTCCGTCGGCCTGTTTTTAAACTTTACCTTTTTCCCGTCGTGCCACACTTCGGTGAAATAGTGCTGCCCGAGAACGTTGGCCATCACTTCCGCCGCCAGTTTCTTCCAGATCTCATCACCAGGTTTGGCATTTCCCGCATCGTAAAGCAGATCTGCCGAGGTAATTTCATCCATCGTCCAGCGCATTTTCAGCGCGACGAACTGGTCATTCTCGCTCACTATCTCAGTTTTCAGATGGATAAAGCTGTGGGGATGCGCGCCTGCGCCAAAGGACAGGACAGCGAGAAACAACGTGATAATGATACGTTTAACGCCTTGCATGAGTTCTCCACGATGAAAATCTACACCGCCACAAATAATGATGCCGGGTTTGGCGAAAGTGTGCTGAGGATACCATTGAACGAAAAAATATTGAGCACCCTTTTCCGGTATCGATTCAGTTCTCAGTTTCGATAATTTCTTCTTCGGGAAATTCCCCTCAAACACCTTTTCGGCGTCAAAACTTAAGCCAAATGATAACGATATGTTAATTAATGGTTTCATTTTAATATTTAATTAACACTTAATTTGAACGACTGAATGTAAAATCATGCAAATTTAACTAATTATTAACCATTTCATTTCCATAAATTCACAAAAATGGGCATAGATCACATTCGCAAAACTTATGATTCATTCCCTCTTCCATTCATTGTTAACTTCACGCCGTGACATGTCCTGCCCCCTACGAAAGGTACAACTATGAAATTCAAACTCGCATTACTCAGTGCAACCCTGGTTTCTGCATGCATGTTGTCCGGCACGTCCTTTGCGGCGGAAAAATATGAAATTGCTGTGGTTGCCAAAGTCACCGGGATCCCATGGTTTAACCGGATGGAAACCGGCGTAAATGAAGCAGCAAAAAAACTGGATGTGAATGCTTACCAGACCGGACCTTCAACGCCGGACCCGGCGCAGCAGGTGAAAGTGATTGAGGATCTGATCGCCAAAAACGTTAATGCGATCATCGTGGTGCCGAATGATGCCAAGGTCCTTGAGCCGGTACTGAAAAAAGCGCGCGATAAAGGCATCGTGGTGTTGACGCACGAATCCCCGGATGAGCAAATTGGCCAGTGGGATATCGAAACTATCGACAGTGAAAAATACGCACAGGCCAACGTCGATGAGTTAGCGAAAAATATGGGCGGCAAAGGCGGATATGCCATCTATGTTGGTTCGCTGACGGTCCCACTGCATAACGCGTGGGCGGATTATGCAATTAAGTACCAGAAAGAAAAATATCCGGAAATGTTCGAAGTCACTTCACGTCTGCCGGTCGCGGAAAGCATCGATAAATCCTACGCCACAACGCTGGATCTGATGAAAACCTACCCGCAGATGAAGGGCATTATCGGCTTCGGCTCACTGGGTCCAATCGGTGCGGGTCAGGCTGTGCAGAAAAAACGCGCCAAAGATAAGATCGCCGTCGTCGGGATCGCCATGCCAGCGCAGGCAGCACCTTACCTGATGCGCGGTGATATCAAAAAAGCGCTGCTGTGGGATCCAAAAGACGCGGGCTACGCGCTGGTCACTGTTGCCGATCAGCTGTTGCAGGGCAAAGAAGTGAACGCCGATCTGAGTATCGATGGTTTAGGGAAAGCCGATATCGACACGGAGAAGAAAGTGATCCGCTTTAACAAGATCCTCGAAGTCACCAAAGACAACGCACAATCACTTGGTTTCTAAGGCTTTAGCCAACACCAGGGAACCTTAACGCCGACCGCCTGGTCGGCGCTATCAACCAAACTAACACTCAGCGTCCCCCCGGACGCGCGCAGGGGTATTGTCCATGGCAGACACCACCGCATTTATCACTCTTGAGAATATCAGCAAACAATTCCCGGGCGTGCTGGCGCTGGATAACGTGAATCTGACGCTGAGAAAAGGCGAAGTTCACTGTCTGGCGGGTCAAAACGGCTGTGGTAAAAGTACCATTATTAAAGTGATCTCCGGGGTTTATCACCCGGAAAAAGGCGCGCAGATTTTACTCGACGGAAAATTGTTCCATCATCTGACGCCGCAGCTCTCTTCCCATTATGGCATTCAGGTTATTTATCAGGACCTGTCGTTGTTCCCCAACTTTAGCGTCGCAGAAAATATCGCGGTCAACCGCTATCTGCCGGGTGGCGATATCTGGGTGCGTCGCGGCGCCATGAAGCAGCAGGCGCTGGCAGCCATGAAACGTATTGGGGTGAATATCGATCCCGATAAAAAAGTTGAAAAACTCTCAATTGCTGATCGACAGCTGGTCGCCATTTGCCGGGCGATTGCCGCCGATGCGCGTCTGGTGATTATGGACGAGCCCACCGCCTCGCTAACCCGCCAGGAGGTTAATGGCCTGCTGCGAGTAGTTAATGAACTGAAAGCGGCCGGAATTTGCGTCGTGTTTGTCAGCCATCGTCTGGATGAGGTGATGGAAGTGGCTGACCGCATCAGCGTAATGCGCGATGGCAAACTGGTGGGTACATACCCTGCCAGCGAACTCGACAGCCACGAGCTGGCCTTCCTGATGACCGGACAACGCTTCCACTACAGCCCGTTGCCGGAAAGGCCCGCGATTGAGCAAGAGCCGCTGCTTGAGCTGCGCAATCTCAGCCGCAGAGGTAAATACCAGAACATTAATCTGTCGCTGCACGGCGGCGAGATCGTCTCCATTGTTGGTCTGCTGGGTGCCGGGCGCACCGAGCTTTGTCTGAGCCTGTTTGGCATGACGCACCCGGAAAGCGGCGAGATTCGTATTAACGGTCAGCCGGTTACTCTGCGCAATAACCATGACGCCATCCAACACGGGATCGGCTATGTCTCAGAAGATCGCCTGACGCAGGGGCTGATCATGGAGCAGTCGATCTACGACAACACCATCGTCACGGTGTTTGATCAACTGCACACCGGTAGCGGCCTGCTCGATCACCGTAAAGCGCAAAAGTTGGTCGCCGATTTAATCCGCGAACTGAATATCAAAGTGTCCGATCCGCACCTACCGGTCAAAACCCTTTCCGGCGGTAATGCCCAGCGTATCGCCATTGCCAAATGGGTGGCGACCAATCCCCGCATCCTGATCCTCGACTCGCCTACCGTCGGCGTGGATATCGCCAACAAAGAGGGTATTTACCAGATAGCCCGCGATTTGGCTGAACAGGGTATGGCGGTGCTGATGATTTGCGATGAAATCCCGGAAGCGTATTACAACAGCCACCGTGTGCTGGTAATGCGTCGCGGCAAGCTGGTGGCGGAATTTAATCCTCATCAATGCCGTGAAGAGGAGATTGCTGAAGTGGTCGAGGTAATCAATGAATAAGATGCATCTCTCCCGTTTAATCGGGCAACATGAGTTCTGGCTGGGCCTGCTGGTTGTAGCCCTTGCCGTTGGGCTGAGCGTCAGCACCGACGAGTTCTTGTCTTTGGGGAACCTGACGGATGTGGCCACCAGCTACGCGATTCTCGGCATCCTGGCCTGTGGGCTGTTTGTGGTGCTGATTTCCGGCGGGATCGACATCTCATTTCCGGCGATGACCGCGATAGCCCAGTATGCAATGGCCAGTTGGGTTATCGGTCACGGCGGCAACTTCGCGCTGGCGTTAATCATCGCCATTGCGGTGGGCCTGCTGCTTGGGCTGATCAACGGTTTTCTGGTCTATTGGCTACGCGTTCCGGCAATCATCATTACCATCGCCACGTTGAACGTCTACTACGGTCTGCTGGTTTACGCCACCAAAGGCACCTGGCTGTACGGCTTCCCGGACTGGTTTATGAACGGCATTAACTGGTTCTCGTTCACCGCGGCGGATGGCTACGACTACGGTTTGACCCTGCCCCTGCTGTGCCTGGCGGCGGTGATCATCTTTACCGCCGTGCTGATGAACTATACCCGTCTTGGCCGTCAGGTTTACGCCATGGGCGGCAACCGCGACGCGGCCTCGCGCCTGGGGCTGAATCTGCTGAAGCTGCATTTCTACGTCTATGGCTACATGGGCATTCTGGCAGGCGTTGCCGCCGTGGTTCAGGCGCAAATCACCCAGTCAGTTGCGCCCAATTCGCTGCTCGGCTTTGAGCTGACGGTGCTGGCGGCGGTAGTACTCGGCGGAACCAGCATGAGCGGCGGGCGCGGTACGTTGACCGGAACCCTGCTCGGCGTGGTTCTGCTGGCCTTCTTACAAAATGGCCTGACGCTGCTCAGCGTCTCCTCTTACTGGCACACCGTGTTCAGCGGCGCCATTATCCTGGTCAGCATTAGCGCCACGGCCTGGAACGAAAAACGCAAACTGGCAAGGGAGCTTTGAGATGAAAACAATCGCCAGATTTTTACCCGGTGATGCCATCATTCGTCTGCAATGCGTGATTATTGTGGTCGTCGCCCTGGTCTTCTCGGCCCTGCTCGGCAGCCGTTTTTTCAGCGTCGCTAACTTCCAGTCGATTGGCTCACAGCTACCAATCCTCGGCATGCTGGCCCTCGGGATGGGCATGACCATGCTGACCGGCGGCATTAACCTGTCGATTATTGCCGGGGCGAACGCCTGCTCGCTGGTGATGGCGGCGATTATCGTCACCCATCCGGATAACCCGCTGTTTCTGGTGCTAGCGCTGCTGGCAGGCGCTGCCGTGGCGGTGGTTATCGGCACGCTCAACGGTGCGCTGATTGCCTGGGTCGGGGTTTCGCCTATTCTCGCCACGCTCGGCACGATGACGCTTATCTCCGGGCTGAATATTCTGCTTTCCAACGGGACGGTGATTTCCGGTTTCCCGACCGCCATTCAGTACCTTGGTAACGCCACGATTGCCGGTATTCCGGTGGCGCTACTGCTCTTTTTCCTGGTGGCAATCCTGCTGTGGGTACTGCTGGAACACACCACGCTTGGGCGCAGCCTGTATCTCGTTGGTTCCAATGAACAGGCTACCCGCTACAGCGGCGTGAATACCGTACGGGTACAAATTTCGGTGTACGTGATTTCTGCCCTGCTCGGCTGGGTCGCCGCCATTTTGATGATGGCGAAATTCAACTCAGCTAAAGCCGGATACGGTGAATCCTACCTGCTGGTCACCATCCTTGCCTCCGTCCTCGGCGGTATCAACCCGGATGGCGGCTTCGGGCGCATTATCGGCCTGGTGCTGGCACTGATTGTGCTGCAAATGCTGGAAAGCGGCCTTAACTTGCTGGGGGTCAGCAGCTATCTGACGATGGCGCTGTGGGGCGCGGTGCTGATCCTCTTTATCGCATTACAGAATCGTAAAGCCTGATTTCAGGAGAAAAAATTATGGCAAGTTACTTTATTGGTGTGGATGTCGGAACCGGAAGCGCCCGTGCTGGCGTGTTTGATCTCAACGGCAGAATGGTCGGTCAGGCCAGTCGGGCCATCGAGATTTACCGCCCGCAGGCCGATTTTGTTGAGCAGTCTTCCGATAACATCTGGCAGGCGGTGTGTAACGCGGTTCGCGATGCGATTAACCAGTCGGATATCAACCCTATCCAGGTGAAAGGTCTGGGCTTTGACGCGACCTGTTCACTGGTGGTGCTGGACAAAGAAGGTAAACCGCTGACCATCAGCCCGTCCGGGCGCAGCGAACAGAACATCATTGTGTGGATGGATCACCGCGCCATTACTCAGGCCGAGCGCATCAACGCCCTGCATCATCGGGTGCTGGACTACGTTGGCGGCATTATCTCCCCGGAAATGCAGACGCCAAAACTGCTATGGCTGAAGCAACATATGCCCAACACCTGGGCCAATGCGGGATACTACTTTGACCTGCCCGATTTCCTGACCTGGCGCGCAACGGGCGATGACACGCGCTCATTGTGTTCGACGGTGTGTAAATGGACCTATATGGGCCATGAAGACAAATGGGATGCCAGCTATTTCCGCCAGATTGGGCTGGAAGATTTGCTGGAGCATGATGCTGCCAAAATTGGTCGCTACGTGAAAACCATGGGCGAACCGCTCGGTCACGGGCTATCCGCGCGCGCCGCCAGCGAAATGGGGCTGATTCCGGGGACCGCTGTCAGCGTCTCGATCATCGATGCCCACGCCGGTACCCTCGGCACGCTCGGGGCAAGCGGTGTTTCCGGCGAGGTGGCGGATTTTGACCGTCGTATCGCGCTGATTGGCGGCACTTCCACTGGACACATGGCGATTTCCAAAGAGCCGCGTTTTATCGGCGGCGTCTGGGGTCCTTACTACTCAGCCGTGCTGCCAGAATACTGGCTCAACGAAGGTGGACAGTCGGCAACAGGGGCGTTAATCGATCACGTTATTCAGTCGCATCCTTGCTACGAAACCCTGCTGGCGCAAGCTAAATCTCAGGGGCAGACCATTTACGAAGTGCTGAATGCGCTGTTGCGTAAAATGGCCGGTGAGCCGGAAGATATCGCATTTTTAACCCGCGATATGCACATCCTGCCCTATTTCCACGGCAACCGCTCGCCGCGCGCTAACCCAACGCTTACGGGCGCAATCACCGGACTGAAACTGTCACGTACGCCGGAAGATATGGCGCTACAGTACCTTGCGACCATCCAGGCCATTGCGCTGGGAACCCGCCATATCATTGAAACGATGAATCAAAGCGGCTACACCATCGATACGATAATGGCCAGCGGCGGCGGGACGAAAAACCCAATCTTCGTTCAGGAACATGCCAACGCCACCGGCTGCGCGATGCTGCTGCCTGAAGAGAGCGAAGCCATGCTGCTGGGTGGCGCCATGATGGGAACTATCGCCGCGGGCGTTTTCGAAACCTTCCCGGAAGCGATGTCGGCGATGAGCCGGATTGGTAAAACGGTTACCCCGCAAACAAATCGCATTAAGCAGTACTACGATCGCAAATATCGGGTATTCCACGAGATGTATCAGGATCATATGAAATACCGCCAGTTGATGCAGGAGGACGCATGAGCAACTCCTGGTCTCAGGCCACCGGCGTATTTCAGCTCTATAGCGATGCCCTGGCGGGTCTGGGGCAGCATCTGACTGAACCGCTCTGGCAGTCGCTGATGGCGGAGCTGCGCGGCTGTCAGGGGAAAATCGTCGTCACCGGCGTAGGTACCTCCGGCATCGCAGCGCGTAAAGTGGCGCATATGCTTGCGTGCGTGGAACGCCCGGCGATCTACCTCAACGCGACGGACGCGGCGCATGGCGATCTCGGTTTTTTACGCGCCAACGACCTGGTGATTATGCTGTCGCGTGGGGGAAATTCGGATGAACTCACCCGGCTGCTGCCCGGACTGACTGCGCGAAATGTGCCGATTCTGAGCGTGACTGAAAACGCCGATTCAGCCATTGCTAAAGCGTCGAGACTGGTGATTTCCACCGGCGTCCAGCGTGAGGCCGACCCGCTGAACATGTTGGCCACCACCTCAATTTTACTGGTGCTGGCTATCTTTGACGCCGCCTGCGCCTGCCTGATGAGCGAAAGCGGTTACTCAAAAGAGACGCTGTTGTCTGTGCATCCAGGCGGTGATGTGGGATTAACGCTGAGCCGTGGTAAGTAACGCCAGACAGCTGTTTCGGAGGTAATGAATCTGTTGCCTCCGGTATATTGCTACGTTCACCTTATGTTTTTCACTTCTCTGAAACGATACTGCCTGTGAACGTGTTAAGGGTACTATCGCCGTACCCTTAACAATCCCGGCTCCCCGCGGGAAAATTGTTGCTACGCAATACCCTCCGCTTATTCCTCCAGGCTACCGGGCCGGGCGCGAGGTAGCGCCCTTGCAAAGCGCGCCCTGAGCCAGCATGGATGCTGGCTCTCCCGGCCTTACGGAAACACGTCG